>JBBRZD010000176.1:0-7081 GCA_038237055.1 Lysobacterales bacterium | reverse complement strand
GCGCGACTGCGCGTCGCGATCTCGGCGCTGCATGCCGAACGCGATGTCGAACGTCTGCTCGATGCGATCGCGGCGGCAAGCGCATGAGGCTGGCCGTCGCGGATCTCGACGCGCGTCGACCCGTGTGGCTGGCCTTGTCCGATCTCTATCTCGACACCGAGTACCGCAGTTTCGTGCGCGTCGCTGCGCGCGAACTCGCACGCTCGGCATACGCGACCGGCGAGTTGCACGCCATCTTGTTCGACGAGGTGCATCCGATCCTTGCACACAATCTGTGTGTGACGACCGGCGTGTGGGAGCGCTTCGATCAGGCGTGGCTGGCCGAGCGCATTCTTGCCCAGCAACAACGGCCGCGCTGGCTGCGCGCACGCGGTCTCTGTCTGCGTCGTTACGCGCTCCTGCTCTGGCGCCTGCTTGAACCGCGCATCGAAAGCGCGCGCATGATGCGTGCAGCAGACGACACCATCCCCACCCAAACCCTCCCCTTGAAGGGGAGGACTTAAAAGGCTGCAGCGCAAACAATGCATATCGAAACCCACGGTGCTGGCCCCGACCTCGTGCTCATTCATGGCTGGGCCATGCACGGCGGTATCTTCGCGCCGCTGACCGAGCGTCTTGTCGCGCACTTCCGCGTGCACCTGGTCGACCTGCCCGGGCACGGCTACAGCCGCGCTGAAGCGCATTTCGACGTCAGCGAGTGCGCGCGCGCGATCGCCGCGGCAACGCCACGTGCGGTGTGGCTGGGTTGGTCGCTCGGCGGGCTCGTCGCACTGCAGGCAGCGCTTGATCAGGCGACCAGCGTGCGCGGTCTTTGCATGATCGCGGCAAGTCCGCGGTTCGTCGATGCGCCGGATTGGCCGCACGGTGTCGCCGCCAGCGTGTTTGGCGCATTCGATACGGAACTGCGCAGCCGCTACGGCCACGCGATCGATCGCTTCCTCGCGCTCGAAACGATGGGTTCGGAGCATCCGCAAGCGGAGCTGCGCGCCTTGAAGGCACGCGTATTCGCGCGCGGCGAGCCAGCTGTTGAGGCACTTGCTGCAGGGTTGCATGCGCTCGACACCTGCGACTTGCGCGCACGCATTGCAACGCTCGCGATGCCGAGCCTGTGGATCAGCGGGCGCCGCGATCGTCTGGTTCCGCAGGGTGCGATGCAGTGGTCTGCCGCGCACGCACCGGGCGGACGCTACGTCGAATGCAACAGCGGCCATGCGCCATTCCTGTCGCATGCACAGGATGTCGCCGACGCAGTCGTTGCCTTTGCATCGGGGTTGCCGGCATGAGCGCCGGACTCGATGCTGCGCATATCCGGCGCGCCTTCGGTCGCGCGGCGGCCACCTACGAGGCGCACGCGGTGTTGCAGGCCGAAGTCGCATGCCGCCTGCGCGAACGCATCGACGCCGTCGCACTCGCACCGCAACGCGTGCTCGATGTCGGTTGCGGACCAGGACGCAGCAGCGCGCATTTGCGCGCGCTGTTTCCAGAATCGGAGTTCATCGCGCTCGATCTTGCGTTGCCGATGCTGCGTGCAGCACGCCAATACCTGCCAGGATCGGCCGCGCGTGTGTGTGCTGATGCCCAGGCGCTACCGATCGCGGATGCGAGCGTCGACCTCGTCCATTCGAGCTTGTGCCTGCAATGGTGCGAAGACCCGGGTCTGGCGCTCGCCGAATTCCATCGCGTGCTGCGGCCCGGCGGCCTGCTGCTGTTCAGCACGTTCGGCCCTGGCACCTTGCACGAACTGCGCAGCGCGTTTGCGAGCGTCGACGCGACGCCGCACGTGAGCCGCTTCATCGACATGCACGACATCGGCGACGCTCTGCTCGCTACCGGTTTTCGCGATCCGGTGCTTGAGCGCGACGACTTCGTGCTCACCTACGCCGACGTGCGCACGCTGATGCGCGAGCTGCATGCGATCGGAGCGACCAACGCTGACGCGAAACGCCAGCGCGCACTCACCGGCAAGTCGCATTTGCAACGCGTGTTCGCAGCCTACGAACCGTTCCGCCGCGACGGCGTGCTACCGGCGACCTATGAAGTCGTCTACGCGCAGGCGCATGCACCGGAACCCGGCCAGCCGCGTCGACATGGTGGCGAGGACATCGCAAGCTTTCCGATCGAACGTCTGCGCGGCAGTCGCCGCCGGTGAGCGCACCGACACGACGCATCGCGATCGCCGCCGTTGCGCTTGCGCTCGTGTCGGCGTTGTTCTTCACCGCGACTTACGTGCTCAATCGCGCAATGGCGAATGCAGGCGGACACTGGGCGTGGTCGGCGTCGTTGCGCTATTTTCTCACCCTGCCGATGCTCGCGTTGGTGCTGCCGTGGCAAGGCGGCTTTGCGCCCGTGTGGCGCGCACTGCGCGCGCATCCGTGGATCTGGCTCGGCTGGAGCGGCATCGGTTTCACCTTGTTCTGCGTCTGCCTTACCTGGGCTGCCGCCTTCGCGCCGGCGTGGCTGGTGGCCGGCACGTTCCAGCTAACCGTGATCGCGGGCATGCTGCTCGCGCCGCTGCTCTATCGCGATCATCGTGCGCGGCTGCCGCGTGCAGCGCTCGCGCTCGGCTGCGTGATCGTGCTCGGCGTCGCGATCATGCAGGGCGCGCATTTCCACGGACAACTCGGCCGCGATGCGTGGCTCGCGCTGGCGGCGGTCACCGTGTCCGCGTTCCTGTACCCGCTCGGCAACCGCGCAATCCTGCTGCATCTGGAACGCAGCGGCGAGAGCTTGAACGCGACCCAGCGCGTGTTCGGCATGACGCTGGCGAGCCAGCCGTTCTGGTGCCTCGTCGCCGCGTACGCGGGTGGCGCCGCGGGATCTCCTGCACCGATGCAGGTTCTGCTCGCAGCCGGCGTCGCGCTGTTCGCGGGCACGATCGCGACGATCCTGTTTTTCCAGGCGACCGGCATGGTGCGCAACGACCCTTCCGCACTGGGTGCCGCCGAAGCGATGCAGGCGGCAGAACTGCTGTTCTCGAGCGCGCTTGGCGTCGTCTTCCTCGGCGAAGCGGCGCCGCACGGCGTTGCGGTTTTCGGCGCGGTGCTGGTGATCGTGGGGATCGTCGGGCTTGGCGTGCTGATCGGCCGCAATTCGGCCGGCAATGCGCGTGCAACAGAAACCTTGCGTACAGATCGTGGCGCGTGAGCCGCGCCGCGCAGACATCCTGATCCGGCTGTTATCCTCTTTGGCTTAAATCCAGCGGAGCCGACGGCATGCGTTCCTTGCGCGAAGTGGAATTCGGCCCGCACGACGAGGCGTTGCGCGATGACGTCGGTCGCCTCGGTCGCATGGTCGGCGAAATGCTCGTTGAGCAGGAAGGCGACGCCTTCTTTGCACGCGTCGAATCGGCGCGTAAGGCGGCCATTCAACGGCGCGAGCGTGACGAACCGATGCAGGCGTTACTCACACAGCTGCAGGGGCTCGATGCGAATACCGCGGATGCGCTGTGCCGCGCCTTCGCGACGTATTTCCAGGTGGTCAATATCGCCGAGCGCGTGCATCGCGTGCGCCGACGACGCGAATACGAGATCGCTGGCGCGGCAGCGCAACCCGATGGCCTGCACGACGTGCTGCTGCGCCTGCGCGAGGCGGGTGTCGGTGCCGATGAATTGCGCGCGACGATCGCGCGCCTGGACATCGAGCCCGTATTCACCGCGCATCCGACCGAGGTCTTGCGCCGCGCGTTGCTGGAAAAAGAGCAGGACATCCTGCGCGCGCTGATCGCCGATCTGGGCGGCGCGCGTACACCGCGCGAACGCGCCACCGATTGGGAGCGCCTGCGCATGGCGCTGACAGCGAGTTGGCAGACCTCCGATATTTCGCGCCTGCAACCGACAGTCGCCGACGAACTCGAGCATGTCGTCTTCTATCTCGCTGATCCGATCTACCGCGTGCTGCCGGTCTTTTACGAGTCCTTCGAGGAGGCGTTGCGCGCTGTCTACGGGTTGCAAATGGAATTGCCGCGCGTGCTGCGTTTCGCTTCGTGGGTCGGCGGTGACATGGATGGCAATCCGAATGTCGATGCGCTGACCATCGCGGCGACACTGCGAACGCAGCGAACGCGCGTGCTCGGCTGCTACCGACAGGAATGTGAGCATCTCGCGCGCGGCTTGAGCCAGACGCTCGATCGCATCAAAGTGGAGCCGGCGTTGCTCGAACGCCTGGATGCCTATCGCACCTTGCTGCCGGATGCGGCCGCACGCATCCGCCCACGCCACGCCAACATGCCGTACCGCGCGCTGTTGCGACTGATCAGCGCGCGCCTCGCGGCGACGGGCGCTGACGATGCATGCGGCTATTCCAACGTCGGCGACTTCGCTGCCGACATCCAATTGATCGCCAGCAGCTTGCGCCTTCATGCAGGAACGCATGCAGGTGGATTCGCGGTGCAGCGCCTGCAACGCCGGATTTCGGCGTTTGGCTTTCAACTGGCGCGACTCGACGTTCGCCAGGATTCACGCATGCACGCGGCGGCGCTTGCTGGCACGCTCGGTGCGCTGCCCGCATCTGCGGAGGTGCGCGCGGCGCTGTTCACGAACTATGCAAACGGCGAGCGCGTGCTTGCGCTCGCAACGGATGACGGAACTCCTGCAGCCGTCGAGGCGACGGCTGCATTCGAACGCAGTCGCGCCGTATTCGCGGCGATCGTCGACGCACGCGCCCGCTACGGCAGCGACGCGCTCGGTGTCTACATCATCAGCATGGCCGGCTCCGTCGCAGACGTGCTCGCGGTACTCGCACTCGCTCGCGCGGGCGGACTCGTCGACGAGACCGGCTGCGTCCCGCTCGACATCGCGCCGCTATTCGAGACGATCGGCGACTTGCGCGGTGCGCGAGAGACATTTTCGGCGCTGCTCGCCAACCCGGTGTACCGCGCGCATCTCGACGCCCGCGGCGGACGCCAGACGATCATGCTCGGCTACTCGGACAGCGCCAAGGACGGCGGCATTCTCGCCGCGCGCTGGGTGCTGCAGCGCGCGCAGGTGGAGCTCCTGGACGTTGCGCGCGAGGCAGGCATCGACGTCGTGTTCTTCCATGGTCGCGGCGGTTCGATCAGCCGCGGCGGTGGCAAGACCTCGCGCGCTGTCATGGCGGCGCCGCGCGGCACCATCGGCGCGCACCTGCGTGTGACCGAACAGGGCGAAGTGATTCATCAAAAGTACGGCATGCGTGCGATCGCGCTGCGCAACTTCGAGCAGACCGTCGGCGCCGTGCTGGCCGCGACGCTGCGCCCGCGTCCGCCGGATAGGCGTGAAGTGCGCTGGCGCGAGACGATGGCGCGACTCGCTGCAGACGGCGAGGCCGCGTACCGCACGCTGCTCGGGGACACCGACTTCGTTGACTATTTTCGCGCGGCGACGCCGATTGATGTGATCGAGCGGATGACGCTGGGCTCGCGACCCGCACGTCGCGGCGGCAGTGGCGGTGTCGAAAGCCTGCGTGCGATTCCGTGGGTATTCGCGTGGACGCAGTGCCGCTCCAATCTGCCCGGCTGGTACGGCGTCGGTACGGCGATCGAAGCGGCTGCGGCGCGCGGTGACGAAGACGTCTTGAAGGAAATGACGAGTGACTGGGCTTTCTTCCGTACGCTGATCGAAGACCTGCAAATGGTGCTTGCGAAGAGCGATCTCGACATTGCCGAGCGTTTCTCGCTGCTCGCCGGTCCTGCGCATGAAGTCTTTTTTCCGCTTCTGGCGGCTGAGTTTGAGCGCACGATCCGCTGGATCCTGCGCCTGCTCGACAGCGATCGCCTGCTTGCCGACGATCCGCGACTCGCACTGTCGCTGCGGTTGCGCAATCCCTATGCCGATCCGATGAACCTTATCCAGGTCGACTTGCTGCAGCGCTGGCGCGCAACCGAGCGCAACGACGACGCGTTGTTCGATGCGCTGGTGTCGACTGTGCAGGGCGTCGCGCAGGCTTTGCAGAATACCGGCTGAGTTCAATTGGACATCTGCGTCCAGTCCGTAGTTTTGGATGCGGAGGGCGGCGAGATGCTTGCGTCCAACTGCCGTCACAACTGATCGAAAATCCAAAGGATGTCGGCGACCGAAATGCTCTCGCCATGCTCGACGCTTTCGGTCAACTTGCGGAACGCGTCGATATGCGGCTGGCAGCTCGGCTTGGGAGCCGTGGCGAGTTTCGGGCTAGTCGTCGCAACGGCTGCAACACCGAATCGGTCGACTTGTCTTCATGCAGCACCTAAACTGCGCACGCTCCATCGGGGAGTAGTCGACCGCGGCGAGACGCTGCGGAGCACGCGTCAACATACTTGGCGAACACGCCATGGCGCGCGCGACGGATGGGCCGACGGCACATCCTCCGGCAAGACCTTTGGTTCGTGCGGGCGGTACCCGGGCTGGGGCTGCGTGCGCGGAACCATTGTGTCCATCGTTCCCGGCCCGTCGGAGTTCCCATGCAAACCCTGCTCGTCTCGACTGCCGCCGTCGCTATCGCCGAGATCGGCGACAAGACGCAACTGCTTTCGCTGATCCTTGCGGCGAAATATCGTCGGCCGTGGCCAATCTGCCTCGGCATTTTCGCGGCGACCATCGTCAATCACGCACTTGCGGGTTCCGTTGGCGCAGTCGTTGCGCAATGGCTGTCGCCGCAAACCTTGCGCTGGATCGTCGCGCTCAGCTTCTTCGTCGTCGCGGCGTGGACCTTGATTCCAGACAAGGTCGACGATGAAGACGCGGTGCGCGGCGCGGGCCACGGCGTACTCGTCGCAACCTTGATCGCCTTTTTCCTGGCCGAGATGGGCGACAAGACGCAGATCGCGACGATCGTGCTCGCCGCGCAGTATCACCCGCTGTGGCAGGTCATCGCCGGCAGCACCCTCGGCATGCTGCTCGCGAATGTGCCGGTGGTCTGGCTCGGTTCGCGCTTTGCGCAGAAGCTGCCCTTGAAAGCGGCGCGTCTCGGCGCGGCGCTGCTGTTTTCGGCGCTCGGCCTGTGGATCGTGTTGCGTTGAAGCGTCGGGCGACGCGTCGTTGAGTCAGAGCGCGTCCGCGTCGAGTTCACCGGTGCGAATACGGATTACGCGATCGAGCTGCCAGACGAAAATCTTGCCGTCACCGAT
>JBBRZD010000175.1:0-7102 GCA_038237055.1 Lysobacterales bacterium | reverse complement strand
TCGGTACCGGGGGCACTAAAGAACGCGATCGACGTCGGCTCGCGCCCCTATGGAAAGAGCGTATGGACGCACAAGCCAGCCGCGATCTTCAGCGCCTCGCCCGGCGCCATCGGTGGCTTCGGTGCGAATCATCACCTGCGCCAGTCGCTGGTGTTCCTCGATATGCCGGCGATGCAGCAACCCGAAGCCTATGTCGGTGGCGCCGACAAATTGTTCGATGAAGCTGGCAAGCTGACGAACGACTCGACGCGCCAGTTCCTCGGCAAGTTCATGCAGGCGTATGCGATCTGGCTCGGACGCAACGCGGCGACCTGATGCCGCGCAACAGCGCAAAGCCCCACCTCTCACAGTCATCGATCAAAGGAAGATTCACCGCTCATGCCCGCCACGCCGATCACCCTGATCATCATCGCGATCACCTGCGTTGTCTCGTTTGCAGGATTTTCCAATCCCCAATTGATCAATCGTCTGATCCTGTGGCCGCCAGCCATCACGCGCGGCAAGGAGTACTGGCGCTTGGCCAGCTGCGGCCTGATCCATGCCGACGGACAACACCTGCTGTTCAACATGATCACGCTGTATTTCTTCGGCGGTTTCATGGAGCAGTTCTTCGTGCAGTACATCGGTGCGATCGGATTCGTCCTGTTCTATGTTGGTGGCCTCGTTGTTTCGAGCCTGCCGAGCTATCTCACACATTGCGATGATGCCAACTACCGCAGCCTCGGCGCATCGGGCGCGGTTTCCGCAGTGCTGTTCGCGTTCATCCTGCTGAAGCCATGGGCGACAATCTACGTCTTCGTGCTGCCGGTGCCGGCAATCATCTATGCGGTGGTCTATCTCGCGTACACGTTTTACATGGACCGAAAGAATGCGGATCGGATCAACCACAGCGCACACCTGTGGGGTGCGGCGTACGGCATTCTGCTGACGATCCTGATCGAACCGCGCGTGATCGGCGTATTTTTCCAGAGCTTGATGCAGCCGCATTTCCACATCTGAGCCCAACCCATCTATTGGAATCGAAAACCATGACATCGACCTTGAGCACACCGGCCTACGCCGCGCTTTCCGCCGCCGCGGCACTCACGCCGCACACGATCGAACGACGCGAGCCGGGCGCGCAGGAAGTGCTGATCGACATCCTCTATTGCGGTGTCTGCCATTCCGACGTGCACCAGGCGCGCGGAGAGTGGGGTAATTCGATTTTTCCGATGGTTCCGGGCCACGAGATTGTCGGCACGGTTGCGCGCGCGGGATCCGGTGTGACCGGCTTCAAAGTCGGCGACGTTGTCGGTGTCGGTTGTTTTGTCGATTCCTGCCGCACGTGCGCACCGTGCAAGGCGGGCGAAGAGCAGTACTGCGATCTCGGCATGAGTCCAACGTATAACGGCTACGAACGCAGCGGCGGTGGTTTCGATAGCAACCGCCCCACCTACGGCGGTTACTCGACCCGCATCACAGTCGATGAAAAATATGTGCTTCGCATTCCCGCGGGCATACCGCTCGAACGCGCGGCGCCGCTTCTTTGCGCAGGCATTACGACCTATTCGCCACTGCGCCGGTTTGGTGTCGGCGCTGGCAGCAAGGTGGCCATCGTCGGGCTTGGCGGCCTCGGTCACATGGGCGTCAAGCTCGCGGTTGCGTTGGGCGCTGAAGTGACTGTGCTCAGTCATTCACCGGGTAAACGCGAAGATGCATTGCGCCTTGGCGCCAGCGATTTCATCGCGACGCGCGAAGCGTCCGCGTTCACGGACAATGCCGGTCGCTTCGATTTCATCCTCGATACCGTATCCGCGCCGCATGACTACAACGCGTACCTCGGCCTGCTGCGACTCGACGGCACCATGGTCCTCGTAGGTTTGCCGGACCCGATGCCGCTCGCCGCAGGTCCGTTGATCATGCGTCGTCGCCGTCTTGCGGGCTCGCTGATCGGCGGCATCCGCGAGACGCAGGAAATGCTCGATTTCTGCGCCGAGCATGGCGTTGCTTCCGATGTGGAAGTCATCGACATCGCACAAATCAACGAAGCGTGGGAACGCATGATCCGCGGCGACGTGCGCTACCGCTTCGTCATCGATTGCGCGAGTTTGCAGCAGGCGTGATCGATTCTTAGCGCGTCGCACAGCTTTCGTGCTTGCACTCGCGTTGCGAATATTGATATTCGCGTGGCTTTTTCGGAGTGAAGGCGATGACGTACTCAGGTGGATGCCATTGTGGCTGGATAGCATTTGATGTGGACGCCGAGATCGACAAGGCAATCGAATGCAATTGTTCGCTCTGCAGCAAGCGAGGATATCTATTGGCCTTCGTGTCCGCGTCGCAGCTGCATTTGCGTACACCCGAAGCGGACATGACGACGTACACTTTCAACAAACACAAGATCCATCATCTCTTCTGTCCGGTCTGCGGCGTCGCACCGTTCGGGCGGTCTGACGATGGAGTCGCGATCAACGTGCGTTGCCTCGATGACTTCGATCTGCACAGTCTCGACGTCCAGCCCTTCGACGGACGCAGCCTCTAGCCGGCAGTCGACTCACTGGCATGACTTTCGGTAGTGGAGTGGAATGGAGTCGGGGACGACACTGGGCGGAGTCCATGCATCGACGACGGTGTCTGTTGCGATTCATGCCACACGCTCAGGCAACCTGTTCGAGGTAGATTCAATGAAGACGTTATGCATCACCACACTGGTAGCTATCCTTGCGTTTTCTGTTGCCGTCCACGCGGACGATACGGAAAAACCCAAGCCCGACGCGGCGAAGCAGGAAGAACCCAAACCGCAGAAACTCGAAGCCAGACAGAGCGAAAGCGAAGGCTCGGTCACCGTCGGTGGCAAGCGGATCGACTACAAGGCGGTTGCGGGCACCATCCTGCTCGACGACAAGAAGGATCAGCCCACCGCGAGCATTTTCTACGCGGCGTATTTCCGCAAAGGCGCCGATTCCGGTCGCCGCCCAATCACTTTCCTCTACAACGGGGGTCCCGGCTCCGCGACGGTGTGGCTGCACATGGGTGCGTTCGGGCCCAAGCGCGTAGTTACTGCCGACGACCAGCACACGGCGGCTGCGCCGTACCAACTCATCGACAACGACGAGAGCCTGCTCGACGTCAGCGATCTCGTCTTCATCGACGCGCCCGGCGCCGGCTTCAGCACGTTCGCGGACAAGGAAAAAGGCCCAAAGGAATACTTCGACGTCGATGCCGACGCAAACGCTTTTGCGCAATTCATCGGCAAATTTCTGTCCAAGTACGGACGCTGGAATTCACCGAAATACCTGTTTGGCGAAAGTTACGGCACGACGCGTTCGGCAATCCTCGCCAACATGTTGCAGGGTCAACACGCCATCGATCTCAATGGCGTGATCCTCCTGTCGCAGGTGTTGAATATGGCGATGCTGATCGATTTCCCGGAGATCAATCCGGGTGTCGACCTGTCCTATCAACTAGCGTTGCCGACGTATGCTGCGACCGCCTGGTATCACAACAAGGTGGCGAACAAACCCGCGGAAATGAAACCGTTTCTTGCCGAGGTCGAGCAGTTTGCGATGGGCGACTACGCTCAGGCGCTGGGGCAGGGCAACGCGCTCGATCCAGCGCGCAAGCATGCGATAGCCGAAAAACTTCACGACTACACCGGTTTGCCGGTCGACTACATTGAGCGCGCCAACCTGCGCATCAACGGCGGCGAGTTCGAGCAGACCTTGCAGATCGATCGTGGCCTCGTCACCGGACGGCTCGATTCGCGTTTCTCAGGTCCTGCGATGGATGTGTTGAATCAGGGCGCGCCGTACGATCCGCAATCTGCCTCGATCTCATCGGCTTATGTTGCTGCGTTCAACGACTACGTGCGCAAGCAGCTCAAGTTCGGCCAGGAACAGAGCTACAAGCTATTTGCGGAAGGCACGTTTCCCGGCTGGAAATTCGAGCATACGCAACCTGGCGGTCAATTCGCCGTGCCCGGCTTTCCAAACGTGATCCCCGATCTCGCGGCAGCGATGAAGTACAACCCGAACCTGCACGTGATGCTGAATTCGGGCTACTTTGATCTCGCCACGCCGTTCTTCACGGCCGATTACGAAATGCGCCATTTGCCGATTCCGGCCAGTCTGACCAAGAACATCGAAACACATTATTACGAATCGGGTCACATGGTGTACGCACACCTGCCGTCGTTGCGCCAGCTGCATGACAACGTCGCCGCGTTCATCACCAGCACGGACAATATCGCTGTCGGACATCCTTGACGCATTCGTCGGAACAGCCGACGATCCGGGCCATCGCGACGCGTACGCGATAGTCTGAAAGGCGGTTGAAACGATTCCGCCCGATGCTCGCCCGGCCTCAACATTCTGGAGAAACACATGGGACTTATCTGGACCATCCTGATCGGCTTCGTCGTCGGCATCCTCGCGAAGTTCGTGACCCACGGGCCGGGACCGCAGGGTTTCTTCCTGACCGCGGCGCTCGGCATTGCCGGCTCAATCATTGCAACGTTTGCCGGGCGCGCGCTCGGTCTCTATGCCATCGGCCAATCGGCGGGATTCATCGGCGCCTTCATCGGTGCGATCGTTCTACTCGCCATCTACCACATGGTCGTCAAGAACCGCAGCCCATCGGCCTGATTCAAGGAGTAGATCGACATGGCAATCCTCACCGATATTCTCAACCGCTATCTTGGCGGCAACACAGGATCCACAGGCGGCGAAGTCGCCGACGATTTTCACCAGGTCTCGCAGAACGTTTCGCCGGACGTGTTGAGCAAGGGACTTTCTACAGCGCTCGGATCCGACCAGACACCACCCGCAGGTCAGATGATTTCGCAAATGTTCGAAGCTTCGACGCCGGAACAGCGAGCGGCGATGCTCAATCAGCTATTGGCAGCACTCGGTCCTGCCGGTGCATCGATACTGAGCGGTGCACTTGGGCAGAACGTTCCGACGGGCGGAGCAACAGCCAGCATCACACCCGGCCAGGCCGCCAGCGTGAGTCCGCAGCAAGTTCAGGACGTCGTCACACAGGCGCAGCAGCACAATCCGAGCATCGTCGACAGCCTCAGCGGTTTCTATGCCCAACATCCAGGCCTGGTGAAGACACTGGGTGGCGCGGCGCTTGCGATCATGCTCGGCAAAATCTCACGGCACATGCAAGGGCTCTCCTGAAAAAGCAGTCGAGAAACGCAATTTCCAGTGCCATCATTTGCGCGGCGAGTAGCTCTCCGCGCACGATGGTGCGGGATCTGAAGCCGGTCAAGGTGATGGCAATCTACTGCTGAGGTCAATCTCCACGGCCAGCATTGCCAGCGTCCGACGGTGAGGGGGTGCCCAGTCAGCCGTATTGGCCGGCGTGCCAATTTGCCTAAAGTGAGTACCATGCATGGGTGCGGTTGTGATGACGCGCAACGTTTTCGATTTTTTGCGCAGATATTGTGGCCGCGCCGCACTCGGCGTGTTCGGGGGTATCGATGAACAATTCAGGGATCGCGCGTCGAGCTTCGACGTGCGCGCTAGCATTCGGCCTGGCGACGGCAGCAGGCATTGCCTCCGCGCAAAGTCACGCTCCCGACCCGTTGATGCACGACGGCTTTGACGGTGCGTCCGCGGGACCTTACAACGATTCCGACGCATCACGCTTCCTTGCGCAGGCTACGTTCGGACCGACCGATGCCGATATTGCGCACCTGCGCGCAGTGGGTTATCAGGCTTGGTTGAACGAGCAGATCGCGGCGCCGCCCAGTTTGACGATGAGCTACATGAATTGGGTCGAAACTACGCTCGGCGATCAGGTTGGCCAGGAAACGCGCAGGGAAGCGTGGCTCCTCGGTGCGCTGGGCGGTCCGGACCCAGCCAACAACGCGATCATGCACAACGATCAGTTGCGCCAGCGTGTGGCCTTCGCGCTCAGCGAAATCCTTGTCGTATCCGAGCAGAACGCGCTTCTGAGCCAATTCCCGAAAGGCATCGGCCACTATTACGACATCCTCGTCAATGACGCCTTCGGAAATTATCGCAAGGTCCTCGAAGACGTAACCCTGAGTCCGGCGATGGGCGTGTATCTCAACATGCTCTCGAATCAGCGTGCCGATACGGCGCAGAACATTCATCCGGACGAAAACTACGCGCGCGAGGTCAACCAGCTCTTCAGTGTTGGTCTGGTCATGCTCAACGCGGACGGCACGGTGAAGCTGGATCCGAACAACCTACCGATTCCAACCTACAGCCAGGCCACCATATCGGCCTTCGCGCATGTACTCACCGGCTGGAACTGGTTCAACTGCAACGACTTCACTTCGTGCGGCCCTGACTACACGACCAGCGCGAACTTTCTGCAGCCGATGGCGGCTTTTCCTGCGTATCACGACAACGGTACCCATGCAGACGACATGCACAACAAGCAGCTGCTGAGTTATGCGGGAGCGCAGAGCGGCGGCGTGCTTGCAGATGGTTTAGTCGCCGATGCCGCAACGCAGGCGAACGACCTGAAGTTCGCGCTCGACAACATCTACAACCATCCGAACGTTGCACCCTTTGTCTGCAAGCAGCTGATCCAGCGGCTCGTCACGAGTAATCCGACCCCGGCTTACGTAGCGCGTGTAGCAATGGTATTCAACAACAATCGCGCCAGCAGCACGCAACTGCAGGAAGTGGTCAAGGCGATCCTGCTCGATCCGGAGGCGCGCTACGGGCAGTGGCAACACCAGGATACCTTCGGCAAGTTGCGTGAGCCTTTGCTTGCCTTGACCCATTTCTGGCGCGCCATGGACGCGCGCCATGTCTGTGGTCTTGGGCATTTGGCGAATCCGTATCGCTATGCGGGTTACTCGACCGGCTGGGGCACCAACGACGATCAATATGGCAGTGGCGTGGCGCAGGCGCCCGTCGATGCGCCTTCGGTGTTCAATTTCTTCAAGCCTGCTTATCTGCCACCCGGTGAAATGACGACGCAGGGTTTGACCGGACCGGAGTTCCAGCTGCAAACCGACAGCGTCATTGCGAATACCGTGAATACGGTGGACGGGTACGCGTTCTATTACGACTCCAGCACGCCTTGTGCAGTGGATGACGACACCGGCGAAATCAAGGTCAATCACGCGCGCGATCTGGCC
>JBBRZD010000174.1:0-7105 GCA_038237055.1 Lysobacterales bacterium | reverse complement strand
GGCGGCATCGATCTGGGCGCGTATGAAATCCAGGACACCATCTTCAAGTATGGATTCGAGTGAGAGGGCAGCAGGTCTGCTCCGATTTCGTCGTATCCGTGTAACCCAGGAGACACATTTATCCATGAAACGCATTGCTTTTATCATCATCACTTTCTTCTTAGCCGGGGCAAGCGCTCCGTCATTCAGCGCACAGTTTTGCGTGCATAACAGCGCCGAACTGACGACCGCGCTCGCCACGGCATCGGTCAACGGCGAAGACGACAACATCAGGCTTGCTCCCGGCATCTTCACGTCGGAGATCACCGGCTTCGACTTCAACTCTTCCGATCTACATGGTCTGACCATCGGCGGCGGTTTCGACACGCCGATGGGGGCACAACCTTGCAGCGTCGCACTTGGCGGCGCGCAGTGGAGCATGCTCGACGGCGCGGGCAGCAATCGTTTGCTCAACATCCAAGTAAGTGGCGCGAGTGCAGCGCCGGTTTTCCTTCACGACCTCACCTTGCGCAATGGAAGTTCGGTCGCTGGCAACGCGCCCATCACCGTGCTCGGCGGGGCAGGATGGAACGGCAACGTCGTCATCGAAGACGTATCGGTGCGTGACAATCACACCGCGTTGGTGACTGCAATCCTGGCAGCGAACGGCATCATCTTCGTGCGCAGCAGCGAATTCGTTGGCAACACATCGACCGCGCCGAATGGAGTAGTGCTTGACCTGGTCAGCAATCGCCCCGGCAGCGGTGTCAGCGTCGCTTTCAACAACAACACGGTGGCCGGCAACAGCGTGCCGGTCAGCTCGAGTCAAGCCGGCGTCGTCTTCGACGGCTCCACCCCCGGCGACGTGCGCGTCGCCAACAGCATCGTGTGGAACAACGGTGGTGCCGACATCAACCTCAGTGTGAGCGGACCCGTGTATCTCGATCACGACGATATCGGTTCGCGCACGGTCGGCGGCGGCGTGATCGTCAGCGACATCAATCCCTACCACGTCGACCCGCAATTCGTGAGCGCAATCGACGGACACCTGATGAGTACCTCGCCACTGCGCGATGCGGGTGTGGCTTCACCGATCGGCGGATCAGGCAACACCGACCTTGGCGGCGGTGCACGTGTTGTGTTCGGCGGCATCGACTTGGGTGCGTATGAAATCGAGGACTCGATCTTCAAGTATGGATTCGAGTGAGCAGGCCATACTTCTGCTGCGATTTCGTTTCATCCAAGTGACAGAGGACGGCAATTCAGCCATGAAAAACCTTGCATTCCCCATCGCTATGTTCCTCATCGCCGGTGCGAGCGCGCCGGTCTATGGCGCACAGTTCTGCGTCCACAACAGCAGCGAACTGTCGACCGCGCTAGACACTGCATCGACCAATGGCGAAGACGACAACATCAAGCTTGCACCCGGCATCTACTCTTCACCGGCCAACCTCGTCTTTCACTTCTACTCATCCGATCTTCATGGACTGACCATCGGGGGAGGGTTCGACACGCCAGTGGGCGGCGTGCCTTGCAGCCTGCCGCTCGGCGGCGCGCAATGGAGCGTGATCGACGGCGGTGGCATCAATCGCTTGCTCGACATTTCCTTGGGCGGCGCGAGTGCGGCGCCCGTGTTCCTGCATGACCTGACCTTGCGCAATGGAAGTGGGATTGGGAGCAACGCGTTTGTGAGGTTGACCCGCTCGGTAGCATCGAACGGCAGCATCCTGATCGAGAACGTATCGGTGCGTGACGTTCACGCCGAGTCCACCGTTGCAAGCATCACAACGTCCGGCATCATTTTGGTGCGCAGCAGTGAGTTCGTTGGCAATACAGTGGACGCGCCGAACGGCACGGTGCTCGATCTGGTCAGCGATCGTCCCGGTAGCGGTGGGAGCATCTTCTTCAACAACAATACAATCACGGGCAACAGCGTGCCGGCCAGCTCGATTCGCGCCGGCGTGGACTTCGAAGGCTCCACATCCGGCGACCTGCACGTCGCCAACAACATCCTGTGGAGCAATGGCGGTGCCGATATCAGTCTCGATATCTCCGTGATGGCTTCTGCCTACCTCGATCACAACGATATCGGCACACGGGGAAATTGGCCTTTAGTCAACGAGAGCAACCCTTATCACGTCGCCCCGCAGTTCGTGAGCGCTACCGACGTACACCTTATGAGCACCTCGCCACTGCGCGATGCGGGTGCGGCTTCACCGATCGGCGGATCAGGCAATGCCGACCTTGGCGGCGGCGCACGTGTCGTGTTCGGCGGCATCGACCTGGGTGCGTATGAAATCCAGGACAGGATTTTCGTGGACGGGTTTGAGTGAGTCGTATCGCTCGACGTTGAACCGACGTCCGTGAAAACGTTCCCGTCAAACTCCCGTCAGCGAGTTCGCGCCGGTTCCCGCAGTAGTGATACGACTCATGATGCATGGCGTAACAGGGTCAGTCGGCTCGGCTATAGCAAGCGAAGACCCTAGCAATGTGACCTCAATGCGCTGCGACCCCTCGCCGTAGGTCGGTGCCGCAGCGGACCGCGGGGCGAATCCGAATGACAGACAAGCGTTGGCTGAAGCAAGGCAACGCTTGCGGGCAGGGATCAGAAGGCGAAACCAAGTGTGTCCTGGATGCGTTCGCTTTTCCGAATGGAAGAAGGATCTCTTCCGACTCGCCTTCAAATCAGGGTTGAACTCGATACCAATCAGCACGTACGAAGCTTTACCCACCCAGCGCCGAAAACGCATCCCGCGTCAAATTCTCCGGCTCGCCTTCCGTGCACACCACATCGTCTTCGATGCGAATGCCGCCGTACTTGCGGAACGCATCGACCTTGGACCAGCCGATGTCCTTCGACACCGGCTTCTCCTTCAATCCTGCGAGCAGCATGTCGATGAAGTAGAGGCCGGGTTCGATCGTTACGACCATGCCCGGTTCAAGCGAACGCGTCATGCGCAGGTAGGGATGTGCGGGTGGGCGCTGGATCGTACCGCCGGCGTCGCTGGCTTGGAACCCGGCAACATCGTGCACCTGCAAGCCAATCGGATGGCCGAGGCCGTGCGGGAAGAACACGCTCGACACACCGGATTCGACCGCGCTTTCCGCGCTCATGCGAATGAAACCGTGTTCTTTCAGGATGCCGGCGAGCACGTGGTGCGCGTGGATGTGCAACTCCGGATAGCTCTGGCCTGCGCGCACTTTCGCGACGAAGCCTTGCTGGGCGGCATCTACGGATTCGATCAGATCGCGAAATTCGCCCGCGTCGAACGATGCATAGGTGCGCGTGATGTCGCTCGCGTAGCCGTGGAAATTGGCGCCCGCGTCTATGAGGAACGAGTGCGAATACGCGGGCGGTGCATGGTCGAATTCGGTGTAGTGCAACACTGCGCCGTGTTCGTTCAGCGCGACGATATTGCTATAGGGCAGCTCGTTTTCGGTCTGGCGCGCAGCCGCGAGATACGCCGTCTGGATGTTGAACTCGGACTCGCCCCCGCGAAACGCGCGTTCCGCCGCGCGATGCGAACGCGCGCCGATCTTGCTCGCCACGCGCATCATCGCCAGTTCGTAGGGAGTTTTGTACGAACGCTGGTAGTGCAGGTAGTCGAGCACGCTCGGTGGATTGTTCGGCGCGAAGCCTTCGAGCCCGGCAATCGCTTCGCCGATGATCGCGCAGCGCCCAGCATCCTTCGGAAGATGCGCGCGTGCTTCGTTCGCCTCTCGGATGATCGTGATGTCGAAGTGCTCGACCCAATACCCGGCCGGCACTTCCGGCACCACATGCCAGTAATCGTGCGGTTGCAGGTAGATCAGTTTCGGCTTCCTGCCCGGCGTGTAGACCAGCCACGAACCGGGGGCCTTGGACACCGGCAGCCAATGCTTGAAATGCGGATTGACAACGAACGGATACGTGCGATCGTCGAGGAACATGGTCGCAAATTGGCCCGCCGCGACGACGAGATGATCGAAACCGCCGCGCAGCAGCGCCTCGTCGGAGCGCGTCTTCAGTGTGGCGAGATGTTCGGCGAAAAGCGGTTGCAGATCGGGGTGCTGGGTGTCCATCGGCTATTCCTGTCAGCGAACCGCCATTGTGCCGTGTGAACCGTGTCGCGTGTAGCCACTGTTTTCGAATCAACCAGGCTTGAATTCGCGGCGCATCCAGTCGTCGAGCATTCGTTTCTCGAAGCGCAGCGGATCATCGCGACCTGGCGTAGAGCGACTGAGAAACGCGGCGTCACGCAGGGTCGCTTCACCGCTGCGCACGAGCTTGCCATCGGCGGTCGTGAGCGTGTAGTGCAGGTCGATACGCGGCGAGTAGATGTTCTTGATCACACGCACGTCGCCCCATTGCGGCCCGCGCCACGGTTCGCACGCGCCGGCACGGCGGATATCGGTGAGGGTGACGGCTAGATGTTGTCCGGCCGCGATCATGCTGCTGCCGCGCCGTTGCAAGTGACGTGCGAGTTCAGTCAGCCATTCCTCGGGTTTGACGCCGTTGCGGCAGACGTTCTGACGCACTTCAGAGAACGCGGAGGGATCGGTCCAGTCCATCGTGACCGCTGGCGGCGTCGCATCCGCCATTACGGTTCCGCAACCGAACGCGAATGCAACGAGAATCGACCAGCGCAGTCGTTTGATCATCTGCAGATATTTCATGGAAAGCCTCGGCTTTTGGCGCGACAGCAACACCGTCGCCATCTCCTTCAGACGATCCAGTACGCCAGATCGTCGCTCAGCGTAACCAATGCCGCTTGGTGCCGGTGAGGATCTTGAGCATCTGCGGCTTTGCATACGGCAGCCGGCCCAGCGGACCGAAAAACGTGTCGCACAGCGGTGCGAGCACGCGCGAATCGGACTGAAACAGCGGCGTCAGCCAGCGGCTCAAGGTTTGGTAGATCGCCGCATGACGCGTGCGCTCACGCGCGTAGGCAGCGAGTGCATCGGCGATGCTGGAATGTGCGGCGAGCGCCTCAGCGAGTGCTTGCGCATCGAGCAGAGCCATATTCACGCCTTGCCCGAGTTGCGGGCTCATGCCGTGCGCGGCGTCGCCGATGAAGACCGTGCGTTCGCGCCACGGCTGGAGCAGTACGACATCGCGGTAGCGCGCACGATTGAGCTGGCTCGGCTCAATCAGCGCCTGCGTGCGTTGTGCCAGCTCCGGCCACAGTTGCGCAACATCGCACTGCAGCTGCGCGAGCGCCGCATCGTCGAAGCTGTCGACGCGGGCGCCGGGCAGGCTGTAGTAGAACGTGAGCCAGCGCTTGCCGTCGTCGCTGCCCGGATGCGTGCCGACCGGCAGCACACCGAGCATGCGCCGAGTGCCGTCGTAGCGCTGGCGCAGCTCGTTTGCGTACGGCCATCCATCGGCGGGCAGCAGGCACCACATCGCGCCCCAGGGGTAGGGTGGATCGCGCACGACCAGTTCGCTCGCTGCGCGCAAACCCGCGTGACTGCCGTCCGCGACGACGATCAGGTCGTAGGGACCGTATTCACAACCGGCGTCGTCGACAAGGCCGCGGCTGCCAGCGGGTGTCGCGACGATGCGCGTGCCGGTGCGAATCTGCGCGACATCGATGCAGCGCGCATGCAGCAGCGCGAACAGTGCACCACGCGTCATGCCTAGGCCGAAACTGTCCGTCAACAAATCCGCATAGTGCATGTCCATGACCAGACGCCCGGCCGCGTTCGTGCCGTGCAGGTGTTCGATGCGCGCGCCGTTGGCGAGTGCTGCTTCACGCAATCCCAGTGCATCGAGCACGGCAAGACCAGTCGGCTGCAGCAGGAAGCCGGCCCCGACGGGATGCATCTGTGGGCTGCGCTCGAACAGTTCGATCGCATGACCGTCGCGTGCAAGAAACAGCGCAGCGGCCTGGCCCGCGGTGCCGTAGCCGACGATCGCGATCTTCATGTCAGGCTCCACGCAGGGGAGTGCACTTTATCAGCGGTGCGCGGCGTATCGCGCTTGCGAAAGCCCGGCGAGTGGCCGCGCGCGCGCGAACGTGCTTGAATGCGCGCTGGAAGCGGGGGTGCCCATGGCGACGCGGGCTGAGAGAGACCCTTCGAACCTGATCCGGTTGAACCCGGCGTAGGGAAGCTTCGCAGCCGCGGTCGATGACCAACGCAGCGTCCCGCTTTGATTGCGAATCCCGCCCGAGCCGACATGGCTTGCGTGGGCTATCTCTCGCCGAGTCCCGCGCCAATGCGGGTTATCAAAGAAAGCAGGACCCCATCGATGAATGCCTTGCCCGCTGCGCTCTTGCGCGAAACCGCCGAACTTTCCGAAACCGTGACGCGCCCGATTCCCGGTTCGCGCAAGATCCATGTGCACGGCAGCCGCGATGACATCGCGGTGCCGATGCGCGAGATCGTGCTGGCCGACACGCCATCGATGTTCGGTGCCGAGACGAATGCGCCGTTCGCCGTATACGACACGTCCGGCCCTTACACCGATCCCGGTTATGCGGTCGATCTCACGGTCGGATTGCCCGCGTTACGCGCGCGCTGGATCGAGGAACGCGGCGACACGCAGCAACTGGCTGATTTCTCGTCGCCGTTCACGCGTCGACATGCGGTCGCGCCGTCGCTGGCCGACGTGCGCTTTCCGAATATCCCGAAACCGCGCGTCGCAAAATCCGGCGCCAACGTCAGCCAGATGCACTACGCGCGCCGTGGTTTGATCACTCCGGAAATGGAATACATCGCGATCCGCGAGAACCAGAAGCTCGACGCGATCCGCGAGAAGCATCTGCTGAAACAGCATCCGGGTCATTCGTTCGGTGCGTCGTTGCCGAAACTGATCACGCCTGAATTCGTGCGCGACGAAATCGCGCGCGGACGTGCGATCATTCCGAACAACATCAATCACCCGGAAAGCGAACCGATGATCATCGGCCGCAATTTCCTGGTGAAGATCAACGCGAACATCGGCAACTCGGCAGTGACCTCGTCGATCGCCGAAGAAGTGGAAAAAATGGTGTGGGCGATCCGCTGGGGCGCCGACACGGTGATGGACCTCAGCACCGGCAAGCACATCCACGAGACGCGCGAGTGGATCCTGCGCAATTCGCCGGTGCCGATCGGTACCGTGCCGATTTACCAAGCGCTGGAAAAGGTCGGTGGCGTTGCC
>JBBRZD010000173.1:0-7105 GCA_038237055.1 Lysobacterales bacterium | reverse complement strand
GAATTCCTTGTAGACAGCTTCCTCGACCATGTCGGTGAGGTAGTCGACGGCGAAGCTGCCCTGCCACGGGTTTTCGTTGAAGTTGAGGCCGAGCTCCTTGTTGATGATCATCTGAATTGCGACCGCGCGGCGCACGCTTTCCTCGGTCGGCGTGGTGATCGCTTCGTCGTAGGCGTTCGTATGCAACGAATTGCAGTTGTCGAACAACGCGTAGAGAGCCTGAAGCGTGGTGCGGATGTCGTTGAACTGGATTTCCTGCGCGTGCAGCGACCGGCCGCTGGTCTGGATGTGGTACTTCATCATCTGGCTGCGTTCGTTCGCGCCGTAACGCTCGCGCATCGCGCGCGCCCAGATGCGCCGCGCGACGCGACCGATCACGGTGTATTCCGGGTCCATGCCGTTGGAGAAGAAGAACGACAGGTTCGGCGCAAAGTCGTCGATGTTCATGCCGCGTGCAAGGTAATACTCGACGATGGTAAAACCGTTCGAAAGCGTGAAGGCGAGCTGCGAGATCGGGTTCGCGCCGGCTTCGGCAATGTGGTATCCGCTGATCGATACCGAGTAGAAGTTGCGCACTTTCTTGTCGACGAAATACTGCTGGATGTCGCCCATCATGCGCAGCGCGAATTCGGTGGAGAAGATGCAGGTGTTCTGTGCCTGGTCTTCTTTGAGGATGTCGGCCTGCACGGTGCCGCGCACGGTCGACAGCGTATGCGCCTTGATGCGCGCATAGGTTTCCGCATCGACGATTTGATCGCCGGTGATGCCAAGTAGAGCAAGGCCGAGACCGTTGTTGGTCGCGGGAAGCTCGCCGAGGTAATGCGGACGCGTGCGGCCTTCAAACAATTTTGCGATTTGTTTCTCCGCGTCGGCCCAGCGCGCGGGATCTTCCTTCAGATATTTCTCGATCTGCTGGTCGATTGCGGTATTCATGAACATCGCGAGGATCATCGGCGCGGGGCCGTTGATCGTCATCGATACCGACGTTGTCGGCGCACACAAGTCGAAGCCCGAATACAGCTTCTTCATGTCGTCGAGTGTCGGCACGTTGACGCCGGAGTTGCCGATCTTTCCGTAGATGTCCGGACGCGGAGCGGGATCTTCGCCGTACAGCGTGACCGAGTCGAATGCGGTCGACAGACGCGCCGCTGGCTGACCCACGCTCAGGTAATGGAAGCGGCGATTGGTGCGCTCGGGCGTGCCCTCGCCGGCAAACATTCGGATCGGATCTTCACCGGTGCGGCGATACGGATACACGCCGCCGGTAAACGGATAGTAGCCGGGAAGATTTTCTTTCTGCAGGAAGACGAGCAGCTCGCCCCAGCTCTTGTAGGTGGGCGCCGCGATCTTCGGGATCTTCTGGTGCGACAGCGACTCGCGATAGTTTTCGACCTTGATGACCTTGCCGCGCACTTCGTATTCGGTGAACTCGTCGATGATCGATTTCAGGCGCTGCGGCCATTCGCGCAGCAGCTTGAGCGATTCGGATGAAAGCGACTGGATCGCATCGTTGTAGCGCTGGCGCAGAGTGACGAGCGAGCGATCGACGATGGATACTGGCGGCGCGTTGCTTTCGCGCTCGTCTGATTCGCGTCGCAGCTCCCAGTTGAATTTCAGCTTGCGCCGGTCCGGTCCACCACTGCGGCGCTCGCCCGATGCCGGAAATTCCGGCGCTGCAGCCGAAGGCAGGAGCAGTTCATCGACGCCGTAGAGGTCGAGCATCTTCGGTAATGCCGCGTCTTCGAGATCTCGCAGCGACTGCCAGTACGACTGCGCGCGATCGGCCGCTTCGGCCTGCTTGTCGATCGCACCATTGATTCCACGGCCTTGCTCGGCAATCTCGGCGAGGTAGCGCACGCGCGCGCCAGGGATCAGCACGGTGGCGCGGGGTTCCTTCAACGAGGTGTCAAGGTGTGGGGTCCAGTCGATGCGTGGCGTCGAAATGGGGTCAGGTTCATTTTTCGACGCGAGCGCTATGGAATCTTCCGGACGACGGCCCGAAAAATGAACCTGACCCCATTTCTTTTCGCGCAACAGGCGGCACAGGTTGGTGAACATCCAGGTCACGCCCGGATCGTTGAACTGGCTCGCGATGGTCTGGTAGACCGGCACGTCCTCGTCCTTCAACTGAAACGCGACACGATTGCGCTTCCATTGCTTGCGCACGTCACGCAGCGCGTCTTCGGCACCGCGCTTGTCGAACTTGTTGAGCACGATGAGTTCGGCGAAGTCGATCATGTCGATCTTCTCGAGCTGGCTCGCGGCGCCGTAATCGCTCGTCATCACGTACATCGGGAAGTCGACGAGATCGACGATTTCCGAATCGCTCTGGCCGATGCCCGCAGTTTCGACGATGACGAGGTCGTAGGCTTGGCCCTTCAGGAATGCGATGCAATCTTTCAGCACGGCATTCGTCGCCACGTGCTGGCGACGCGTTGCCATCGAGCGCATGAAGACGCGATGGCTGCGCAGCGAATTCATGCGGATGCGATCACCGAGCAAGGCGCCGCCGGAACGACGACGCGTCGGATCAACTGCAAGCACCGCAACGCGCATCTGCGGGAACGCATGCAGGAACCGCAACAGCAGCTCATCGACAACCGACGACTTGCCCGCACCACCGGTACCGGTGATTCCGACCACGGGTGTCTTGCCGCCTGCGAGCTGCCATTCCTTGCGCAGACGGTCGAGCTGATGCTCGTCGTGGCGGCCTTCCTCGATCGCGGTCAACGCATGGCCGACGGCGATTTCATCTTCGATATTCACCTGTGCGGGCGGCAGCGTGTGCGCGTCGGCGTCGCGCAGCACGCGCGCGTCTGCGGCGGTGCGCGCGCGCGCGACGACGTCCTGAATCATCGCGACGAGGCCGAGATGCATACCGTCGTTCGGGTGATAGATGCGCTCGACGCCGTAGGCCTGCAGTTCGCGGATTTCTTCCGGCGTGATCGTGCCGCCGCCGCCGCCGAACACGCGGATGTGTCCTGCGCCGCGTTCCTTGAGCATGTCGATCATGTACTTGAAATATTCGACGTGGCCGCCTTGGTACGAGGACAGCGCGATCGCGTCGGCGTCTTCCTGCAGCGCGGCTCGCACGACGTCTTCGACCGAGCGGTTGTGGCCGAGGTGGACGACTTCGGCGCCTTGCGCCTGGATCAGGCGACGCATGATGTTGATCGCAGCGTCGTGGCCGTCGAACAGGCTGGCCGCGGTGACGAAGCGCAGCGGCGCGCCCTCGATCGATGTATCGGTGGCGAGGTTCTGGGCAGGTGTGCTCATGGCGAATCCGCAATCGTGAGGCTGAACGGAGATTGTAACGCCGCTCGCGCGGCGATGCCGCTGCGGGCGGGGCATCGCCGCAGTCGACAGGGACGCCCACCGAGTAAAAGAACATTGCGCAACGGCCCCTGTGCCGCGTCCGCCGCACGGCGCGAACACCCTCCCCACCCGACCTTAGCCTTGATGGGGAGAATCTTGATTGCTCGATAGCGCGATATCCAGCCGCTTCGCAAACGCCTCAGGCGAACCCGTACGGCAGGTTCGGCGACGAAATCACGCGGTCGCCGACGATTCCCCCGGCGAGGAACCGGATGCCTGCGTCGATCACGTCGCCGTCATCGACCACACGGTGATGTCCGAGGCCACTCGTCGTCAGCAAGCGCGCATCGGGCCAGTGACGCGCGATGCGTTCGCCTTCCGCCCAAGGCACTTCCCGATCTCCCAGGTCGTGCACGATCAAAGCCGGACACGCAATTGCCGGCACTTTCAGATGCGCCTGCAAACTGGAGACGCGCGTCGGATGGAAGGCTTCGTATTCGTCGAACAAGTGCGCCGACAAATGCTCGGCCAGGCCGACGAAGCGGGCGAACCGCGATGCCGCAGCGAGCGGATCGGCCACCGGCGCAATGAGGATCACGCGCTCGGCCTCGATACCCGCGGCCAGTGCGAGCACGGTTGCTGCGCCCCCAAGCGAATGCCCGATGACCGCCGATGCCTTGCCATATCGGTGCGCAACCTCGACCAGCACGTCGGCAAAATCTGGCAAGGTCGAGCGTCGACCGCCACTGCGCCCGTGACCAATCTGATCGAAGCCAATCACCGCGTAGCCTGCTTCGCGCAATCTCTCCACCCAGGGCAGAAATCGCGTCGCATGGCTCGACCAGCCGTGCGAAAGCAACACAAAGGGCTGCGACGTCGGATCACCCCAGACGTACAGGCCTAACTGTTCGCCAGCGAAAGGGAAGCTCGACAGCACCGCATCGCCCGTGGCCGCCGTCGCGGCGCGCCTGCGCGAACTCGACAGCGGCGTGCAGAACAAGCGGTAGGCGCGGCGCAAGGTCGCTGCGGGACGCAGCCAGCTTCCAAAAGCAAAGCCTGTGCGCAGGCGCAGCATGAAGATATTACGAACGATCGTGCTATTTCTGTTCGCCGTCGTCGCGGTCATGGGGTACCTCATGGTTTCAGGGACTGTGGGATTTGAGCAGGCGATCGAACGCGCGTTCCGCCTGCGCCCTCGCCTGCTTGGCGTCGAACAAGCGCGTGTCCTGATGCAGGGCCAGCGCAATGCCGAAGATTTCAAATGAAAGTTGTTTCGCGTCGGTGTCGGCGCGCAATTCGCCGGCCTCGACCGCCATCACCACGGCGCGTGCGGTGTCGTTGCGCCAGCGCTGGATCAATGCAACCACCGCATCGTGCAAACTGCCCACGCGCGAATCGTATTCGCTGACAGCACCCATGATCAGGCAACCCTGGCGGTTGTCGCGCACCCAATCGAACCATCCCTTGGTGATCGCGCGCAAGCGCGCGAGACCGCGCGGCTTGCGCAAGGCCGGCACCAGCACCGCTTCGCCGAAGCGTCGTCCGCCCGACTCCAGCACGGCAAGCTGCAGGTCTTCGCGCGAACCGAAATGCGCGAAGACTCCGCTTTTGGACATGCCAACGGCTTGCGCAAGATCGCCGATCGACAGGCCTTCGAGACCATCGCGGCAGGCGATCGCGTAGGCACGCTCGATAATCAGCTCGCGCGTAGCGGCGCCTTTGCTCGTGGCGGTCAGGTTGCTCATTACGCCAATAAATAGCACGACCGTTCGTTCGTTTCAATAGGCCGAGAACTGGCATCAGAGGCGAGCGGCTCCGGGTTCACGCACTGTCGTCACCCGATCTGCGCGGCTACAATCGCCACGCGCCGCGTTCCGCCGGCCACATGCCGAAGACACGTAAACGAAGTCCCTATCAATTACTTGCAGCCCGTTCTTCGTACAGTTTCGCAATGCGCAACTGTCGGTAATGGGTTTTTTTCTGCGTCGCAGGAGCAACCATGATTTTTGAAACCATCGCCCAGACCGGCCATGAGCAGGTCGTGTTCTGCCATAACAAGGATGCGGGCCTGAAGGCCATCATCGCAGTCCACAACACCGTGCTCGGGCCTGCTCTCGGTGGCTTGCGCATGTGGCCGTACAAGAGCGAGGCGGAAGCGTTGAACGACGTGCTGCGTCTGTCGCGCGGCATGACGTACAAGAATGCGGTCGCGGGCCTTAACCTCGGCGGCGGCAAGGCTGTGATCATTGGCGATCCGGCCAAGGACAAGTCCGAAGCGCTGTTCCGCGCGTTCGGCCGATTCGTCAATTCGCTCAACGGCCGTTACATCACGGCCGAAGACGTCGGCATCGACGTCAATGACATGGACTGGGTGTTCCGCGAAACCGAATTCGTCACCGGCGTGCATCAGGTGCACGGCGGCTCGGGCGATCCGTCGCCGTTCACCGCATTCGGCACGCTGCAGGGACTGATGGCTGCGCTCAGCCATAAGCACGGCAACGAAGACGTCGGCAAGTACAGCTATGCCGTGCAGGGCGCCGGCCACGTCGGCATGGAATTCATCAAGCTGCTGCGTGAGCAGGGCGCAAAGGTGTTCGTCACCGACATCAACAAGGAACTCGTGCAGAAGGCTGTCGACGACCACGGCTGCACCGCTGTCGGACTCGATGAAATCTACGACGTCGACGCCGACGTCTACAGCCCGTGCGCACTTGGCGGCACGCTCAATGAGAAAACCATCGACCGCATCAAGGCGAAGATCATCTGCGGCGCCGCGAACAATCAGCTCGCGACGGACGAGATCGGCGATGAACTGACCCGTCGCGGTGTGCTGTATGCGCCCGACTACGCGGTCAACGCCGGTGGCGTGATGAACGTGTCGCTCGAGATCGATGGCTACAACCGCGAGCGCGCGATGCGCATGATGCGCACGATTTATCTGAACCTCTCGCGCATCTTCCAGATTGCCGAACGTGACGGCATCCCGACCTACAAGGCAGCCGATCGCATGGCCGAAGAGCGCATCTTGGCCATAGGCAAGATCAAGCTGCCGACCATGGGCAACAACGGACCACGCTTCCTCGGTCGCATGCGCGGCCAGTAAAACTGGCCTCTGTCAGGTAGACTTGCCGCCACCCGGATTGAGAGGGGGCGGCAATGACAGCACGTCAATTCCTGAGCTGGATCGCAGCAGGCCTGTGCGCAGTCTGCGCGAACACGGCGAGCGCTGGCGATCTTTTCGTCGGCTCTGCCGCCGATTCACCGAGCGGCCACGACTGCTCGACAGCTACTCCCTGCTCCCTGCGCGAAGCTTTGACCCTGGCGCACTTCAGCGCCAGCGATACGCGCATCCTTGTCAGCGTGCCGCAAGTGCTGCTGACAACCACGCTGACAATCTTGAATGATCCTGCCCGGGTGGACATCATTGGAACCCTCGCGGTTCCTACGCGCATTTACGGGACGACTGCCGGCAGGGTGATGCGCATCACCAACGCGCGCATCGGACTGCGCAACCTCGATATCGAGAACGGCATCGGCGGCGTGTCGATCGGTGTTTCGCCGCCAGGCATCTCGACGCTTGACCTCGTCAGTGTCGTCTTCAAGAACAACAACGCATTCAACGCCGGCAGCGACCGCGACGGCGGCGGGCTGAAGAGCGTCAATGCAGCTGTGACGATGAAGTCGGTGACCTTCGACAACAATGTCGGGATCCTCGGCGGCGGCGCCTTCATCAGCGGCGGCGGCGTCAGCATCGAGGACTGCAGTTTCCACGGCAATCACGCCAGTAGCG
>JBBRZD010000172.1:0-7148 GCA_038237055.1 Lysobacterales bacterium | reverse complement strand
CTACCGCTGTCGCTCGCCTATATCGGCGCGGTGCCGCGCTGGTTGCACGACCTCAAGGCGCGCGACGCGCGCGTGCTGCTGCCGCTGTCGTGGTCATTGCTGCTGCTGGTGTTCTTCAGCATTCCGCACGGCAAGCGCGATGTCTATCTGATGCCGGTACTACCGATGCTCGCACTTGCGATGGCGCCATACCTGGCTGACATCGCGGCGGCGCGCTGGTTGCGCCTCGTGGCGTTCTCGATCGCGCTGATCGGCGGTCTCACGATCGTAAGTCTCGGCGCATGGACATGGTTTGGCCATCCGCCCATCGCTGAGCGCCTGATCCAGCAGCGCGAGCTCGATGGTCTCGTTCCACAGCTGTGGGCAATGATCGTCGCGATCGGCAGCGGATTTGTTGCGTCCGCGTTGTGGTTCCGCACGCGCCGCGGCGCACAGGCACTGCTCGGCGGCATCGCCGTGCTGTGGCTGATCTGGGGGCTGTGGGCGTACCCCTTGCTCAACGATACAAGTTCTGCCGCAGGCATCATGCGCCGTGCGCGTGAACTCGCCGGTGCGAACACCGAAATCGGACTGGTCGCGTGGAAGGAGCAGAACCTGCTGATGGCCGATGGCCCCGTAATGGAATTCGGTTTCAAGTTGCCGTGGGGCAAGCAATACATGGAAGCGGCGCAGTGGTTGGAGCAGGCGCCGGCGACGCGGCGGATTTTCATCCTTGATCAAGCGATGGACATCGCCGACAACTGCATCGATAAGAGCAAGGCAGTGCGCGTGGGCCATGCGAATCGGCGCGAATGGTGGCTGCTCGGCAGCGATGCGCTTGTGCCAGGTTGCGTCCCGACTGGCAAGATTGGATCCGAGGCTGGCGAAGAAGGCGAGCCATAACCCAAGTGCCGAATGCGCCTTGGAGCGAATCAAATCGTTTGGGATGCGGATTGCCAACCGCACCCGCGTAGGACAGCCGAAGTCGCCTTCGCGCGGCGAGATCGCCGGCTCCGCGCCGACACCAGGCTGACACGACCGATCCGGCCAATCAGGAAGGAGCGCGCATTTCCGCTGCAAGCAGCAGGCGTGCGGCTTGCCAGTCGCGCTTCACCGTGCGCTCGTTCAGGCCTTCGAGTTCTGCGATTGCGGTAAACGTCATCCCGGCGAAGAAATGCAGTTGCACGACACGACTTGCACGCGCGTCGATACTTTCGAGCGTCGCCAGCGCGCGATCCAATGCGAGCACTTCGAGCGCCTCCTCGGCACCGTCGCGAATCTGCTCGTCCATGGTCACGAAGACCGCGCCGCCACCGCGTTTTTCAGCGCCGGCACGGCGCGCATAGTCGACCATGATCTGGCGCATGGCACGCGCCGAAAGCGCCATGAAATGCGCGCGGCTTTCGGGCAGCAGGTTTTCGGCGGTCGAGAGTTTCAACCAGGTCTCATGTACGAGCGCGGTGGTGGACAGGATGTCGCTGGCGTTTGCCCGCAGTTGGCGATGTGCGCACTGGCGCAGTTCCGCGTAGAGCCGCTCGAACAGGCGCTCTTCCGCAGCCGTGTCGCCACGATTGGCTGCTGCCAGCAGGGAAGTTACACCCTCGTCCATGTCAAAGCGCGCTCGTGGCCGTAATGGTGAATCCGCGTCAGGATCGCTGCATGCGAAGGCGCCGTCAACCGTGGCGGCGCGGTGGATTGCACCTGAAAGCCGTTCATCGCAAGCGCGGGCGAATGGCCCCGCGTCTGTCGCAGCGCGCTACACTCGGCGCTTGGCCCGACTCGCGAGCATCACGTGGAAAACGAAATCGCGAAACCGCTGGAGCCGCTCAATCCGATCGAGGCGCGCATCCTCGGCTGCCTGGTCGAGAAGGCGGCGATCACGCCCGAGGTGTATCCGCTGACGGTCAACGCAATTGTCGCCGCCAGCAACCAGAAGACCAGTCGTGAGCCCGTGATGCATCTTGAACCCGGTGCGGTTGGACATGCCTTGCGCGCGATGGAAAACCGGGGCATGGTCAAAGTCGCGCCCGTCTCGCAACGTGCGCTGCGCTATGAGCATCGTTTCGACACGACCTATGGCGTGACATCGCGTCAGCGAGCCGTGTTGTGCGTGATGTTGCTGCGCGGACCGCAGACCTTGGCGGAACTGCTGACGCGCACCGATCGCCTCGCTGAATTCCCTAGCCTCGACGATGTGCGCGATACGCTTGATCGACTGATCCAGCGCGAGCCCGCGTTTGCGGTACGCCTCGGACGTGGCTCCGGCCAGCGTGAAGATCGCTACATGCATCTCCTGTGCGGTCCGGTTTCGGCGGATGCTTTTGCGCTTGCGACACCGGCACCTGCGAACGCATCGCGTATGGATATGAATGAGCGTATCGCTCGACTCGAAGCGGAAGTGGAGATGTTGCGCGGAGAAGTGGCAGGTTTGCATCAACGCCTTGGCGCGCATGCAGATACAGAGGGTAGTACGCAAACTTGAAGCGCCTGTCAGTCATTTGTGTACTGCTCGCCGGCTGCGCAATAGCGGGTTTCGCCCGTGCGCGCACGGCGCCGATTCCGTCGCCGCACCATGCGATCACCGAGATGGGGACGCGCGCAGGCGCTGACTACCGGATCGATATTCCGGCTAACTGGAATCAAGGTCTTGTGATTTTCTTCCATGGCTATGCGACTGAACCGGTCTTGTTTCGTGAAGGCGAGCGCGTGTCGCCCATGTTCGATCCGGTACTGGCCAAGGGCTTTGCGGTGATCCAGTCCGGCTATTCGTCTATAGGTTGGGCGGTTGAACAAGCGGACCACGACAGCGAACGCCTGCGTCAGTTCTTCATCGGCAAGCATGGTCAGCCGAAGGAAACGTTCGCAATGGGCATGTCGATGGGTGGCACCCTGACCGTGATGGCCCTCGAAACGTCGCCCAAGACGTACGACGGCGGACTGTCGCTGTGCGGGGCAATAGAACCCACCGACCGGCTCATGCAGCGCGATTTTTCAGTGATTGCAGCGTTCGACTTTTATTTTCCCGGCATTCTCGGTGCACTGGTGCCGGTCGACGAGGCTTACCAGCCGACCGACGAGATTGTCCTGAAGATCGCTACGGCCATGCACGCGAATCCCAAGGCCGCGGCGTCGTTGCGTGCGCTTTACGGCGCGGGCGATGAGCGCAATCTTCCCGGCGTGATCGCGTCGATCGCCTACGACATCAAGGAAATGCAGCAGCGCACGCACGGCAATCCGTTTGGCAATGCCGATCTCATCTACACCGGTTCTGCGGACGACTACGCTTTGAATGATGGGGTCAAGCGTTTTCGCGCGGACCCGCGCGCTTTGGCCTTGATGTCGCGCTGGTATACGCCGACCGGAAACCTGCTCAAGCCACTGCTCGCATTGCACGACACGGGTGATCCGTTGGTCATCGCGTCGACGACGTTCGAATACGCGATGATGGCGCAGCGCGCGGGGCATGGAGATCATTTCGTGCAGCAATACGTCAATGCGGAAGGGCATTGCGTCTTTACCGCCGCGCAGATCGGCAAGGCGTTCGACCAGCTCGTCGATTGGTCGCGGACTGGCAAGCGACCGGAATCCGGGCGCCAGCACTAACGCCGAAATCTGATCCGTGTGCGGCGCAAATGGCGTTGGGTAGTCGGAAGCGGGGCGTCAGCCTGAGTGGAAAAGTACCTGCGCATATCCGGGCTTGTCACCTCATTGCGGCTCACCACGAACGTGCAGCATGCGTTTTGGCAGGTGCAGATCGCGGCAATCCGTGCACAATCACCGATCACACTGGACCTAGGAGCAGCGGATGAAACGCATGCGCGGATTGGCTTGCTGGTTGTTGGGAGCGATGGTCGCGGCCGCTGTTTCGGCGAAGCCGGCGGCGACCACGGCAGGCACGGACACGAAAACGCCGAGCGACATCGCCACAGCCACCCGTGGCAGCGAGCACATGGCGGGCTTCTTCGATGTGTACCGCGATTCGGCGGGAGGCCGGGTTCTGCTGGGCGTGCGCGCATTTGACACGCCTTTCCTGTTGGTCAGCTCGCTACCGTGGGCCGTTGGTTCGAACGATATCGGCCTTGATCGCGGCCAGAGCAGCGAGTCGCATCTGGTCGAATTTCGCCGCATCGGCACACGCGTGCTGCTGGTCGAGGACAACACGAAGTTCCGCGCGTTGTCGTCGAACCCGGACGAGACGAGCAGTGTGCGTCAAGCGTTTGCCGAATCCGTATTGTGGTCGGGCGAGATCAGTGGGGAACGCAAGGGCGCGGATGCGCAGGTCGTCGTCGACATCGGTCCGCTGCTGATGTCTGATCGTCACGGCGTCGCACGCAAACTCAGTGAAGCGAAACAAGGTAAATACGAGGTGGATGACAAGCGCAGTGCGGTTTCGCTCGCCGATGCGAAGAGTTTCCCGGATAACACCGAACTCGAAGCGCTGCTGACGTTCAAGGGGCCGGGCGAGGAACAATTCGTCAAGGACATCGCGATGGATCCGGCGAGCTTGACCGTGCACCAGCATTTGAGTTTTGTGCGACTGCCTGACCCCGGCTATTCGCCGCGCGCGTATCACCCCGCGTCCGGTGCGTTCAGCGTCGGCTACTACGACTATGCGCAGCCGCTCGCATCGAGCATCGACGTGCGCCTGCAGCCGCGTTACCGCCTCGACAAGATTGACCCTTCGGCGGCTCAAAGTGCGGTGAAGAAACCCATCGTGTTCTATCTGGATCGCGGCGCGCCCGAGCCGGTCCGCGCAGCCCTGCTGGAAGGCGCGAACTGGTGGAAATCGGCGTTCGAGAAAGCCGGCTACAAGGATGCGTATCGCGTCGAGTTGCTGCCCGAAGGCGTCGACCCGATGGACATCCGCTACAACCTCATCACCTGGGCGCATCGCTACACGCGCGGTTGGTCCTACGGCCAGCCAATCGTCGATCCGCGCACAGGCGAGATCATCAAGGGTTCGGTCACGCTCGGTTCGCAGCGCGTGCGCCAGGACATTCTCATTGCCGAGAGCCTGCTCGCGCCCTACGACAAGACGAACTCAGCCGAGTTGAAAGGCGAGGCCGAACAGATGGCCCTCGCGCGCCTGCGCCAGCTTGCGGCGCACGAGGTTGGTCATGCGCTCGGTTTCGCACACAACTTTGCCGCGAGTCGTCTCGGCAATGGGTCGGTGATGGACTACCCGCATCCGTTGTTGCAGCTCGGCGCGGATGGCACGATCAGCCTAGATCATGCGTACGGTGTCGGCGTCGGACCGTGGGACGATTTCCTGGTCGCGCATGCGTATGCGCAATTCGCGCCAGGAACCGAGACCGCATCGCTGGCGAAATTGCGCGCAGATATCGCACAGGCAGGCTTCCACTACATCAGCGATCCCGACGCGCGCGCGCCCGGCGATGCGGAGCCGGATGGCCTGTTGTGGGATTTCGGCCCGGATACTCTGAAATCCTTCGATCAGCTGCTCGCGGTGCGACGCAAGGCACTGGAGCATTTCTCGATCGGCGTGCTGCCGCCGGAGCGCCAGGTCGGCGAACTCGAAGCGCGTCTGGTGCCGATCTACCTGCTGCACCGTTACCAGGTCGAAGCAGTCGCTCGATTGCTCGGTGGCGCGGACTACGCCTACTCGCAAGCGGGAGATCGTCAGGCTGGAACGAACGCGGTGCCGGCCGAAACGCAACATGCGGCACTCGATCGGCTTGTCGCGACGCTGGGTGCGGAACAACTCGCGCTTCCCGCCAATGTGCTCGATCTCGTCACGCCACCTGCTACCGAATACCAGCGCAACCGCGAATATTTCACGACGCGCATGGCGCCGTTGTTCGACGCGTTTGCGGCCGTCGAGGCCGGCGCCGCGCAGACGACGCAATATCTGTTCGCATCGCAACGCCTCAATCGCCTCGCGTGGCAGCATGCGCGCGATACGCGCGAACCCGGCATCGCCGACACACTCGATGCAGTGTTCCGTCGCACCTGGCAACGCAATGCGATTGCCACGAATATTCCGGCCGGCGACGCCGTGCAGACAGCCGCCAACTGGGCGGTGTTGGATTCGTTGTTGAACGCAGTCGACGCGGCGCAACTGGATGCGCAGGTCGATGCCAGCGTGCGTGCGTCGCTGCAGAAGTGGCAGGCGTGGCTGGCGAAGAACCCGGGGCGAGACGACGTCAGCGCAAGTCGCAGCGAAGCGGCGGAATTGATTCGCAAATACCTGGCCGATCCGAAGTCGGTGAAGCTGCGGCCATTGCCGCTAATTCCGCCGGGCGCGCCAATTTAATGGCGTGTCGCTGGCGGCTCCGTCGGCGGCGCAGATGCAGAGGCTGATGCGAACACGGTAGCGACGTCCGCCTCGTCCAGCACATAGCGTCGATTGCAGAATTCGCAGGTAACTTCGATCGAGCCTTGTTCCGCGAGGGTCGCATCGCTTTCAGCCCGACCGAGCGAGCGCAACATGTCCTCGACGCGCTCGCGCGAACAGGTGCAACGAAACGCGAGCGGCGCAGCGGGTTGCAGACGCACGCCTTCTTCGTGAAAGAGGCGCAAGAGAATCTGTTCCGGTGGCAGGTTGAGCAGTTCGTCCGGAGCAAGCGTCGCGAGCAGATGACCGGCGCGGTTCCAGCCATCGGCATCGACAGAGGTGATCCCGCCACTACCCGCAATCTTCTGCAACATGATGCCACCGCAGCGGCCGCCGGACGCGGTGAGCACGATCCGTGTAGGCAACTGTTCGGAGCGTTCGAAATAGCCTTCGAATGCTTGCGAAAGCTGCGTACCTTCGGCCATCACCAGACCCTGATAGCGCGTGTCGGTGCTCGCGTTCTCGATCGTGATCGCGAGGCGCGCCTGCGGATCGATCTGTATCGACGACTGTGGCTGTGCGCCATCCCAACGAGCGATACCGCGCAGCAAGCCGTCGTGCGTGCAATCGGCAAATAGCAGCTTGAGCGAACCGCTGTCGCGCAGATGGATGGAAAGACGGCCATCAAACTTGATCGCGCTGGTGAACAGCGCACTTGCCGCGACGGTCTGCCCGAGAATATCGGCCAGCGGTTCGCTGTAGTTTCCGTTTTCCAGGATCTTTTGCCAGCTCTGGTCGAGGCGCACGAGAGCACCTCTAACGCCGGCGTTTTCGAGCTGGAAGCGATGCAGAAAATCATTGGACATGGTTGGTT
>JBBRZD010000171.1:0-7151 GCA_038237055.1 Lysobacterales bacterium | reverse complement strand
GTTCTTTGCTGCGTACTTCGCCGACGACGCGGCACGACGCCCCGAAGTGCGCGTTTACGATGCGGGCAAGACCCCGCCCGAAGCAATCGCTGCTTACAAGAAGGCAGTCGCGGACGGCGCCGACCATGTTGTCGGCCCGCTGCAACGCGAATCGGTCGGCGAGCTCTTCCACCAATCGTTGAGCGCACGCGTGCTAGCACTCAACCATCCCGACACCGGTGAAGTACCGCCAGCGGGCAGCGCGGAATTTGGTCTGCTGCCCGATGCGGAGGGCGCGCAGGTTGCCGAACACATGCACGAGCGAGGTATCACGCGCGCGGCCGTTTTCGCGGCCACGTCCGATTGGGCCGAACGCGCCGCTCGCGCATTCCGCGCCCAATTCGAGGCATCCGGCGGCAGTGTGACCGGCGAGGCGCGCCTGGGCGACAAGGAGATCAACAACGCAACCGCGATCGCGCAGGCCAGCGCCAGCCTCGGGGTCGGTGCAGAGACCGGCGTGTTCATCACGATGCGTCCACAGCAAGCGCGCTTGTTGCTGCCGCAGCTCAAAGCAGCCAACGTGACCGCACCTGTGTTTGCGACTTCGCATGTCTATGCCGGCGACAACAACACTTCCCTCGACCGCGATCTCGATGGCGTGGAATTCTGCGATGCGCCTTGGTTGTTTGCGCCCGTCCCCGGCCGGCCCGAGCGCAGTCAGATTGCGAACCAGATCGCGAGCGCAAACGGAGTCGGCGCCCGTTTGTTCGCCTTCGGCATGGACGCTTACACGCTGTTGCCGTATCTCGATTGGCTGCTAACGCATCCGGACGCTTACCTGAGTGGCGCAACCGGCGACCTCACGGCGGACGCGTTCGGTCGCATCCATCGCATGATGGGCTGGGCACGATTCCGCAATGGCGCTGCATTTGCCATCGACGGGGCGCTGAACACCGCCCCGATGCAACAGTGAGTCCTGCTGGCGCCGCGAGCACCAGCACGCGTGCGACGGGAGAACGCTACGAGGATGTTGCGCTGGCGCATCTGCAACGCGCCGGACTCAGACTGATTGCGCGCAACTTTTCCTGCCGCCATGGCGAGCTGGATCTGATCATGGACGATCGCAAGACGATCGTCTTCGTCGAAGTTCGTTATCGGCGTGTCGCAGGTGGGCGCTCTAATTTTGGCGACGGTATCGATTCGGTCAGCGCCACCAAGCGTGCGAAACTCGTGCGCGCGGCCAGCGCTTTCCTGTCGGCTCAACCGCAGCTGGCCAACCATACCTGCCGATTTGACGTCATTGCGATCGCCGGCGAGATGAGCGCCCCGAAACTGGACTGGCGACAGAATGCCTTCGATGCCTGCTGAGGATCTACACATGCGTTACCGCAACACACTTGCCTGGCTCCTGCTCCTGATGGTTCTTCCGCAACTGGGCGGCTGCTTCCTCGCCGTCGTCGGCGGCGCCGCTGCTGGCGCCAGCGCAGCGCACGATCGACGCGGCGTCAGCACTTACCTCGATGACAAGCGCACCTATCTGGGCGCGTACAATGCGCTCAACAAGGACAAGGAACTCGCGCTCAAAAGCAACGTGATCATCGTCGTCTATGACGGCGTCATGCTGCTGGTCGGCGAAGTTCGCACGCCCGAACTGAAGGCGCGCGCCGAACGCCTGACGTCTGGCTTCGGTGGCATCCGCCGCATCGTCAACGAAATCGACGTACGTGAGCCGGACGGCTTCTGGTCGCACCGTCGCGACAACACGATCACGGCGCACGTGAAGACCTCCTTCCTCGATCTGACCAGCCTGGAAGGCTTCGATCCGACCCGTGTCAACGTCACCACCGCGCACCGCGTCGTCTACCTGATGGGCAAGGTCACGCACGAGGAAGACGATGCGGTTGTCGGCATCGCACGCGATACCGCGGGCGTCGAACGTGTGGTCAAGGTGTTCGAGTACACGGACTGAGCCATGCTGGCACGCGTTCGCCAACGCGCTGCCGCCTCCCTCCCTCATGTCGCTTCCCGCCGCCCTCTTCGCCGATCTCAAGCGCATTTTCGCGAGCGATGCGCTCAGCGTCGACGCCGCCGAATGCCTCGTCTACGGGTACGACAATTCGCGTCGGCAGGCGATGCCGGATGCAGTCGTGTTTCCGACTTCGCACGATCAGGTCGTTGCGCTTGTGCGTGCGTGTGGCGCGCATCGCGTGCCGCTGGTCGCGCGCGGGCGCGGCACCAACACGACGGGGGCCAGCGTTCCGATCGCAGGCGGCGTGGTCGCAAGTTTCGAGCGCATGAACCGCGTGCTAGCGATCGATCCCGACAACCGTATCGCCATCGTCGAACCGGGCGTGCTCAATGGCGACCTGCAGATGGCGCTTGTGCCACATCGCATGTTCTGGCCGCCGGATCCGACCTCGGCGCCGTATTGCACCATTGGCGGCAATATCGCTTGCAATGCCGGTGGTCCACGCGCGGTGAAGTACGGCGCGACGCGCGACAACGTGCTCGCGCTACGTGCCGTTGCCGGCAATGGTGAAGACTTCCGCTGCGGCACGGCGACGACGAAGGGTTCGACCGGCTACGACCTGACGCGCCTCATGATCGGTTCCGAAGGTACGCTTGCGATCGTGACTGAAGCGACCTTGAAACTCGCACCCCTCGCTTCGGCGAAGCGCACGCTGCGCGCGACCTACGTCGATGTCGCCGCAGCCGCGCGCGCGGTTGCGCGCATCATGGCGCAACCGGTGACGCCGTGCGCGCTGGAGTTCCTCGACGACCAGTGCCTTGCGCTTGGACGCACGCATGGCGGCGACGCAATTCCTGTCGCCGGTGCAATGCTGATCATCGAAGTCGATGGCGAATCCGACAGCCTGGCGCCCGCTGTCGAGGCCGTATCGCGCGCCGCACGTGGCGAAGGACTGGTCGATTTGCAAATCGCCGCCAACGAAACGGACGTCACTCGATTGTGGGCCGCTCGCAAGGCGCTGTCGCCAGCGTTGCGCACCTTGTCGCCGAACAAGATCAATGAGGATGTCGTTGTGCCGGTGAGCCGCGTGCCCGAACTTGTCGCGACTGCGCGCGCACTTGCGGCGAAGTACGCACTGCCGATCGTCTGTTTCGGTCACGCCGGCAATGGCAACCTGCACGTCAACCTGCTGCCGCGCGATGACGCCGAGCACGCACGCGCCGAACCCGCGCTCGACGAATTGTTCGACGCGGTGATCCGCCTCGGCGGCACGCTTTCCGGCGAACATGGCATCGGCCTGGCCAAGCGCGCGTTCATGCCACGCGCGCTCGATGCGAATGCGCTCGCGCTGATGCGGCGGATCAAGGATCAATTCGATCCGGATGGAATACTCAATCCGGGAAAACTGCTACCGTAGTTCTTCCTTGCAACAAACGCTGGAGCGACCGGAAGCAGTTGCCGTGATTCCCACCCGCGAATCAGCGCCTATACTCGGCGAGCCGCTTGGAAACGGCCGAGCAGATACTCGAACGCGTACAGGAGAAACAGGATGAAGGTGCATACTGCTGGAGGAGCTCTGGCGATCTTCATCGCTGCATTCTGCGGAATCGCGCACGCCGTCATGCTGAATCCCAAGGGCCTCGGCCAGGTTCTCATCTATCCGTACTACACCGTCAACAAGGGTCAGGATACCTACGTCTCCGTCGTCAATGCATCGGATGTCGGCAAGGTCGTCAGGGTTCGGTTTCTCGAAGGCGACAACGGCCGCCCGGCGCTGACGTTCAGCCTGTTCCTGTCGGCGCACGATGTCTGGACCGCCGCGATATCAGCGTCAGACGGCACCGCCACCAGCGGCGCGCACATCACGACTTCCGACAAGAGCTGCACCGATCCGGTGTTGTCGTCTCCCGTTGCGTTCTCGACGCACGGTTTCGACGGAACGCCAGGCAATCCGCCCGCAGACGGCGGCCTGACAACGGCCACGCGCACGCGCGAGGGTCACATCGAAATGATCGCGATGGCCGATATCATTCAAGGCAGCGACACCGACCTTGCGATCACGCACGTCCAGAACGGCTATCCGAACGGCGGGACGCCGGGCAGGTGCGGCCACTTGCCAGCGACCTTGCCGACCGACATCGTCGCACCAACCAGCGGGTTGTTCGGCTCCGCTGCCGTCATCAACGTCGCCGGAGGCATGTTCTATCCCTACATTGCCGACGCGCTTACCGGATTCACCAACACTCCGCTGCTGACCCCGGACGCCAACCTGGATCACCCTTCGCTGGCGGATGCACATACCAGCGATTCGGCCACGCCGCATGGCGCAACCGCGACCGTATTCACGAACAACGGTCGCGCGTTGACTTTGGACTACGTGCGCGGCATCGATGCCGTCAGCGCGGTCTTCATGACCGACGCGCTATTCAACGAATTCCTCATAGGCGCCGGTCTTGGTGCGAACACGGACTGGGTCGTCACCTTTCCAACCAAACGCTTCTATGTCGACCACGCGTTGTATCCCGACTCGCCGACGGCTCCATTTCCAGAAGCGTTCGGGCAGACGACGCCGGGCATCTCAGGAATCGATTTTCAGAAAACCTTCTACGACCGGGAAGAAGGAAGCCATTTTCCCGTGATGTGCGCGCCGCTTGTTCCTTGCGATTTTCGCCTTTTCCAGTACGAAGCAAACGTCATCCGTTTCAGTGACCTGACCCCCGCATCGCTGCAGCACTTCCCGTCAGAAGTTCTGGGTTCCACGCGCGCGCTCACCGCCCAGCTTGCGAGCGAAACGGGTTGGATGAAGCTGGACGTAAGCCAATATCATCTTGCTGGCGGTACAAATCCGGCTCATTCGGGCGTCACCCTAAACGGCCTGCCGACAACGGGTTTCATGGTCTACAACATCATCAACAGCAACGCGCAGCCGGGGCGACTGGCCAACTACGGCGGCCTGTTTCCGCATCCAACGAGCCTGTCCTGTGCATCAGCTGCGCTGCCTGGTACGGCGGACGATCCGTGCTCCTGACGCGTTACAGAATGCGGGCGGCGATCACGATGACGATTGCCGCGTAGATTCCGGCAAGCACGTCGTCGAGCATCACGCCAAGACCGCCTTTCACGCGACGATCCGCCCACGACACCGGCCATGGTTTCCACACGTCGAACAGGCGGAACAACGCGAACGCGGCAATGATCCACGACCAGTCGCGTGCGATCCACAACAGCGGCGCGAGCGCGATCCACTGGCCGACGAATTCGTCCCAGACGATGACTTGCGGATCTTCGATGCGCAATTTCGCGATGACGACATTGGAAGCCCACACACCGAGCGCGAACGCGAGCGCGACGACCAGCAAAAAGAATGGCCATGGCAGTTCGCGCAATGCGAACCACGGAAGCAGTGCAGCCGCGGAACCGGCGGTGCCCGGTGCGAAGGGATTCAAGCCCGAACCGAAGCCGCTCGCAATCCAACCGGCTGGATGACCGAGAATCGCGCGACGCTGTCCTGCATCAAGCTTCATGCGAAATGCTCCCAGCCACGACGGCGCAGCGCGATTTCCGCGCCGTCCGCGTCGAGCACGTGCACGCCCTGCCCTGCGACGACGCGACCGATCCGTGTCGCACCGCCACCGATTCGCGCAAGATCGCGCTGCATCGCTGCCACATTGGCTGCGGGCACGCAGAACGCGAGTTCGTAGTCGTCTCCGCCGGTCGCTTGCAAGGCGAGGCGTTCGTCCGCATCGAACAACGCAAGCAGCGCCGATGAAGCCGGCAACTGCAGCGCTTCGATTTCGATGCCGACATCACTGGCCGCAGCAACGTGGCCGAGGTCCGCGATGAGACCATCGGAAATATCGATGCACGCGGATGCGAACTCGCGCAAGGCGACGCCGATAGCGATTCGCGGAGTCGGCCGGTTCAGACGTTCGATCAGGAATTCGCGCGTATCGGGGGCGGCATTGAACAAGGCTTGCGCCTGCGGATCACGATGGTCGAGGCAACGCAGGCCACCTGCGGCATCGCCTAGCGAACCGGTGACGAAAACCAGATCGCCGACCTGCGCGCGATCACGACGCAGCGCGCAATCGGGTGGCACGAACCCATGTGCGACGACGGTCACGCTCAACGGGCCGCGCGTGGTATCGCCGCCGACCAACGCAATGCGATGCTGCGCGGCGAGTTCGGCAAACCCGTCGGCAAAGTCCGCGACGAAGGCGCGATCGGATTCGGGCAAGGTCAGCGCAAGCAGCGCCCACGCGGGCGTCGCGCCCATCGCGGCAAGGTCGCTGAGGTTGACAGCAAGCGACTTCCAGCCCAGATCGCGCGCGCGCGTCTGCGAGGCGAAATGCACGCCGGCGACCATCGTATCGACGCAGGCGACGAGATCATGCCCAACGGGAACGCCGAGAATTGCGGCATCATCGCCGATGCCGAGGCGAACGTCAGCGCGCGCGACGGCGCAGCGGTCGCGAATCAGGTCGATCAGGTCGAACTCCATGGCGATACTCCGTCGTGTCTCGCTGGCTCGCGACGATCACGGATCGATGAAGGATAGCCTGCAAATCAGCACGACAACGATGAACCATCGCAGCGCAAGCGCGGCAAACCGCGCATGGCGACCAAAACCGGACAATCCGAGCGCCGCCGGTACCCGATCAGCGTTTGACGCCGTACTCGGCGGAGCGCAACGCTGCGGCGAGTTTATCGAGCACGCCGTTGACATAGGTGTGGCCATGGTCCGCGCCAAAACGCTTGGTTGTCTCGACCGCTTCGTTGATGACGACGCGATACGGCACGTCGGGGCGCTCGCGTAACTCGTAGGCGGCGATGCGCAAGGCTGCGCGTTCGATTGGATCTACGCGTTCGACCTCGCGGTCGAGGAAAGGAAGGAACGCCGCATCCAGCTCGACGTGCATGCGTGCGACGCCGCGCACGAGATCCTCGAAATATTCGAGGTCGGCGATCTGCATGTCCTGCTCGTGGCGGAATTGATCGATCACGCCCTCGATGCGGTTGCCGCTCATCTGCCACGCGTACACCGCTTGCAGCGCGCGGCGGCGTGCGCGCGAGCGCGCGGCGAGGTCGATGCCGGTTGGGCGGGGTGCGTTCGTCACAGCTGTCTCCACAAATCGGCCATTTCCAATGCGGCGAGCGCGACTTCCTCGCCTTTGTTGCCATGCGCGCCACCTGCTCGCGCCGC
>JBBRZD010000170.1:0-7179 GCA_038237055.1 Lysobacterales bacterium | reverse complement strand
GCTGCCTGTGGGGGGGGGCGCGCGGGGGCGGGGTTGTGTGGGGGGGGGGGGGACACAAAGTGGGGGGGGGGGGGGGGGGGGGGGGGCGTGGCGGGCATGCAGAACTCCGGAATCTGGTCGATCACAGATTGTGCCATTGCGACGCGTATGCAAGGCGAGCGGATTTGTGGATGGCGCGATCCTGCCCGGTGGGCTATCGGGGCAGCTTGATCGGGTGTACAGCCACGAAGCGATTCAACTCGACCTCAAGCATCGCTACGTCGGTGGGCGCCGGTTAGAGATTGCTCGAGCGCTGCGCAGAACTACTCGCGCCCGGATTGCGCGCTACATCCGGTGCAAAGGATGTAGCGCCATGAGCTGTGGGGTGCCCCGATCAATATCCTTCCAGCTCCGCACCCTGCGCAACGGACGGAGCGGCAGCGACCTTGGCCGGCGGTGGCGTCACCGCTGCGCCGTCCTGCTTGTAGACGACGCCTTCTTTCATCACGAAGGCGACGTTCTGCATCAGCGCTATGTTCTCGAGCGGATTGCCTTCAATCGCAATCACGTCGGCGAACTTGCCGGCTTCGATACTGCCGAGATCCTTCGATTTCTTGAGCAATTCCGCCGCGTGCGTGGTCGCCGCCTGCAGCACGAACATCGCCGGCATGCCGGCGTCGACCATGTACTGGAATTCCTTTGCATTCTGGCCGTGCGGATAGACCGCGGCGTCGGTGCCGAACGCGATCTTCACGCCAGCCTTGTACGCCTTGCCGGCCGTCGCCTGGATGATGGGGCCGACCAACTTCGCCTTCACCGCGATCTGCGTCGGGTAGTAGCCGGGGATGTTCGCTTTTTCCTCGACATACTTGCCGGCGATGATCGTCGGCACATACCAGGTGCCGTGCTCCTTCATCAGCTTCATGTCTTCGTCGTTCATGAAGGTGCCGTGCTCGATGGAATCGACGCCGCCGATCACCGCGCGTCGGATCGCTTCCGCGCCATGCGCGTGCGCGGCGACCGTGAAGCCGTAGTCGTGTGCGGCGGCTACAACGGCCTTGATCTCCTCGATCGTCATCTGCGAATTGTCGACACTGCTGCTTTCATCGAGCACGCCGCCGGACGGCATGATCTTGATCAGGTCGGCACCATCCTTGTAGTGCTGCCGCACGGCTTTCCACGCGTCGTCGACGCCGTTGATGATGCCGTCCTTCGCATGCGAGTCGCCTTGCAGGTCGGCGCGGTAACCGTCGGTGCCATCGGCGTGCCCGCCGGTAGAGCCGATCGCGCCGCCCGCGGTGAAGATGCGTGGGCCCGGCACGACGCCGCTGTTGATTGCATTGCGCAGCGCGATCGATGCGTTATCGCCGTCGCCGAGATTGCGCACTGTGGTGAAGCCCGCATCGAGCGTGCGTTTCGCGTAGACGGTCGAGCGGATTGCGTAGTCGGCGATATTCCATCGGAACTGATCGGTGTAGCCGGTTGGACTGGTCTCGCCGGTAAGGTGCGTGTGCGCATCGATCAAGCCGGGCAGGCAGGTGGCGTTGCCGAGGTCGATCGTGTGCGCGGAGGGAACATCGGCGCGACCGGCCTTGACCTCCTTGATGCGGCCCCCCTCGATCACGATCGTGGTCGCACCGAGCAGTTTGCCGCCGGTGCTGTCCAGCAGGTGGCCGCATTGCACGACGACCATGGCCGTTGTTTTTCCAGCCGGTGCCGTAGCATGGGCGGCGAAACAGGTGAGCGCGGATGCGATAGCGACAGCAATGATGGTCGGCTTCATGGCGTTCCCAAGTCGAGTGGACTAGTCATCTTAGCGGCCCTGCTGCGCCCGACAGGTGCCATTCGGCATGGTTCGGCTTGGCGCGGATGGTGCGCTGCGTTAGGCTGCCTGTCTCCCTGCAGTCACGGATTGCGCCGTTCCGGCGCGCGATGGAACCCATGCAAGAAACCTACGAACCTCAGGCGGTTGAAGCCGCCGCACAGAAATTCTGGAACGCGACGCGCGCCTTCGTCGTCGACGAGAAATCGCCGAAGCCAAAATTCTTCTGCCTCTCGATGTTGCCGTATCCGAGCGGCGCATTGCACATGGGGCATGTGCGCAACTACACGATCGGCGACGTGATCAGTCGCTACCAGCGCATGCAGGGCAAAAATGTGCTGCAGCCGATGGGTTGGGATGCGTTTGGATTGCCGGCAGAAAATGCGGCGATCAAGAACAACACTGCGCCGGCGAAATGGACCTACGCGAACATCGAGCACATGCGCGTGCAGCTGGCGACGCTTGGGTATGCAATCGACTGGTCGCGCGAGTTTGCGACCTGCCGTCCCGAGTATTACGTGCACGAGCAGCGCCTGTTCACGCGCCTGTTCAAGAAGGGAATGGCCTATCGCAAGAAGTCGATCGTCAACTGGGATCCGGTCGACCAGACCGTGCTCGCGAACGAGCAGGTCATCGATGGTCGTGGCTGGCGCACGGGCGCCCTGGTCGAGAAACGCGAGATCCCACAATGGTTCTTCAAGATCACCGCGTATGCGGATGAACTGCTGACGGGGCTCGATCGCTTGCCGGGTTGGCCGGATTCGGTCAAGACGATGCAACGCAACTGGATCGGGCGATCGGAAGGCCTTGAAATCCAGTTTGCCGTCGAAGGCGATTCTGCGCCGTTGACCGTGTTCACCACACGGCCGGATACCTTGATGGGCGTGACCTATCTGGCGGTCGCGGCCGAACATGCGCTCGCAATAAAGGCTGCGCAGACGAAACCGTTGGTCGCGGCCTTCATCGAAGAGTGTCGCCACGGTGGCACTGCCGAAGCCGATATCGAGACCGCGGAAAAGAAAGGCATCGACACCGGCCTCAGTGCGATCCATCCGGCGACGGGCGAAGCCGTGCCGATCTGGATCGCCAATTTCGTGTTGATGGGCTACGGCACCGGTGCGGTGATGGCGGTGCCGGCGCACGACCAACGCGACTGGGAATTTGCGACAAAATACGATCTTCTGATCAAGATGGTCATCGTCAGCGATGCGGCGCGCGATGCGATCCGCGAGCTGGGTCGCGATGTTGAGCGCAACAGCGACCCGATGTCGGCGGCGCTAGGCGAGAGCCGCGCGATCGACGTCTACGAGGCACCGGGTGCGGTGAGCGTGTTCGAGGAATTCGAGCGCGCGATCATCGAGGACGGCGCCTACACCGATTACGGCACGCTGGTGAATTCCGGCGACTACGACGGCCTGGATTTTCGCAGTGCATTCGATGCGCTGGCTACGCGCTTCGAGCAGGAAGGCAAGGGCACTCGTCGCGTGAATTTCCGTCTGCGTGATTGGGGCGTGTCGCGCCAGCGTTACTGGGGCTGCCCGATCCCGATCATCTACTGCGCGAAATGCGGCGCCGTGCCGGTGCCGGAAGATCAGTTGCCAGTGGTGCTGCCGGAAAATGTCGCGTTCACGGGCGTGAAATCGCCGATCAAGGCCGATCCGGAATGGCGCAAGACCACCTGCCCGACCTGCGGTGGCGCAGCCGAACGCGAGACCGATACCTTCGACACCTTCATGGAGTCAAGCTGGTATTACGCGCGCTACACGTCACCCGGCGCGACCGGCATGGTCGATGATCGCGCCAACCACTGGTTGCCGGTCGACCAATACATCGGCGGCATCGAGCACGCGATCCTGCACCTGCTGTATTTCCGTTTCTTCCACAAGCTGCTGCGCGACGAAGGCCTGGTGAAGTCGGATGAGCCGGCGACAAACCTGTTGTGCCAAGGCATGGTCATTGCCGAGACGTTCTATCGCGACAACGCCGATGGTTCGAAGGACTGGATCAATCCGGCCGATGTCGAGATCCAGCGCGACGACAAGGCACGCGTGGTCGGCGCGGTGCTGAAGGCAGACGGCAAACCGGTGCAGATCGGCGGCACCGAGAAGATGGCGAAGTCAAAGAACAACGGCGTCGATCCGCAGACGATGGTCGGCAAGTACGGTGCCGATACGGTGCGTCTTTTCTCGATGTTCGCCGCGCCACCGGAACAATCGCTGGAGTGGAACGAAGCCGGTGTCGAGGGCATGGCGCGCTTCCTGCGCCGGTTCTGGCGCGAAGTCGTCACGCATGTGTCCAATCCCGATCATCCGGTCGTCGACGCGGCTGCGTTGAATGCCACGCAGAAAACACTTCGCCGGCAGGTTCACGAAACCATCCAGAAGGTTTCCGACGACATCGGTCGCCGCTATTCCTTCAATACCGCGATTGCGGCGCTGATGGAATTGCTCAATGCCCTCGCCAAGTTCGACGACCAGAACGATCAGGGTCGCGCCGTGCGGCATGAGGCGCTTGAGGCGATGGTCCTGTTGCTCAACCCGGTGACACCGCATATTGCGCACACGCTGTGGCAGGTGCTTGGGCACAGCGAGACACTGATCGAAGACCAGCCGTGGCCGAAGGTCGATACAGCGGCATTGCCCCGGGACACGGTGACGCTCGCGATTCAGGTCAATGGCAAGTTGCGTGCGACGATTGAAGTGCCGATCGCGCTGGGCAAGGACGAGGTCGAACGTCTTGCGCTGGCCGAGCCGAAGGTCGTCGATTTTCTTGCCGGCCAGGCGCCGAAAAAGATGATCGTGGTGCCGGGCAAGATCGTCAATATCGTGGTGTGAGAATCGCATTGGCGTTGCGTTTTCCCTTCTCCCTCCGGGATCGAAGCCGGCCGTCGGGCCGGTGGAGGGTGCCCGCAGGGCGGATGAGGGAAAGAAACTTCGCCTGTTAGTCTTCCAGCGGCGCATGCGGTTTCTTCCCTCATCCGCCTTCGGCACCTTCTCAGCTTTGCACTCCCTGCGGTCGCCAATGCGAGAACGGAAACAATACCTTCTCGACGCTCCCGCAAGCGATACCCGATGACCGCCCCTATCCTCTACTGCAACCGCGAATCGGGCCACCATTACAAGATCGCGATGGCAGCCTGGCTAGATCACCTCCACTCGCAGCCGGGCTGGCGAGCACCGTATGATCTACTGACTGAAACTCCATCGACCCTTGCCGGAATCCGCACATGAACCTGCTTCGCGCCCCGTTTTTCTGCGTTGTCGCCTTTGCCAGCTTGCTCGCCGGTTGCGGGTTCCACCTGCGCAAGGAGGCGCAGCTGCCGGTAGCGATGCAGCGCGTGCACATCGAGATCGCCGATCCATCGAGTGCGCTCGCGAAGGATCTCGCCAAGGCGTTGCCGCGTTCGGGCGCGCAGGTCGTCGACAAGGTCGAGGCGGGTGTCGCGGTGATGAAGATCAGCGCGAACACTTTGTCGACCGACGTGCTCGCGGTCGGCGGCACCGCGCGTGCGAACGAATACGCGTTGCGCTATCACGTCGAGTTCACTGTCGAAGATGCGAGCGGCACCGCGATCCTGCCGAAGCAGACGATCGAGCTGTCGCGCGAGTTCACCTTCGATGCGACCCAGGCGCTCGGTGTTGCTTCCGAAACAGATTTGCTTGGCAAGGAACTCGAACGCGACATGGTGCAGACGATCCTGCGCCGGCTTGAGGCGCTCGCCAAAGCGAACCACTGAGAATTCGTGATGTCATCGAACGCGCGACCATGCGCGCGCGTTCGATGTGTTCGTGTCCTTCAATCGAAGCCGTTTGCGAAGATCCGCTCGGAGTACGCCGGACCACCTTCGAACAGGATCGAATTCGACGCGGCGGGTCTATAGCTGCCGAAACTGCCGGCGGCAAGATGCAGCTTCCAGGTCTGTGCATCGATGCGCGTAGCGACGTTGCCGAGAGCGTGCCAACCGATGCTCGCATCATCGCCGGCGTCGACGGACCGTAATAGCGGAACGACCAACCAGATGTGAATGCCGCGTTGAAGAAATGGATCACGACGTCGGCCGAAGGGCAGGCGAGCAGTTCGAACCGAACGAGCGACAGCGAATGCTGCTGCGGCAGACCGGCATCGACGTCGGCAGGGCGTGTTGATGCGTCGATCGCTTGCGCGTCGACTGCCTGCGCGCATGTTCCTGCTGTTCCGGGTACCACGCTGATCGTGAAATAGCTGCCGGCAGTGGTCGCGTTCGCTGGCGCGGACGTGCCGGTGCTCCAGTGGCCGGCGGTACTCCCGCTTGCAGCAGCGCTGGCGACGTTCGCTTGCAGATAGTCCGGCGTGCCGTCGCTGTTCGCGTCGCCGCCATTCGGACCGGCTTGTTCGACCGCGTCGTGCACGCCATCCCCATCGCTGTCGGGCAGTTGATGCAGGCTCCATACGCCGCTTGGTGTTCCGGCGTACAAGATAGTCGGATCATGTGGATCGATCGCAATTGACGAAGGCCCCGCGTTTTGCATGCCGGCACTGATCGAGTGCCACGTCGCGCCGCCGTCACTACTCTTGTACACGCCCGCTGGATTTGCGCGGTAGCCGGTCGCGGCTGCGTATACGTTGGCCGGATTTGCGGAATCGACAACGATCTGGCGGATATCGCCAGCGGAAATTCCGTTGCTTGAATCGATCCAGTTCGTGCCGCCATCGACGGTCTTGTAGATATGACTGTAGCCGAGCGGAGCAGTTGCCAGGTTGTAGGAGCTCGCCCACAGAACATCCGGATTCAGCGGATTCAGTGCGAGCGACATCACGTCCAGGTGGGTCGTCGCCGAGCCGGGGTAGAAAGGCATGCCGTTGCTGCGCAAGTTCCAGGTTGCGCCGCCATCGTCGCTACGAAAGACGCCGCTGCTGATGCTCGGTACAGGCACGAAAGCCGGAGCGAATGAAGCGTAGGTTCCGGTGTACAGACGCTGCGGATGCAACGGATCGATGACCATCGGAATCGGAATCACGTCCTGTTCGGTGTCGCTGGCAGAGTCGATGGTGGTCGGCAAGCCGTCGACGCTCGTCCAGTTCGCGCCAGCATCGACACTCTTGATCAGCCGGTACGTGAACGATGAAGTGTCGGCGTGGCCGCTCGCGTCCGCGTACACGGTTTGCAGTGGCCCGCTTGTGCAAGGATCTGTGCCCGGCGGTGGGCTGGCACAGGAACGTGGGTCGAGCACAAAACTGCGCACGAGTCCGATGTAGTGGCTGCCCGGCGGCCCACCCGACGCTGGCAGGCCATTGCCAATATCGCTCCAGCTTGCGCCGCCGTTGGTGCTTTTATACAAGCCACTATTGACATGGACGCCGCCAACGGTCGAGCCGCGTCCCGTCGCATAGACGATGCT
>JBBRZD010000169.1:0-7246 GCA_038237055.1 Lysobacterales bacterium | reverse complement strand
GCCGAACCAGATCCTGCTCTCCGGCGTCGCCTACTCGCTCGCGCACCGCGCGCAGGGTGAACTCGGTGCGCAACTCGAAACGGTGCGTTGGCGCACCCACGGCCGCTATCGCTTCAAGGGCATTCCCGATCCGATTCCCGTGTTCGAAGTCGGCGATGAAGGTCTGGCACCGCTCAAGGCGCCGCCCTGGTCCGGCAAGGCGCACCGTGAAACACCGTTCTGGCGCCGACCGGCGACGATGGGCATCGAGATCGGCCTGCTGCTGATCCTGATCGCGATCCCGGCCTGGTATCTGTTCAAACCCGAATCCGCGATCGCGTTCGCGAACCGCGACTGGGTGGTCGTCGGCGACCTCAAGAACCTGACTGGCCAAGCGAGCTTCGACGAATCGATCGACGCCGCCTTCCGCATCGGATTGGAGCAGTCGCGTTACGTCAATGTACTGTCGGACCTGAAGACGCGCGAAACGATTCAGCTGATGCAGCAGGACCCCAACAAGATCAAGGTCGATCGCGCGATCGGCTCCGAGATCGCGCTGCGCGATGGTGCTCGCGCGTTGATCCTGCCAACGATTGCAGAAATTGGCGGTCGCGTGCGCGTGACGGCCGAGGTGATCGACCCGAATACGCAGACGACGGTATATTCGGAATCGGCGGATGGTACGGGCGTGGATTCAGTGCTGCCGTCGCTTGACAAGGTGAACCAGAAACTGCGCGTGCGCCTCGGCGAAGCGCTGGCGACGGTATCGAACGAGTCGAAGCCGCTGGAGAAGGTTGCAACGACTAATCTGGATGCGCTGCGGGCTTATTCGCTCGGCCTCACTGCGCACGCCAAGGGTGATTTCAAGCAGGCGATCGCACTGTACCGTCAGGCGATCCAGCTCGACCCTGGTTTTGCGCTCGCGCGCCTGGAGTTGGGCGACGCGTTGAACAGCACCAGCGCAGGGGACAATACGGAAGCGATCGCCGAAATTCGTAAGGCGGCCGATCATGCCGATCGGCTATCTGCGCGAGACGCACTGTTTGCGCAGGCATTGCTCGCCAATTTCGAAAATCCACGCATCGCGCTGGAAAAGTGGCAGCTGCTCTCCAAGCTGTATCCCGACTTCACGCTGGCCAGCGGCGCTTTGGGCTATTTTTCATACAACGCCGCCAACAACTTCGGCGCGGCGATTGCCGCGACTGAACTCAATGCGGTCGCAACCAATCCGCATCGCGCTGCAGGCGACTACCTGCTCGCGACCTTGTATCTCGGCGTTGATCGGTATGCCGATGCGCAGCGTCGCTTTGATTCAGCAAAGGCGAATGGCTTCTCGAGTCAAGGCCTCTACAACGCTTATCTGTATGCGGCCCAGCGCCGGTTCGATCGCGCCGACAAGCTACTGGCAGAGGGCGCGAAGAGCGGCATCGACACCGACGACGCGCAAACCTTGTATCCGTCGGTCACACTCGCTGTCGATCAAGGCAACTGGAACGGTGCGCGCGCGGCTGTCGCAACTGCGCAAGCGGCCACCGAGAAGCTGGCAGGCACGTTGCACGCGGAATTCGCACTGATCGACCTTGGCTTGCGTGCGTTGACCGAGCCGGGCGAAACCCTGAGGCCGGCGCTGACCACCTACCTGCACACAGCGGAAACCGCAAAGACACGCGACGCTGGACGCGCCCAGTTCGGTCTTATGTTTGCCGCCTACCTGGCTGCACGCGCGGGTGATCCGGACCTCGCAAAGTCAGCGCTCGCCCACGTCACCGCGCTCAGCCGGAGCGGTGACTACCCGTATTTGTCGAATCTTCTGGTGGTCGTCGAAGCGGAACTTGCACGTGCGAACGGCGATGCGCAAAAAGCCATTGCGCTGCTGAAGCCGCATAGCGACGGCAGTGAATACTATTTCAGCCACCGCGTGCTGATGGATGCATACGCGACGCAGAACGATTACGCAAATGCACTGGCGCAAGCGCAGTGGCTCGCGCGGCATCGCGGGCGCGCGTATGCGGAGCAGTTCGGGCAAGGCATGCTGGAGCCGTTCAACGTCGCGCTGTCGGATCTGGCCTTGCTCGATGCCGCGGAGCTTTCAATCAAGTTGAAAAAGCCGGATGTCGCGCGCGAATTCCTCGGCGATCTGCGCAAGGCTTGGCCTCACGCAGATCAACTATCCTTCCTGCATAAACGCCTGCAGGCGTTGGATGCCGCGCGCGCGGAGAAATCTAGCGATTCGTGACGCCAATTTTTGGAACAATCATCTTCATCGTGCTGGTAATTGCGTCATCCGCGACGCTTCCGAGCAAGCCCTCGTAGTGAGCCTTTGCCGCAAGCTCATGGGTGCACAAGCAGGCTGCCGGCAGATGCACTATGGTCTTCGCATCGACGCCCAGCGCATGCAGCGCGCGCGCCGGCGTGGCCTCGAACAGCGTGCGGAAACTGTCATCGCGCGCCAGCTTCTCCAGCAATGCGCGCGCCTGATCCTGCGTCAGATTGGTTTCAGTCATGAAATCCCCCTGTTGGTTGATGGCGCGCCAAGTCTAGCCCCAGTGTGGCGTTCGAGGTATCCCACGCGTGACCCAAGAGCTGTCTTGCCCCGCGTTTGATAGCAGCGATCGCGCCTTCCGGCGCTCCCACAACAGCGGAGGAAGCACACCACCCGATCGCCTGTGGGAGCGCCGGAAGGCGCGATGCCTTTCGATAGGAACACGTAGAAACGTCGCCCTTCCAGAATTCACGCAAGTCCCATCGCGTCCCGGTTGACAACACAACCTGCCAGCGTCCCCAATCGCGCTCGGCTCGTCTGCGCAATACGACGGCGCTATCGATACCCCTTCCACCCTTATTCCTGCGAGCACCCATGCGCCTGCGTCGCTGCCTGACTGTGTTGATCGAACCGCGCGAACACAAGCAAATCGATCTGGAACTTCTGCTCAGCGCGACGCCGCGGCTCGCCTCGACGCTTGCCTGGTTCGCGCTGGCTCCACATCTGGACAAGGAAGTACCGCTCGATGCGGCGGAAGTCGCCGTGCTTGGCGCGGTGTCGCCAACCGACTGGATCGATAGCGCCGAGCTCGCGCGCATGCATGCACCGGCGACGCTCGATGGTCTGGTTGCGAAAGGATTGCTGGTCGCCGATGACGCCAGCGCCAGCGCGGCAGCGGATCAGGCAATGCGCACACAGCATTGGCGCCCACTGTCGGCGGTTGTGCACCGCCATTCGCGCTGGCGCGGCGTCGATACCGAGGTCGAGAATGAGCACATCGCCGAAACCAGCGACGCCGAGTTGCTCGATCATCTCGGCCCGCCACCGCCGCCCTCTATCCAATGCGTCGCAGCCGATCAACAGATTGCGCTGTCGCGCGGTGAACCCTCTGCGCTCGATGCGCTGCTTGACGACCGCGTCACCTGCCGCAATTTCGACACCACGCGTTCGCTCACCTTGGCCGAGGTCGGTGCCGTGCTGTATCGCGCATTCGGCGCGCGCATCCAGGTCGATGTCACCGGTGTGCCCGTATTGAAGAAAGGCGTGCCCTCCGCGGGCGGTCTGCATCCAACGGAAGCCTATCTGCTGGTGCAACGCGTCGACGGGCTGGCACCGGGCCTGTACCACTATCAACCGGTCGCACACGCGCTGGAACGGCTGCGTGAGCTGTCGGCGGTCGAGGCCAGTGATCTCGCGCACCGCTTCGTCGCCGGCCAGCCGTACTTCCCACCGGCGCCGCTGCAACTGGTCATGGCGAGCCGCTTCGAGCGCAATTTCTGGAAATATCGCAATCACGCCAAGGCCTACCGCGCGACCATCCTCGATGTTGGGCACCTGTCGCAGACGCTGTATCTCGCCGCGACCGAACTTGGCCTCGCCGCCTTCATTACCGCCGCGATCAACGAAGGCGACATCGAGGATGCATTCGGCCTCGACCCAATGGAGCAGGGCGTGATGTCGGTCAGCGGCTTCGGCCATCGTGCGGCCCAATACAGCGAGATCGAGTTCGACCCGCTGCATGCGGTGTGGCCGGCCACGGCGTAACAAGGTAAGCAATAGTGGGAGATCCGTTCGTCCATCGGACTTGTCGCGCTGCGGGCATGCCCACACTGCGAACGCAAACCCCAGCCTGATCAACGACGCACGCTAGCGCGCCCGCCGCATCCAGCGCAGAATCGCCCAAGGCAAGCACAGGGGCAGCCCGTTCGCCGTGACTATCGTCGATCCAGGCGCGATTGAGGGAAATGCAAGCGAAGCAACCATGCATGGCGCGACGTCCGTGTTGCGCACGCTTGTGCTTTGCGACCTCGTCGATTCGACCGCCCTGATCGAGCGCATTGGCGACCAGCGCGCCGCCGAACTGTTCCGCAAACACGATCGTCTCGCGCGTACGCTGGTGCAGCAGTACGGCGGCAAGGAAATCGACAAGACCGACGGCTTCCTGCTGATGTTCGAGCGGCCGATTCAGGCCGTCGCTTTCGCGCTCGCCTACCAGCGCGACATCGCCGCGATGAACGGGCGCGAGACGAGCAAGCTGGCAACGCGTTTCGGCATCCATGTCGGCGATGTGGTGGTGTGGGAAAACACCGCCGAAGACATTAAACACGGCGCCAAGCCAACCGAAGTCGAAGGCCTGGTCAAACCCGTCGCAGCGCGCCTGATGCAACTCGCGTTGCCGGGCCAGATCCTGCTCTCTGGCACCGCCTACGATATTGCGCATCGCGCGCAGGGCGAACTCGGCGCACAACTCGCCAACGTCTGCTGGCGTACGCATGGGCGCTATCGCTTCAAGGGCGTGCCGGATCCGGTGCCCGTGTTCGAAGTCGGCGAGACCGGCATCGCACCACTGAAACCACCGCCGTGGTCAGGCAAAGCGCATCGTGAGACGCCGATCTGGCGTCGCCCGATGGGCATTGGCTTCGAACTCGGTGTGCTCGCCCTTCTGATTGCTGTCCCGATTTTCTACCTTACCCGTCCCGCGCCCGCGATCGCGTTCGCGAACCGCGATTGGGTTGTCGTGGGTGATCTGAAGAATCTGACTGGTCAAAAGGCCTTTGACGATTCGCTGCAGACCGCATTCCGCATCGGTCTCGAACAATCGCGTTACGTCAACGTCGTGCCTGAACTGCAGGTGCGCGATGCGTTGAAGCGGATGGAGCGCGATCCAGCGACGACCAAGGTCGACCGCGGCACCGGTTCGGAAATCGCCCAGCGCGAAGGCGCGCGCGCACTGATCCTGCCGATCATCGCCGAGATTGGCGGGCATGTCCGGATCACCGCCGAGGTCATCGACCCGCGCACGCAGACCTCGGTCTACAGCGACTCGGTGGATGGTGCTGGCGAAGAATCCGTACTGCCGAGCATGGATGATTTGCTCAAGAAGATGCGCGGCAGGCTGGGTGAATCGTTGGCGAGCATTGGCGAAACGAGCGCGCCGCTGGCGGATGCGACGACGAAAAATCTCGATGCGCTGAAGGCGTTTTCATTGGGTATGCAAAGCGTAGCGAACGGAAAAGGTGGTGAGGCGCTCGCGCTGCTTGATCAGGCCGTCATGCTGGACCCGCAATTCGCGCAGGCGTATCTGGGTCTGGCGAACATCTACTACGCAACCGGTAAAAAAGCGAAAGCGCACGCGGCTGTCGTCAAGGCGACCGAGAACGTGAAACGCCTCAGTGCGCGCGAGCGGCTACACGCGGAGGGCTATGCGGCACTCTTCGAAACACCGCAAGTCATGCGGGAAAAATGGTCGCTGCTGTCGAAATTGTATCCCGACGATCTGGCAGGGCCGCAAAATTTGGCGATGGTCATGTGGCAGTTCGACAACGACCTGGTGCAAGCCACGAAGAATTTCCAGACGGTGACGGCAAGCCAGCATCCGCGCCGCGGCTATGCGTGGCTCTATCTCGGCGACATCCAGTTGGCACAGGAGAAAGTGGAGCAAGCGGCCAAGAGCTACGCGTCGGCTCGCCAAACCGGCTCCGCGCAAAATTACCTCGATCCGATGAACCTGCTGATAGCGACGCGCGACTTCGCCGCTGCGGATCAGGCGCTCGCGAAAGAAGATACGCATCACTACCCATTCTTCGAGGTCGAGAAGCAACTTCGCACGGCAGCCTTGGACGTCAGCCGCGGGCAGCTGCTGGCGGCGCGAACGGCAGCGGAGTCCGCCGCAACAATTGCGGGCGAAGCAAAGCTCGAATCCGCCCGCCAGCGTGCGCGCCTGGCCGTCGTCGCTATTGCCTTCGCCCAAGGCGATGCCAAAGCAAACAACGGCCTGAAGGATTACGTGACCGAAGAACTGCGACGCCTGGAGACCGCTGGAACGACCTATGACCTCAGCAGCTACACGCATTTGAGCATCGCTGCGATGCTGGCTTTGCGCCATGGCGAACATGCCCTCGCGGACCGTGTACTGGTTACGTTGAAATCAAAGATCGGGTCCAGCGACTATTTCAGCCTGGAGCAACCCTATCGAATTGCAGCTTGCGAGGCTGGTATAGAGCGGGACGCAGCGCAGGCCGTATCGTGCCTGGAAGCACTGCTGTCCGATCGCGCGTACTACCAGACCAGAGTGGCGTTGGTGCGCGCATATCATGCTGCTGGCAGGAACGAACAGTCCCGCTCCACGGCCGATTGGGTTGCACAAAATCGAGGCTTGGCCACGGCCGAGTTTCTTGCAGAGTTCGCAGGCCAGGTGCCTAACCTGCTAGCCAGCGACGCAGCAATTGTCGACGTGGCAGAGTTTGATTTGAAGGACGGAAAGAAGGACGCCGCACGCAAGGCGACAACACAGCTGATGGATGCGTGGAAAACCGCGGAAGGCGACCCGCCGCTGCTGCAGCGGGCGCGCCAGATCAATGCGGGTCTACTTGCTCAGTAGGAACCATCCCATACCAACTTTGCCTTGGCAGTTCGCCTTGATCGTGTCGCGTTGCGACTGAAGCGCCTGTTTCGATGGAAGGCTTCGAACGGCGGGTACGGAGGCGGGATCCACTTGCACGCCTTGCTCTGCCAGTGCACCAACCGGATCGCCGAGAAACTTCTCCCTGAACTGATCGTCGGTGCCAAGCCGATCCAGCAGCTTGTCGAGTTGCTCCGGTGTCGCTATGCCTTTGCTCATGATCCCCTTCCTCTACTGGTGGTGAAACGAACGAGACGCCGTTTAAGCTTAGGATGTCGCGCCATACAACTCCAGCGCAAGATCAGGGAACCTGATGACTCCAAGTTTGCAGGTGCGTCGCTGCACCGTGCTGTTGATCGAGGCGAGCGAGCGCCTGGACCTCG
>JBBRZD010000168.1:0-7251 GCA_038237055.1 Lysobacterales bacterium | reverse complement strand
TGCTTGGTCGCGGGCGTAGCGCAACCGGCCAGCAGCGAAATGCCGAGGGCAATCAACAAAGTGGTCAATCTCGATCGCACGGGGCTACTCCATTACTTCTTCGGTGACGCGGGTTTTTCGGCACCGACATTGCGCAGACGCTCGGCATCTTCGCGCATTTGCTTGCGGCGGTCCTCGATACGACGAGCAAGATCACTGCCGGCTGCCTGCTCTGTCTGCTTGTTGCCAGCTACGGGCGCCTTCGCGGGAGGTGGCATTGGTGGGCGCACGGGTGTGCGAGCAGGTGGTGCATTGGGCGGCTGCACCAGCGAAGTTTCCAGCTCGATCTCGCTGGTCTCGTTCGCCGCGCTCCTGAACACGACAGAACGCGGCTTGACCTCGATCAGCGTCCATGCCGCCTGATCGCCTTCCAACGGCATTCCGACCTTCAACGCAACCGCTTGGTTCCGTGTCTTGTCCTGCAGCATTGCAACACGGACGTTATGTGCGTCGTCGAGGAGCACACCGGTCAGCGCGATATTCAGCGGGCTGGGAGCTGGTGTTCCGTCGCCGCTGTCGCTCGCATCGAACGGCGTGGGCTTGCGATCTTCGTTGAACAGCGGATGCATTTCGATTTCCGCGAACGCAGACGCCGGCGGCAGGCTGACCGGCTTGCTATCGATCGCACCCACCGGCGCGGGACCCGCCTCATCCGCGACATCCGGAGTCCAGCGATAGCCGCGGCCGTAACCCGCGTATTGGACGATGACGAAAAGCAGCAGCAAGCCACAAACGACGGCTAACCCCTGCGTAGTGAGTCGCGCTGACTTGACGTTCATTTGACCTTGCCCGGCTGACGCAGATAACCCGACAGATTGAAACGCACATCAAGAGGAATCGCTGCGACCTTCGCACCAGGTGGCGTATAGCTTTGCTGCTTGTAGATCATGACCTGGTCGACGAACAGGTAAGGCTTGCCGTTTTCCAGATCGTAGAGAATCGCGGCCAGGGGTTCGAGATCGCACTTAAGACGTGCCTGCACGGTGACTCGTTTGTACAGCTCTTCTTCTGCACCACTGAAACTCTGCGTACTGACGTTCTGGCAGCGCTTTTCGTCCTTCGCATGCTCCGTCATCGATTGCTTCAGGCGCTGGATCAGCGCCGCCGAAGCCGCATTCGAATCGGTCTCGGAAAGGAAAGCCTGATTGCCCTGCTCATAGGCCTTGACCTCGGTCAGGCGCTTCTCAATGTCGGGCTTCTGTGCGGTGGTCTGGCGAAAGCGCAATTGCTGCTCGCGCAAATCCTGCATGTCGCTCGCAAATTGCATGTGCGGCGCGACGAACCACCAGTGGATGCCGATCAGATAGATCAGCATCAGCACGATCAGCAGCAGGACCACGGCAAGCAGGCGACCGTCCTTCGGCTGGAATCTACTTGCCGCCACGATTCACCTCCGCGTCCTGCTTCGGCGCCGCATTTCGCGGCATCGCTTTCACGGCGTCGTGCGCGCCGCGCGCGTCGAGCATCGTTTTCGGATGCTGCGCTTCGGTCGACGCCGGACGCTCCGTACTCTTCTTCGGATCCGCAGCGGGAGTCGCTGACTTTGGCGCATCACCACCCGCGTTGCCCGTATCGGGCTTCGGCGCACCGATCGCTTTCACCGTTGCAGGCGCCTTCGAATCGGATACCGGGCTGCATTCCTTGAGGTCGGCATTGATCTGGAAACGTTCCTTGCCGGTGCGCGGATCCGGCTGCACTTGACCCTGAAAGCCCGGGTTGCCCAGGCAAGGCGACGCAGCAAGCAGGGCAATCAGCTTTGCCGCTTCACGTGCCTGACCTTGCAACTGCACTTGTTTGTTCTCGATCTGCAGGCGTTCCAGATAGGTGTCTTCTGGCAATCGTCGCGTGAGATCGTCGATGAGAGCAACCATCAACGGATCCTTTCGCTTGCGCTCAGTCAGGAAGTTTGCGCCGGCAATCGAATCGGCCAGTGTTTTCTTGAGCGCCGCTACCTGTTTCGCTTCGGTATTCGCTTTTTCGACTTCGGCACGCATCGACTCGACTGCCGCCGCGCGATTGGTCAGCGATTCGTCCATGACGACGACGAAAAGAATCAAGGCGAGCGCTGCGAGACCGAGATTCAGCGGCATGCGCAGATTGCGCCGACGTGCGCGACGCTCGGGCGGCAACAGATTGGTATGGCGTCGACCGCCGCCGGGCAGGCCGCGCCAGCTGTCTACGCCGTCGAGATCGGCAGCGCCTGCAGGAAGCGCCGCGAGTTCCTGATCGAGCTGGGCGCGCGGAATCAACACCAGTTCGACCTGCGCGTTGCGTCCGCTCGCATCGTGGCCGAGCACGCGACTGTCGAAATAGACTTGATCTGCCTTGAACGGCGTCTGCCGGTCCATCTCGAACGCCAATACCTGGCGGAGATTCTCCTCGGCTGCGACCGGCAGGCTGAGCGTACGCGTCAGTACACGCTCGGCTGGTATGCAGAATACCGTTCGCACCATCGGATCGTCGATTGCGGTGCGCAGACGGCGGAATTCCGCGGTCTGTGCTTCCGGCGGCAGGTCGCGCCGGATCGTCGCGTATTCGCTCATCGCCTCGCCGCGTTCACGCCAGACGACGATTTCTTCGCCCCGGAGATCGAGCAATAGCGATTCGGAACGTTCGGCCAGCACGCCACGCCAGCGCGCCGGGAGACAGGCGAGCAGTTGGCTGCCCCACCAGGCGAAAAATCCCGGTAGCGGCGTCTTGGCAAGGCGCGTCCGCAGACGTGCCAGTTGTCTGTCTAAGGTCGGATTCACGATTGGGCTTAAGAAGTTTCCCCATCTCGCCAGCGCAGAATCACGAACGGCCGACCGGCCGTGTTGATTCCGCCCATGCGGATGGTTGCATCCAGGATCGTGCTGGCGCCATTGGGCAGCTTCGCACGCGACTTCACACTATACGTCAGGCCTCCGCCGCTGGCCACGAGGAGAGGCGAGCCATCAGGCAGTACGCCGGCCCCTGCCGCGTCACCGGGTGCCATCGAATGGCGTTGCTCGACCAATTGTTTGAGCTCTTCGGCAGACGCGTCGGGGTACATCGCCGCCAGCGTCTCGGCATCGGCATACCCTGTATTGGGCTGGGGTTGGCCGGAATAGATCGTCAGCGAAGGCTCGACCTTCTCGAAGATTGCGTAATTCATGCCGAGCACCTGCTGCAGCTCGGAGACCGTATTGAACGGGGTATTGGTCGGCCCATACGAAAGTCCGGCCGCCTTGTACTCGTTGATTTCGGCGCCGTTGGGCTGGGTTTCGTCGCCCGGATCGCACCAGTCGGAAACCGCGGCACCGAGCGCTTGTGCCTTGTCCAGCGGCACACCGTGCGACGCGAACAGATTGATCAACAAGCCCATACCTGCGGCGGGAGCGCCGGCATTCGGGATCGCCGTGCCGCTTGCGGGCATATTGCAGATTGAATTGAGATCGATCTTGCCTGAATCGTCGGTAATGCGGATCTCGATCTCCGCGTCGCCATAGCCAAGCGTGTAGGGCCGCCCGTCAGCGACCCAGCGTTCGAGCGGATCGGTTTTGCGCAGTTCGAACACGGCCAGATTGAGACCTGCTTCTGCGGCATAACGCGCCTGGGTGGTATCAAACAAATGTCGCGATTGCAGGCTCTCGGTCCGCGCGATCAAGGAAAAGCTGCCGAGCAGGATCGACAGCATCGCAATGACCCAAAGCACGAGAATGAACGCGACCCCGCGAGCGCGTGGGAACGCCTGCGCATGAATGCGCGAACGTTTCGAGCGACCATTGACGCGCATGCGCGCCATCACGGTTTGCCTCCAGGCCGCTTGGAACGCTCGCCTGGCTGCAATCCAACGCCCTGCAACAGACCATTCGGTTGCGGGGCGCGCCGCGCGCCGACGTCGAGCATCAACGGAATCTCCATTTCAGGAAATTCGGTGCGCGCCTCCGGCAGCATGCGGATAACGATCCGCACCATCAGCGGTGTAATGGCGGGATCGTCCCATTTGTCCGACCAGTCGGTCATTTCGCCATTCTCATCCAGCGTGCGGTACTCGAAGCGACCTTCCTCGATCTGGTCGAGCAGGATCGAAGGCTCCGTGTCGGCGATTTTCTCGTCGATATCGAATCCATTGAGCATCGCATCAGCGAACAGAAGCTGTTTTCCGCCACGCTTGTTGCCGGCAAATGAAAGCGTCTGCACATATGCGCCGCCCTTCGAAAGATAACCAGGCATCGGTGCGACGAAGCGCATCGAATCGCGCTTGCCTTCGAATACTTCATTGGTATTCGTGTTTTTGTCCTGCGCGAACGACAACGGCATGATGCGGCTGATCTGGTGGCGCATGAATTCCTGCGCGACACGCAGGCGATTGGTGCGATCGATCGCCGCCTCGCCAGAGTGCATGGCATGCACGGCGGTGCGAATCGCGCCGTAGGTTCCGGCCAGCAGCAACGCAAGCAGCATTATCGCCAGCATGACTTCGAGCAAGGTGAATCCACGCGCATGCGCTCGCGCGGCGCGCATACGCGAGAAAGACCGAGTCGACGATTCATGCGCGCGCACTACTTCTTGGCCTGCGGCAATCGCGAGACGGGCTGGCCGCCCTGAGGCAGGTTATTCGCGTCCGGGTTCATCGCGCGCAACGTGCCGAAGTGCGCGCTGTGAGGACGTGAGCCGGTACCGCCACCCCAGGACACGGTCAGATCGACCTGAAAAAGATCGAACGGAGCCACTTCTGTGCCGCCGCCGTTACCGGCGTTGGCGGCCGACGTCCGCTGGTTTGGATTCTGATTCTGGTTCTGGTTCTGCGGGTTATTGTCGGCGATCGCCGTTTGCTGTGGCGGCGGTTCGACACTGGCCGGATCAACCTTTTTGATGTCGAGTCCCCAGCCATATTTGTCATCGAAGCGACCACTGCTGCTCCCTTCCTCAATCGGCTTGCCAACACCGACCGCGTCAAGCCCCGACTGCGCCAACAGTGCCGCCATCGTGTAGTCCGAGGACTCACGCGTGTTGTGCATGGATGTTGCGAGAATTCTCATCAGCACGCCGACACCGATCGCGAACACGAGGAACGCCGCGACCATCTCGATCAGGCTGAAGCCGCGCATGTGACTGCGGCGCGAAGGTTGGCGCAGATGTTTCATCGGGTAATGGACCGCCAGATCGGCCACGAGTTCTATTGCGGCGCTTCGTCAAGCGCGATGTCGCCCGTCAACCAGGCGACATTGATGCGCCATTCGCGCTGTCCCTGGAATACCGAAACGTGCCCGCCTGTCGAACTGCCGTCCGCAAAGAAACGAATGCCGCCGGCATTCGCGGCCGTTTGCTCGGTTTCTGCGGTGGTCAGGGTCAGCGTCATGTCCTTTGGCAGCTTGATCGAACCCTTGCCGGGTGCGGTGTATGAATTGTTGTCGAGATCGAGAACCAGCACTTCCTGCCGACCCTTGACGATGGCCTGACCGCGCGTGTAGCGCAGCGCTGCCACGAGATCACGGCTGGCGCCGCGAATGCGCGCGCTCTGCAAGCTCTTGGAGAACGAGAAGGTCACCGCGGTCATCGCAATTGCGAGCAACACGATGACGGCAATCATCTCGATCAAGGTGAAGCCTTGTGTATGTGAGCGCGCGCAAGGCTGGGAATGGGGAACAGGGAGTCGGGAATGGTCAAGAGCGGCATGCGCCAGCTCTTTCGATTCCCGATTCCCGAAGCCCGATTCCCGAATCTTCATTGCCAGTTGCCGTAGTCGGCGTTCACGCCATCGCCACCGGCCTGACCATCCTTGCCAAGGAAAGTGATGTCGAAGTCGCCGTGCTCGCCGGGCGCCTTGTACTGGAACGTATGGCCGAACGGATCCTTGAGATCCGACACCTTCGCATACGGACCCTGCCAGTTCGCCGAATTTCCCGGCTTGGTGATCATGTCTTCCAGACGTGCCGGCGGCGACCCGTTGTCGAGCGCGTAGCCCTCGATCTTGCCGGCCAGCATCTGCACCTGTGCCTTGCCGGAGCCGTACTTGCCCTTGTCGACGTTCTTGCCCACCTGCTGCACGACGATGCCGGCGACGATGCCGATCAGCACGATCACCGCAAGCATTTCGATCAGGCTGAAGCCCGATGCGCGCGGCAAGGGACGATACGTTTTGTGCGTTGTCATGTTCATGCTTTCCTCTTGTTCGAATGGCGGTTCTATTTGACGGCGCCGGCGATATTCATGATCGGCAATACGATCGCCAACATGATCATCGCAACGACAACGGTCATCGCAATCGTGGTCGCCGGCACCAAGGCCGCCAGCAACCGGTCCAGCGTGTTCTTCACTTCGATGTCGAAGGTGTCGGCGACCTTCATCAACATCGCGTCCAGCTCGCCCGACTCCTCGCCGACGCTGATCATCTGGATCGCCAGTTTCGGGAAGCGTTTGGACTGGGCTAACGCGAAACCGAGCCCTCCGCCCGTCTTCACTTCTTCCGCTGCCTGCCCGACCGCCTCGGCAAGCACGGTGTTCGTCATCACGTTTCGTGCAACCGTGAGCCCACTCAACAAGGGCACCCCATTCTTGAGCAGCGTGCCCAGTGTGCGCGCCACGCGTGCAGTCTCGACTTTGCGTATCACGTCGCCAATGACGCGCGTCCTCAACAATCGATCATCGATCTTCAAACGCGCCGGCGGGTCCGCCATCTGCCGACGCAGCCAACCGGCACCGAAGACGATCACGCCAATGATCAACCACCAGAAATTCTGCAAGGTCGAACCCACTGCAAGCACAACCTTGGTGATCAACGGCATCTCGACGCCCATGTCGGCAAACATCGGCGCGAACTGCGGCACCACGTAGATAAGCAAGACCATCAGCGAGACCATTACCATGCCAACCAGGAAGGCCGGGTAGATCATTGCGTTGACGACGCTGCTTTTGAGATTCGCGCTGCGCTCGAGATAGTCGGCCAGGCGCGCGAGGGTGTCGTGCATTGAGCCGCCCGCTTCACCCGCGCGCACCATGTTCACGTAGAGACGCGAGAACGTGCCTTGTTCGGCTTCAAGCGCGTCCGACAGTGGCGTGCCCCCGCGCACTTGATCGCGCACGCGCTCGAGCAGTCGTTTGGCCTTCTCGGTTTCGGGAAGGTCGAGCAGGATCTGCAACGCGCGATCGAGCGGCTGACCCGCGCCAAGCAAGGTCGCCAGCTGCTGGGTGAACTGCACAATTTGCGCCTGGGTCAAGGTCGCGCGCTTGAACATCGCCGCGAACAGG
>JBBRZD010000167.1:0-7282 GCA_038237055.1 Lysobacterales bacterium | reverse complement strand
CGGCAGTAAATCACTAACCATGCGAACGAGTCACAACTCGCGAGCGCGCGCAAGAAGCTCGTCGAACTGTGTTTCGAGCTTCGCATTGACTCCTCTCAACCCAGCGACCACCTTTCCCGCCCACTCGAAATACTCTCCCTTCCGCTCCGCCGACCAACTCGCAGGAGGCGATGCGAGGATGTCGCGCAGGTTGCTGATCTTGTCGGCTAGCTTGACCAGCTTCGCCTCGGTCGAGATGTGCGGCGCGTGTTCAATCTGGCGTTGCTTGCGGACGTGCTTCTCCAGCGATTTGTCGTCGGTAACTTCCATCACCACCGACGCCACCTTCGCGCCGAACGCGGCTTCGAGTTCTTCGGCGGTCGTCTCGGTGTCTTCGATGGTGTCGTGGAGGATCGCTGCGCACAGAACGTTGATGTCGTCGATGCCGCCTTCATTGGCGAGCACGTTGGCGAGCTTGATCGGGTGGTTGATGTAGGGCGACGCGTCGGCGTCTTTGCGGCGCTGGTGTCGATGCTTGTCGGCGGCGAAGGCGACGGCCTTCGCGAACAGGCCGAGCGTAGTTGCGGAATGCTTCACTGGCAGCTCCTTTTATAGCGACGACTGCATCTTGGCCAGGGCGGCTTTGAAAATACAATCATCGTGCTCACGCCGAAGGATGCCGCGCGTGCGTCTCATTGGGTGAGAACGGCACCGCCTATAAGCGATGGATTCCGTTGGAGTCCATGATGACGCTTTCGATCGAAAAGACGCGCTCCCATCCGCTTGCGGCCTCCGCCATCGAGAACTTGGTGACTCGTTGGGCCGACAAATACGGGGACAGGATCACGGGATACATTCGTCGCCCCGCCCAAGCGGCAAGGTACGCGGAATTTCCTGAGGAACTCTCGGCCGACATACGAGAGGCGCTTGAGCGTCGTGGCGTCGAGCGCCTTTACTCGCATCAACGCGAGGCTTGGGATCACGTGCAGGCGGGACATCACGTTGTCGTTGTCACACCGACGGCATCGGGCAAGACGCTCGGCTACAACTTGCCCGTGATCGAGGCGGTGCGGACAGCACGCGCGAAGGCGTTGTATCTGTTTCCGACAAAGGCGCTCGCGCAGGATCAGGTCGCCGAACTTCTCGAACTCAATCGCGCAGGCGATCTCGGTCTGCGCACCTACACGTTCGACGGCGATACGCCGAACGACGCGCGACAGGTCATCCGTATCAAGGGCGACATCGTCGTCAGCAATCCCGACATGCTGCACCAGGCGATCCTGCCGCACCATACGAAGTGGGCACAGTTCTTCGAGTCGTTGCGCTTCGTCGTCATCGATGAGGTGCACACGTATCGCGGCGTCTTCGGTTCTCACGTTGCGAATGTGATCCGGCGCCTGCGACGGGTGTGTGCGTTCTACGGCGTGTCTCCGATCTTCATCCTGTGCTCGGCAACAATCGGCAATCCGAAAGAACACGCCGAAGCGCTACTCGGCGAATCCGTCCACGCCATTACGCAAAGCGGCGCTCCGTGCGGTGAGCGCCACGTGCTGCTGTGGAACCCGCCGGTTATCAACCCCGACCTCGGGATGCGTGCGTCTGCTCGCTCACAGTCCATGCGACTTGCACGTCACGCGATTCGTTTGAAGATGAAGACGATCGTGTTCGCACAGTCACGCCTGATGGTCGAGGTGCTGACCAAATATTTGAAAGATGTGTTCGACAATGATCCGCGCAAGGCGCCGCGCATTCGCGCCTATCGCGGCGGCTATCTGCCGACAGAGCGACGCGAGACGGAACGCGCGTTGCGCAGTGGTCACGTCGACGGCGTCGTCAGCACGTCCGCTCTGGAACTCGGTGTCGACATTGGTGCGCTCGATGTCGCGATTCTCAACGGCTTTCCGGGTTCGATCGCGGCGACCTGGCAACGACTCGGCCGCGCGGGTCGGCGTCAGCAACCGTCGCTTGGAGTGATGATTGCATCGAGCCAGGCGCTGGATCAGTACGTCGTGCGTCATCCTGAATTCTTCGCGGCGTCGCCGCCGGAACATGCGCGCATTGCGCCGGATCAGCTGCTGATCCTGCTCGATCACATTCGCTGCGCGGCCTTCGAGCTTCCGTTCGTCACTGGCGATCGCTTTGGCGAAGCGGACGTTGGCGACTTTCTGGAAGTCCTTTCGGAGTCTGGCGTGCTCCATCACGAAGGCGAACGATGGGACTGGATTGCGGACAGCTATCCAGCCGGTGCCGTGAGTCTGCGCTCGGTCGCCGACGGCAATTTCGTCGTGGTCGATCGCAGTGCGGGCAAGCAACTCATCATTGCCGAGGTCGATTTCAGCAGCGCCGCACTGACGCTGTACGAAGGGGCGATCTACATGGTGCAGTCGCGGCCTTATCAAGTTGAAAAGCTCGACTGGGATGGCCGCAAGGCCTTCGTGACGCCGACGACGGCCGACTACTACACCGATGCGATCGATTTCACCAAGCTCAAGGTGTTGGACCGCTTCGACGGCTCCAATGCAGGCGAAGGCACCTGCCATCACGGCGAAGTGCATGTCGTACGCCACGTGTCGGGCTACAAGAAGATCAAGTTCTACAGCCACGAGAACATCGGCTATGGTCCGGTGACCTTGCCCGATCAGGAACTCCACACGAGCGCCGTGTGGTGGCAATTGACGGAAGTATCGCTCGAACGAGCTTTCGCGAGTCGGCAGGAAGCGCTCGACGGTTTCCTCGGCGCTGCGTACGCGTTGCATACGGTCGCGGCTGTCCGTGTCATGGCCGATGGGCGTGATCTGCAGAAGGCCGTCGGGTCCGGCGATGCGGCGTGGTTTGCGACGCGAGACACGCAGGGCCGCGGACAGTGGCGGGACGCGAATGGTGCGCCCCGAGATCCCGACAGTACCGCGCACTTCCTTCCGACGCTCTACTTATACGACAACTTCCCTGGCGGTATCGGACTATCCGAGCCGCTGTTCCGACAAGCAGCTGAGCTCGTGCAACAGGCAATCGACTTGGTTCAAGGATGCGAATGCAGCGGCGGCTGCCCGGCATGCATCGGGCCTGTGCTCAACAGTGAAGATAGCGGCGTTTCAACCCAGCGCGAACGGGCAGCCACCGTGCTCGGATTGTTGGGCGCATGAGCAACGTTGCCGATCGGCTTCGACTGCTGCGCAAGGACGCCGGCCTTGTCAGTCGATTACCGGCACACGTCGCAACCACGGTGCCAAGCCGAGTCGATAGTCTGCGCAAACTTTTGCACACGCGCGAACGTAGCGTGCAAAAACCGCTCGCGGCGCCGGCCGGAACGGAAATCGCGCCGGGCGTTCGTTACGTCGAGCATTCGTTCGCGTTCGAGACAGAGCCCGACCTGCACGTTCCGCGTCTGGCCGATGCGGCCATCGATCGGCGGCGATTGCTGTGCTTCGATACGGAGACTACGGGACTTGCCGGCGGCGTTGGGACACGCGCTTTCATGATCGGCGTCGCCTCGTGGGATGCCAACGCGCTCACCGTCCGCCAGCTCTACCTCACGACCATCGCGGGTGAACTGGAGATGCTGAAAATCTTCGCCAGCTGGCTTCGCGAGGATACGGTGCTGGTCAGCTATAACGGCAAGAGTTATGACGCGCCTTTGCTCAAGGGTCGCCTTCGCCTCAATCGTGTTCCACATCGCTTGGGCGAATTGATGCACGCGGACTGGCTGCACCCGACCCGACGTGCCTATCGCGAAATTCTGCCCAATTGCCGGCTGGCGACCGTCGAGCGAGAAATTCTCAAAATCGTCCGCGACGACGACCTGCCGGGCTCACAGGCGCCGGCCGCATGGCTCGCGTTTCTGCGCGGTCAATCCAGCCGCGACCTGTCACGCGTTCTCGATCACAACCGCCAGGACGTCATCACGTTGATGCATTTGGGTGACCATCTTGCCCGATCGGGCGCCTTGCGCGTAGAGCCAAAAATCAGAAAATGACGGCATGGCCAATATCTGCATCGGCACATGCTCGTGGACGGACAAAGGCCTGATCGACACCAAGCGCTTTTACGCGAACAGATGCACCTCCGCCGAGCAGCGAATGCGTTACTACGCCAGTCAATTTTCGTTTGCCGAAGTCGATTCCAGCTAATACGCCATGCAGCGACGAGTTGATTCGCATCGCCCTTCAGTAGCGACCTCAAGCAGGTTGGCCATTGATGGAAATGAGTCAGTACCCAATCAGCTTGCTGGCCGCCCTGTGTTTAATTGCGGCGGCGATTGTTCAGCCGCGCTGTCGCACCATAAATGCCCTGTCCGGGCTCGCACGCAGCACGCAGCGCGCTCGTCACTCGCGACAGGTCAATCAATACCGGAGGCCTCGATTGCGAATCGCCTTCGTGTACATCCATCGATTATTTCTCACGGAGTTCGCCACTCATGAATTCTTTCGACGCATCGCATCGGTCCGTGATTGCCAACGCCATCTATGGCCTGCTCAATCCGATTCCGTTCGGATTCTTCGTCGCCGGTCTGATTTTCGACATCACCTATGCCAACACCGCCGTGGTGCTTTGGGGTAAAGGTGCTGACTGGCTGATTACCCTCGGCTTGATGTTTGCGGTGATCCCGCGGCTGATCAATCTGGTGCAGGTGTGGATCACCTCGCGCCGCTTCGCAACGCGCACTGACCAGCTCGATTTCTGGCTCAACCTGTTCGCGATCATCGCGGCGATTTTCAACGCCTTCGTGCATACGCGCGATGCGTATGAGGTGGTGCCGACCAGCATATGGCTCTCGGTTTGCACGGTCGTGCTGCTGTCGATTGCGCACATCGTGGTCGCCGTACAGCCATCCACAACGCGAGGTTATGTCCATGAGTAAGGTCATCATTCGTGGCGCGTTGGCGCTTTCGCTTGGGGCCATCCTTGGCGGCTGCAACGAGAAGGCATCGCTGACCGCCGCGCAACAGTCAGGCAGCGATCCAACCCTTCCGGCGCCGCAGCGCTTCCTCAAACCGCCGATGCAGGTTCCCGAACACGTCGAGTGGAAACAAGGCCAGATGCCCAAGGTTGCGGCGGGCCTGCAGATCGAGAAGATCGCGAGTGACCTGGAACACCCGCGCCAGCTCTACGTCCTACCCAACGACGACGTGCTGGTGGTGGAAGCCAACAGCCCGGACACGGAACCGGTCACCACACCGAAGGAGTTGATCGCCAGTCTGGTCATGGCGCGCTCGGGCAAGAGTGCGAAGGGCGGCAATCGCATCACGCTGCTGCGCAGGAAATCGGGTGGCAGCGGCGAATGGGAGAAACACGTTTTCATCGAGAATCTGAATTCTCCGTTTGGTGTACAACTGATCGGCGATTCGCTCTACGTCGCCGATACGGATCGCATCATGAAGTTTCCCTACGTCACCGGCGAAACGCAGATCACCGCGCCCGGCGTGGAATTCGCGGACCTGCCCGGCACCATCAATCACCATTGGACGAAGGCGCTTCTGGCGAGTCCTGACGGCAGCAAGCTGTATGTCGGGGTCGGTTCCAACAGCAATATCACCGAGAATGGGCTGGCCGTGGAATACAGGCGTGCGGACGTGCTCGAAGTTGATGTCGCGACCGGAGGCAGTCGCATTTACGCCTCGGGCATTCGCAATCCTACGGGTCTGCAATGGGAACCGACGACCGGCAAGCTATGGGCTATTGCGAACGAGCGCGACGAGATCGGCCCCGACCTCGTACCGGACTATCTGACCTCGGTCCAGGAAGGCGGCTTTTATGGATGGCCGTACAGCTATTGCGGCCAGCATGTGGACACTCGCGTGATGCCGCAGCGGCCGGATCTGGTGGCGAAGGCGCTCAAACCGGATTACGCGATCGGTTCGCACGTCGCTCCGTTGGGCCTGTTGATGTCCGGCGACAACGCATTGCCGCCGCAGTATCACGACGGCGCATTCATCAGCGAACACGGCAGTTGGAATCGCTCGCCGTTGAGCGGATATCAGGTCGTGTATGTCGCGTTTCAGCAGGGCAAGCCGGTCGGCCAGCCCGAGCCGGTCGTCACTGGCTTTCATTCCGACGACGAGAAATATTTGTACGGCGCGCCAGTCGGACTTGTGCAGGACAAGGAAGGTGCGCTCATCGTTGCAGACGATGTAGGCGACTCCGTATGGCGGGTTACTTCGGCCGCACACTGAGACTCGTGATCAGGACGCCACGGCGGTAGCGCAAGCCGCGCACGCCGCCATCACTGTTTGAAAGCCCTGCTGTCTGACGGGGGACGTTTTATTACTTAACCCAACAGTCGGCGCAAACGGGGAAGACCCTGCAAGATTGCCGTGACGCCGACCGATGGTCAGCGTCACGACAACATGCACTTGGAACGTGGTTCTTTAGCTTGGTTTTTTGGCGTACCAGGCTTATTGAGGCACGAGGGTCGAGATCTGCACTAGATCATAGTAATTCGTGCTGTCTATGCCACCCATGATCATCAGCTTGCCGCCGGCCAAGCCGCCCGACGAGGCTGCGGCTGTAGTGACGACAGGTGCACCGTAGCTCCACGTATCGCTCGGGATGTTGTAGACCTCGACCGTTTGTGCCAGTGGCACGCCGCTGAAGAAACTGGAGTCGCCACCGTTCACCGCGTAAATGCTATTGCCTGAAACCATCAACTCCTCGGACGTGCGGGCGGTTTGCAGCGGCGCCATTGCGGTATACGTGTCCGCAGCCGGATCGTAACGCCATACGTTCGCTACAACAGTCCCCGCGATACCGCCAATGATGTACATGTAGGCGCCGGCGGTCACTGCACGTCCATAGGTGGTAGCGACCGGCATAGGTGCAGCCGCGGTCCACGTGTCCGCTACAGGATCATAGATTTCCAACGTCGTTTGCGGTCCGGGGTTCCCGCCGAAAACGTAGATCTTGCCGTTGTAGGCGGCGGTCATGCCCGTTTGTGTAGCAGGCAGCGGCGCGCCCGTGCTCCAGGTGTTGCTGGCAATGTCGTAGATCGCGTTCTCTGCGATATGGCTACCGGTATATCCCCCGGGCACATAGATTTTTCCGTTGAGATAGGCGCCCTGGATATTTGATTTGCCAGTGGGCATGTTCGCGAGCTGAGTCCATGTCTCTGTCGCGGGATTCCATTTCCACGCGTCGTTCAAGTACGCGCCGATGTCGTTGGAGCCACCGAAAACATAGACGCTGGTTCCATCACTGGTACCGCCGGCGCGATAGCGCTTGGAGGGGCCGGTTGCGCCTGCTGCCCAAGGACCCGCTACGGTGGGGCAGGAGCCATCCTCGCCATCTTCAAAACTCGAACAGAAAATCG
>JBBRZD010000166.1:0-7293 GCA_038237055.1 Lysobacterales bacterium | reverse complement strand
GTGTGCGGGATCAGGGTGACGCCGAAGGTGTCGCCGTCGACGTTGTTGACAGTCAGGCTGGCGCCGTCGATGCAGATGGAACCCTTGACCGCGATGTAGCGCATCAGCTCGGCTGGCGCGTTGAAGGTCCAGCGCTGTGATGCGCCATCGTCTTCGACGTTCGCAATGCGGCCGACGCCGTCGACGTGGCCTGAAACCAGGTGACCTCCGAGGCGATCGGCGAGGCGCAGCGATTTCTCGAGGTTGACGCGATCGCCCACAGCAAGCGTCCCGACTGTTGTGCGGGCGAGCGTTTCGACCGACACATCCGCCGCGAACGTCGCCCCATCGAGTGCCACAACCGTCAGGCAAACGCCACCCACCGCGATGCTGTCGCCGAGCGCCACATCGCCAAGATCGAGGCTGGATGCGTCGATCACGATTCGCGCGTCGACGCCTCGCTGTTCAAGCGCTGCGATGCGACCGACCGCCTGGACAATTCCGGTGAACATGCTTTTCTCCGTTCGTATTCATTTGCGCATGCATCGCGCTCATCGCCGGTAGTGCTCCTGCATTTCCGGCATACCGGCCATCCATGGCCTTACCGGGAATTGCTCCTGCATTTCCGGCATACCGGCCATCCATGGCCATACCGGGAATTGCTCCTGCATTTCCGGCATACCGGCCATCCATGGCCATAAAGGTTCTAGTGCGTGCGCAGCAGCAAGCGAATGTCTTCGCCTACTTGACGCTGATCAACCTGTCGCAACTTCCAGCGTGCGCTCATGTCCGATAACGGCGGCAACGCAAGCAACGGGCGCGCCGAATCGCCGAGCAGGACCGGCGCCACATAGAGCAGCAGTTCGTCGACCAAACCGGCGGCAAACAACGCGCCGCACAGCGTGGGGCCCGCTTCGACCTGCACTTCGTTCATGCCGCGTTCGCCGAGGAGGCGCAACACCTCGACCAAATCGAGACCATGTTCGCTGCTTTCAACCACGGCGCGTTCGACATTCGCAAAGCGATCGTCGATGACGCGCGCACCTTGCGCATGCAGCAGCAGCGTTGGTGAATTGCCATCGAGCACGTTCGCGCCGAGTGGCGTATGCAATTGGCGATCGAGCACCACGCGCAGTGGCGACAACTCCGGCACCTCTCCTTTCTCTACGTTGGAGAGGGCCTCAAAGGCTCGCACCGTCAGGTTCGGATCATCCGCCAGCACTGTCCCGATCGCGGTCAGGATCGCCGAACTTCGCGCACGCCAGCGCTGTACATCGGCGCGCGCGGCCGCACCGGTGATCCACTTCGATTCGCCATTGGCGAGCGCGGTGCGCCCATCGAGGCTCATCGCCAGCTTGACCCGCACCCACGGCCTGCCGCGTTCGATGCGACTGAAGAAACCGCGGTTGAGTTCGCGCGCCGCATCACGCATCAGTCCGGTTTCGACGACGATGCCTGCCGCGCGCATGCGGTCGAGCGCGCCGCCCGCATGCTGGAAAGGGTCCTCACTCGCAATCACGACGCGCGCGATTCCTGCTGCGATCAGCGCATCCGCACACGGAGGCGTGCGACCGTGCAGGCCGCAGGGTTCGAGCGTCACGTATGCGGTCGCGTCTCGCGCGCGACCAGCCGCTTCAGCGAGAGCAAAGACCTCGGCATGCGGGCCGCCTGCGCGCTGGTGCCATCCCTCGCCAACAATCTCGTCGCCGTGTGCGAGAACACAACCAACACGCGGATTGGATTGAGTCGTGTGGAGTCCGCGTTCGGCAAGACGCAATGCCTGCGCCATGTGCGCGTAATCGCACGCCGTGGACACGATCGATCAGCCCTTGTTCTTGCGTTGCACGACGTCGCCGAGCAAGGGCAGCTGCAGCCCTTCCATCGTCGGGATATCGCGCTCCAGGCGTTCGATTTCCTCGCGGAACGCCTGCACGTCCTCGAAGCTGCGATAGACCGACGCGAAGCGCACATAGGCGACGTGATCGAGCTGCTTCAACTCGCGCATCACAAGTTCGCCGATGCGCAAGGAAGGCACCTCGCGTTCGCCGCTGCGACGCAGGTCTTCGACCACGGCGCGGACCGCCGCATCGACCTTCTCGCTGCCGATGGGGCGCTTCTGCAGCGCGCGCATGAAGCCGGTGCGGAGTTTTCCCTCATCGAACGTCTCTCGTCGGCCATCGCCCTTGACCACGCTCGGCAACTTGATCTCGGCCGTCTCGAACGTGTTGAAGCGCTCGCTGCATTTTTCGCATTCGCGGCGGCGGCGGATCGTCGATCCGTCTTCGGAAACGCGCGAGTCGATCACGCGCGTGTCTTCGTGTTGGCAGAAGGGGCAATGCATTGGTCAGGCCGCAATATCCATGCGCACATGGGCAGCAATCGCAGCGACGAATGCGCGCGCCAGAGGCGGGCACGCACCAACGAGGGCGACGCGTTCGTGCTGGAACAACGTGGCGACAAAAAACGGATGATCGTCAAGTTCGACTGCGCGCACGTCGTCCTGATCATCCACCGCCGCGATGCGCAGCGGTCCTCCGCCGATCGCAGCCCGGAAGCCGGCGGAAAGGCCATAACGGCAGTGATACGCCTCTTCGATGCGATCGGTGGCGCATGCGGCTGCAATGCGCGAACCCGCACGCAGGTGCACCGCATCGCGCACTTCCACGAGTGAGCAGCTCAAGGGAACAATGACAGCGCGTGCAGCATCCGGCGATGTCTCGGCGTGCTCCGCGTCGCTCCAGCCGATCACGTTGCGCGCGTATTCGATGACAGCGTGCTGGAATCCGCCGCAGGTGCCCATGAATGGAATCGAGTGCTCGCGCGCGTGACGGATCGCCGCAAGCGCGCCGTCCATGTTCCGATACGGGCTGCCCGGTACGCACCAGATGCCGTCGAGCCGCGAAAGATCGCTCGCATCGCCCACCGCTTCGGTACCGATCCAGACGACGTCCACATCGACTCCGCAAGCCGCCGCGGCAAGTCCGAGCGCGAGCGGAATCGCGTGATGCGCGGCGACATCATTGTCGCGATCACCGATCAAGCCGATGCGCAGGGCGTGCATCGTCGCAGCCTCAGCCGTACACCGGATACTTCTTGCACTGCGCAGTCACCTTGTCGCGCACCTTTAAGATCGTCGCTGCATCGCCGGGCGCGTCAAGCACATCGCAGATCCAGTTCGCCAGATCGACGCAATCCTGCTCGCCATAGCCACGCGTCGTAACCGCCGGCGTGCCGATGCGCAGGCCCGAGGTGACGAATGGTTTGCGCGGATCGTTCGGTACCGCATTCTTGTTGACCGTGATGTGCGCGTGGCCAAGCGCTTCTTCCGCGTCTTTGCCGGTGACATCCTTGCCGATCATGTCGACCAGCATCAGATGGTTTTCCGTACCGCCGGAAACGATCTTGTAGCCGCGCTCGATGAAGGTTTTCGCCATCGCCTTGGCGTTCTTGACGACCTGGGCTTGGTAGGTCTTGAACCCGGGTTCCAGCGCTTCCTTGAACGCGACGGCCTTGGCCGCGATCACGTGCATCAGCGGGCCGCCCTGGATGCCGGGGAACACGATCGACTGCAGCTTCTTCTCGATCTCCGCACCAGCACCTTTGGCCACAATGATGCCGCCGCGCGGTCCACGCAGCGTCTTGTGGGTGGTTGACGTGACTACGTGCGCATGCGGCAGCGGGCTCGGATACACGCCCGCTGCAATCAGACCAGCCACATGCGCCATGTCGACGAAGAACAATGCACCGACCGAATCGGCAATCGCGCGCATGCGTTCCCAGTCGACTACCTGGGAATACGCGCTGAAGCCGCCGATCAGCATCTTCGGCTTGTGCTCGGTCGCGAGGCGCTGCACCTCGTCGTAGTCGATCAGGCCGTTCGCATCGACGCCGTACTGCACCGCGTTGAACAGCTTGCCGGAGATATTGACCTTGGCGCCGTGGGTCAGGTGGCCGCCGTGGGCGAGGCTCATGCCGAGGATCGTGTCGCCTGGATTGAGCAGCGCGAAATAGACGGCCTGATTGGCCTGCGAACCCGAATGCGGCTGCACATTCGCGTAGTCGCAATCGAACAGCTCCTTGAGCCTCGCGATCGCCAGGGTTTCGGCGACGTCGACGTACTCGCAACCGCCGTAATACCGCTTGCCGGGGTAGCCTTCCGCATACTTGTTGGTCAGCACCGAGCCTTGCGCTTCCATCACGCGCGGGCTGGCGTAGTTCTCCGAGGCGATCAGTTCGACGTGGTCTTCCTGGCGCTGGTGCTCGGCAGCGATCGCCGCGGCGAGCTCCGGGTCATAACCTTCGATGCGGGAATCCTTGGCAAACATCGGCGAAAACCTGTTGGAATGGCGGGAACGCGCATTTTACCGGTTTGCGGCGCCGACGAGACCTTAATTTGTTTGAATGGCCCTGCTGGAGCCGAGCGGTCGCACCATGCCGGGCATGACGTGCCGACCGGCAATCGGCGATAATGCGCGGCTACCCTTTCGTTTCAGCCCCGCGCGCGCATCTGCGCGCCCGGCGGCCCTTGCCCGGAGTCACCATGCAATACATCTACACGATGATCGGCGTCAGCAAGGTCGTGCCGCCGAAACGCCAGATCATCAAGGACATCTCGCTGTCGTTCTATCCGGGCGCCAAGATCGGGCTGCTCGGTGTGAACGGCGCCGGCAAGTCGACTGTGCTGCGCATCATGGCCGGCACGGACAAGGAGTTCATCGGCGAAGCGCGCCCGAATCCAGGCACCAAGATCGGCTTTCTGGAACAGGAACCCAATCTCGATCCGACGAAAACCGTGCGCGAGGTCGTCGAGGAAGGTGTTGCCGACATTATCAATGCGCAAACCCGGCTGGATGAGGTGTACGCCGCCTACGCCGAGGAGGGCGCGGATTTCGACAAGCTTGCGGCCGAACAGCAACGTCTGGAAAGCCTGCTCGCCGTTACCGACGCACACGCGCTGGAACGCCAGCTCGAAGTCGCCGCCGACGCCCTGCGCCTGCCGCCGTGGGAGGCGAATGTCGGCAAGCTCTCCGGTGGTGAGAAGCGCCGCGTCGCGCTGTGCCGCTTGCTGCTGTCCAAACCCGACATGCTCCTCCTCGATGAGCCGACCAACCATCTCGATGCCGAATCGGTCGAATGGCTGGAGCACTTCCTGCACGACTATCCGGGCACCGTGGTCGCGGTCACGCATGACCGCTACTTCCTCGACAACGCGGCCGAGTGGATCCTCGAACTCGATCGCGGTCGCGGCATTCCGTGGAAGGGCAACTACTCGTCCTGGCTGGAACAGAAGGACGAGCGCCTCAAGCAGGAAGAATCAGGCGAGAAATCGCGCCAGAAGGCGATCCAGCGCGAACTCGAATGGGCGCGCAGCAACGCCAAGGGCGGTCGCAGCAAGGGCAAGGCGCGTCTTGCGCGCATGGAAGAGCTGCAAGCAGTCGATTACCAGAAGCGCAACGAGACCAACGAAATCTTCATTCCGCCCGGCGAGCGCCTCGGCAATTCAGTGATGGACTTCAAGGGCGTGACGAAGTCGTTCGGCGATCGCCTGCTCATCGATGACTTGAGCTTCAGCGCGCCGCCCGGCGCGATCGTCGGCATCATCGGCCCGAACGGCGCCGGCAAGTCGACCCTGTTCAAGATGATCATCGGCCAGGAAAAGCCGGACAAGGGCGAGATCAGCAAGGGCCAGACGGTAAAGATTGCTTACGTCGACCAAAGCCGCGAAAAGCTCGAAGGCAACCACAACGTCTTCCAGGAAATCTCCGGCGGCGCCGACATCCTCAACATCAATGGCATCGAGATCCAGTCGCGCGCCTATCTCGGCCGCTTCAACTTCCGCGGCCCGGACCAGCAGAAACTGGTCGGCACGCTGTCCGGCGGTGAACGCGGCCGCCTGCACTTGGCCAAGACGCTGCTGCAGGGCGGCAACGTGCTGCTGCTCGATGAACCATCGAATGATCTCGACATTGAAACACTACGCGCACTCGAAGATGCGTTGCTCGAATTCCCCGGCAATGTATTCGTGATCTCGCATGATCGCTGGTTCCTCGACCGCATTGCCACGCACATCCTCGCGTTCGAGGGCGACTCGCACGTCGAGTTCTTCCCCGGCAACTACAAGGAATACGAGGAAGACAAGAAGCGTCGCCTCGGCGAGGACGCGTCGCAGCCGCATCGTTTGCGCTACAAGAAACTGGTTTGACACCGGCGTCAGGAAGCGAGATGAGTTTCACTCAAGCATTGGCGCAAGCGTGGCAACGCAGCCATTCCCTCGTCTGCGTGGGCCTCGATCCGGAACCCGCGCGGTTTCCCGCGCACATGCGCGACGATGCCGATGCGGTGTTCGCGTTTTGTCGCGCGATCGTCGATTCCACGGCGGATCTGGTCTGCGCGTTCAAGCCGCAGATAGCGCACTTCGCCGCATTGGCGGCGGAAGATGCATTGCAACGCTTGATCGCGCATATCCACCAGCAGCATCCGGGCGTGCCGGTAATCCTCGACGCCAAGCGTGGCGATATCGGCTCGACCGCGCAGAACTATGCGATCGAAGCATTCGATCGTTACGGCGCGGACGCGGTCACGGTGAATCCGTACCTTGGCCGGGATTCGGCGCAGCCGTATCTGGACCGTGGGGACAAGGGCGTGATCATCCTCTGCCGCACTTCCAATCCTGGCGCACGCGATCTGCAAGATCTTCTGGTCGGTGATCAAACCCACGGCGAGCGCAAGCTGTACCAACACGTGGCGGAGATCGTCGCGCGCGACTGGAATTCAAATGGTAATTGCGCGCTCGTCGTCGGCGCAACGTATCCGCAGGAGATCGCCGATGTGCGCCAGCGCGTCGGCAACATGCCGCTGCTCGTGCCGGGAGTTGGCGTGCAAGGCGGCGATGTCGAGGCCGTCGTGCGCAATGGCAAGTCGTCTGACGGCAGCGGACTGATGGTCAGCTCGTCGCGTGCGATCTTGTATGCAGGCAACGGCGAGGATTTTGCACGGGCTGCGCGCAAAGTGGCGCTTGCGCTGCGTGATGAGATCAACCGCTATCGTTAATCTGGTTTTTCCTTCTCAGCTTTGCACTCCCTGCGGTCGCCAAAGGGAAAAAGGAAAAGCGGTCATTCGTCTCTGACATCCATGCTTGGAAACAACACCTCGGCATAGCCAAAACGAGAGAAATCAGTGATGCGCATCGGATACAGCTTGCCGATCAGGTGATCGCATTCGTGTTGCACGACGCGCGCGTGAAACCCTTCGACAACTCGATCGATCGGTTCCCCTTCCGAACTGAAACCTCGATACCGGATCGATGACCACCGC
>JBBRZD010000165.1:0-7295 GCA_038237055.1 Lysobacterales bacterium | reverse complement strand
GGCGACCAGCGCGGTGCCGACGCCCCCGCACGCATCGGGCTACGAACACGCCGACAACCTGCTCGCGATCGTGCAAGCCGCTGAAGGCAAGACCGATCGCGTGTCGCTGGAACTGCGCGCGCGCGCATTGCACGAATGCCGCACGCTGGGTGCTACACCGAATGAATTCGACGATCTGGACACGAAAGGGCCGCAGCTCTACGGCGACAAGTTGCCGACGGTGAAGAATTTCGCGGCAACCTATCTCAAGCGATGCGGCGATCTGGCGCGCATGGGCAAAGCCGATCCTGCGCAAACGGACGCCGCGATCGCCGAAGCCGCCAAGGCCGGCAGCGTGTGGGCCAAAGCGGTTCTGTTTCCGAAGGAAAGTATGGCGATTCCGGCGCTCACGGCGGATGCCAACTTCGGCAAGCTTTTCGCATCACGCGATCCTGCTGCCATCGGCATCATTGCCGAGCAGATGGAACATCAACGCACCGATTCGAAATTTTCCGACCTCGCCGGCTCGCCGCTCGCCACCTACGCATGGCAACTGGCCAGCTGCGAATTCGGACGCGACTGCACCTCATCCGGCCAGTTGATGCGCGACGCCTGTCTCTTCGATGGCCTGTGCGGAACCGCAGCGGACTTTCATGGGCTGCTCAAGGATTCGGTGTTGAGCGCGGATCAATTGGAGCGCGTCGAAATTGTCGAGCAATCCATTCTGGATGCGATCCGCAAGCAACACTCCCGATCATCAACAAGAGCAAGTGGAGCGAAATAAAAGTAAGCATTCCGTCCGATCTCGCGACGCAACTTCAAATCGTCGAAAATCTGCGTGAAATGCGCCGTCATACAGATCAGCTTATTTCGCAATACGGGTAGAAGCTCACCGACCTTGCCAACCTCCGCCAATCCCTCCTGCAAAAAGCCTTCTCCGGCCAACTGACATGAGCGACCCTCCCGCCGTCAAACTGGACGACCTCGAAGACGCCCTGCTGTTCGTGGATGGAGGAAGGGACTTTGGCAACGCAGCCTGGGTCTGCCGGCAGACGGGCGCCGTGCTCTGCCGCAGCGACGACACCGACGATTTCGCCCCGTTGCCGGACGACATCGACGACGAAGATCGCTACGTGCCGGTGCCGAACCAGCATGAGCTCGAACTGGGCAAACCGCTGGCGCTGGAGTTCGCCCGCACGCACCTGCCGGCCTGCTACGAGCAGGTGTGCGCGATATTCGCGCACCGCGGCGCCTATGCCCGCTTCAAGGATTTGCTGGAGCGCCACCAGAGCCTCGACGCCTGGCATCAGTGGGAAACGGAGCAGACCCGACAGGCGCTGCGCACGTGGTGCGCGGACAACGGCATCACGCTGACCGACTGATCGACTGCGCCGACCTCTGCGGCACAAACCCTTCTCCGGACGGATGTAAGCTGGGGTCATGACCCAATCATCTACTCCCGCCGACAAAGCGCCACCGCCGCGTATGCTTGACCAGTACCCGCTATTTGGCGAACTTGCGCCTGCGCCCACGCGGTCACCTGAGACGATGGTTCCAGACAAGCAGTACAGCAAGTTCGTGGTCTATGTGGATGAAAGCGGCGATCACAGTCTTGAGAGCGTAGATCCCCAATACCCTGTGTTCGTGCTCGCGTTTTGCGTTTTTCACAAGGCTTATTACGCAAGCCACGTTGTACCCGCGCTGGAGACCTTCAAGTTCAAGCATTTTGGGCACGACGTGGTGGTGTTGCACGAGACGGATATTCGGAAGGAGCGCGGAGCGTTCCGCTTTTCGAACCGACCGCACAAAGATGCCTTTCTCGACGAATTAACGGGAATCATCGAGGCCAACAACTTCATCTTGATAGCCTGCGTCGTCGACAAGGCGAGATTGCGCGACCGCAGCCAAAATCCCTATCACCTGGCTTTGGGGTTCTGTCTCGAAACCCTTCACGAGTTCCTGCACGAAAAAGGCCAGCAGGAACTCACAACTCACGTAGTAGTGGAGTGCCGGGGCAAAAAGGAGGACGCAGAACTGGAGCTCGAGTTCCGGCGTGTGTGCGCGGGTGAGAACAAGTTCACAACGCCACTGCCGTTCGAGGTTTTCTTTGCAGACAAGAAGACCAATTCCAGTGGTCTGCAATTCGCTGATCTCGTTGCGCGGCCGATTGGTTTGTCGGTAGTCAGGCCGGAGCAGCCCAATCGTTCATTCGAAGTGCTGAAGCGGAAGTTCTTCTGCCGCGGCGGCCGCGGAAACGTAGGCGTAGGCTTTGATGGACAGGGTTTGAAGATTCACCCCGCTCTAGAAAGCGAAAGGCCCCGGTGATCTCACCGAGGCCATAACGCCGGCCGGGAACCCCCAACCCACTTGCAAGCGAGTATGCGTCGCGAAGCTCGGCCAGCGCAACAACTCGCATCGGGAAAGCCGATGTGTCACAAACGTGCTACATTCGTGCGTAATGAAGCCGTCCCGGAGCGATGCATGAGCACCACGACCATCCGTCTGCCCGACGAACTGAAGGCCCGCGTTGCCGAGGCAGCGAAGCAGGCGGGCACGACCTCGCACAATTTCATCCTCGAGGCGATCGCCGAGAGGGCCGATTTGGCCGAGCGCCAAGCCGACTTCCACGCGGAAGCGGCGCGGCGCTACGAACGCATTGTGGAAACCGGTGTAACGATTCCCTGGGACGAGTTTCGCGAGTACTTGATGGGTCGCATCCAAGGCAAGGTCACGAAGCGCCCCGCGGCGCGCAAGCTCGCGAAATAGCGTGGCACGCATTGAACTGGCACCGGGGTTCGGCGACGACATGGATCGGATTGCCGATCACCTGCTGCACAACGAGGTCACCGGTGTCGAGCCGCGCCTGCACGGCATCGTGGTTGCCATTGAGGTACTTCGCGCCAATCCCTTGATTGGCCGTCCGATGGGCCGGCAAATACGCGAGCTGGTGATCGGCCGTGGCTCTCGCGGCTATGTTGCTCTGTACCAGTACGTGGCCGCTGTCGATACTGTGTTTGTGCTGGCCATTCGTGCGCAACGTGAAGGGGGCTACGCAAGCTTGTGAACGAGACCGAAGCCGATACCCGCGCCAACCGCATCGACCCTGCGTTGCGCGCTGCCGGTTGGGGTGTGGTCGAGGGATCCAAGGTCAATCGCGAAATGATCTGCCCCGGCCGCATCACCGGCGGTGGCGGCCGCGCGAATCCGTTGTCGGCCGATTACGTGCTGAGCTATCGCGACCGCAAGCTGGCGGTGATCGAGGCCAAACGCGCCGGCTTGGGCCACACGGCGGCCGTGGGGCAAGCCAAGGATTACGCCACCCGCCTGCAGGCACGCTTTGCCTACGCGAGCAACGGCATCGGCTGGTATGCGATCGACATGCAGAGCGGCAAGGAAGGCGATATCGCGTTGCCCTTCCCTACTCCGCAGGAACTGTGGACTCGCTGCTTCCCCGAAGGCAACGACTGGCGCAACCGCTTTGGCGCCGTGCCGTTCGAGACCGGCGGCGGCAAGTGGCAGCCGCGCTACTACCAGCACAACGCGATCACCGCCGTGCTGGAGGCGATTGCCAATGGCGAACAACGCATTTTGCTGACTCTGGCCACCGGCACCGGCAAGACGTCGATCGCGTTCCAGATCGCGTGGAAATTGTTCGAGTCGAGCTGGAACCTGAGCCGCGATCCGGTGCGCCGTCCGCGCATCCTGTTTCTGGCCGACCGCAATATCCTCGCCGATCAGGCCTACAACGCGTTCAGCGCATTTGCGCCCGATGCGCTGTGCCGCATCAGCCCCGAGGAGATGCGCAGGCAAGGCAGAATTCCGAAGAACGCCAGCGTGTTCTTCACCATCTTCCAGACCTTCATGACCGGAGCGGATAACGCCGGCGAACCGCAGTTCACGTTCGAAGGCTATCCCGCGGATTTCTTTGACTTCATCGTCATCGACGAATGCCATCGCGGCGGCGCCAATGATGAAAGTACGTGGCGCGGCATCCTGGAATACTTTTCGCCGGCCGTGCAGCTGGGCATGACCGCCACGCCCAAGCGCGACGCGAATGTCGACACCTACCGCTATTTCGGCGACCCGGTTTACACCTACGCGTTGAAGGAAGGCATCAGCGACGGCTTCCTGACGCCATTCAAGGTGCGCCAGATGGCCAGCACGCTGGACACCTACACGTTCTCCGACGAGGACGAGGTGACCAGCGGCGAGATCGACCCGGACCGGGAGTACACCGAGGCCGACTTCAATACGAAGTTGATCATCGATGCACGCGAGGAAAGTCGCGTGCACGAATTCATGGACCAGATCGACCAGCGCCAGAAGACGCTGGTGTTCTGCGCCACGCAAGACCACGCCGCGCGCGTGCGAAATATCATCAACCAGATCAAGGACAACCCCGATCCGCACTACTGCGAGCGCGTCACCGCCGACGACGGCAAGCTCGGTGAGCAGCATCTGCGCGAGTTCCAGGACAACGAAAAAACGCTGCCGACGATCCTGACCACCTCCAGGAAACTCTCGACCGGCGTCGACGCGCGCAACGTGCGCAACATCGTGTTGCTGCGTCCGATCAAGTCGATGATCGAGTTCAAGCAGATCATCGGTCGCGGCACGCGTACCTTCGATGGCAAGGATTTCTTCACCATCTACGATTTCGTGAAGGGCTATGAGCACTTCAACGATCCGGAGTGGGATGGCGAACCGCTCCCGCCGGACGAGCCGGCCACGTCAGGCAAACCGCTGGGAATGGGCGCTGCGGACGATCCCTCGGCAAGGGCCACTGCCGTTAAGGATTCCGCTGAGCCGGTGCAGAAGATTGTGGTGAAGCTGGCCGACGGCAAGGAACGCTCGATTTGCTATCTCGCCGCCACGACGTACTGGCACGAGGGCCGGCAGATCACCGCGCAGGAGTTCATGCAGCAGCTGTTCGGCGACCTCGGCACCCTGGTCGCCACGGAAGACGAGTTGCGCGCGGTGTGGAGCGATCCCGACCGGCGGGAAGCGTTCCAGCAACGCCTGGCCGATCTGGGCTATGACGCCGATCGACTGGATGACATGCGTCGCCTGATCGACGCACCCGACAGCGATATTTTCGACGTACTCGCCTATGTGCGGTTCACGCTGGCGCCGTTGTCACGTTACGAACGCGCGGGCAGCGCTCGCGCCACGGGACTTGCCGGCTACGAGCACGAGATGCGCTCCTTCCTCGACTACGTGCTGGATGCGTACCAGAGGCACGGCGTCGACGAACTGGCGTCGCGCAAGATCGCGGACTTCCTGCGCATTCGTTATGGCGGCGTCAACGACGCCAAGCGCGCGCTGGGCTCGGTGCCCGCGATCCGTGAAGCCTTCATCGCGATTCAGGCGCATCTGTATCGGTGAGGACACGCACAGAAAATCCCGCTGCCGTGCGGGTTTATTGAGAGTCTTCGGCCTTTGGGAAATCTCCGAAACCCTGTGACTTGGTGCCGGCACCCGGATTCGAACTGGGGACCTACCGCTTACAAGGCGGTTGCTCTACCAACTGAGCTATGCCGGCATGGGGCGCGCATTCTAGCAAGCCGAACGCACTTGGTGACTAGAGGAAGCACTCGATCGTTTCCTCGTGCGCGTCGTGCGGTGCGGGTACGCGACCGCGCCACTCGAGTGGCTGGCCGTCGAGCAACGCGAAATCGAGCCAGTAGGCCGGCAAGTCTTCAGTGCGCGTATTGACTTGTGGCGTGAAGCCGAGCGCAACGATTTCAGCGCGGCGGCGGTCGGCGTTGCCCTGGTCGCGGAACAGGCCGAGCGAGATCGTGTTCTGCTGATCGCCTGCGGTGACGACGTAATAATCGCGCACGCCTTTGGCCGATAGCGCGCGCGCCACCCCCAAAGCTTGTTCGCGCGAAGCGGCCGCCGGCATGAACACCCAATAGCCGCGCGTCTGGGTCGCATGGGTTTCTCGAATACGCACGCGCTTGGCCAATGGGATCAATGCGTTCATCGCGACGCGCGTGTCGGCCTGGGTCGGGAATGGACCGATGGTTTGGCATCGATCATTGGCAAGGTCTGCTTTGCTCTCCGGCGCGCTGGCCAGCTCCGCGCTGGCCGACTGCCCGTCCTCCCGTTCTGAAAGCAGGACCAATTTCGGCACGCCGGGGTCGTTCGCCGCCGCCATCGCCGCAAGCGGCGGGTGCGCGAACGCGAGCCAGCACGCTCCTCCGATATTCAACGCCACCAGCAGTATGAACAGGGCACGGACAAACATGAAAACCAGGGCCTCGAGTGCGAGCGGGTGATTCTAGCGGGGTTGAATGGACGCTTGCGCCCACAAGGCAAGGCCGCGCAGGACAAGATCGTGCGCACGCTCGATCGGCCCCAGCAGCGGCGCGAGTTCGTTCGCCCCACCTCCCGTGAGGGTCACGGCAGGCACAGCACCCAGCCGGCGTGTCGTAGCCGCGCAAAAACGATCGATGGCTCCTGCGGCAGCGTAGAGCGATCCCGTCATCACGGCATCGGCCGTGTTGCCTGGCATCTCATCGCAACGCCCCTCGGACACGCCAATGCGCGCCGTATGCATGAGCAGGCTTTCGCGCATCAGATGCGGGCTGGCGACGATCACGCCGCCATGATGGGTGCCGTCGGCATCGAGTGCATCCAAGGTAAGCGCAGTACCGACGCTGGCCAGCATTTGCACGCGCGGCTGTTGCGCATGCAATGCAGCCAGCGCGAGAAAGCGGTCGACGCCAAGACGCGTGGGCTCCGCGTAGGCGTTGCGCACACTCAGCGCCATCGCCGGGCTGCGCACGAACTGCGCACGGGCGCCGAAGCGTTCGCGCACGAAGGTGTCCAGTTCTTCTTCGCGCGAAGGCGCGACGACGCTGGCGACCAGCACAAGATCGACCTGCGCGAGCTCCGCCCATTCGGTGCGCAAGTCGTATGCCAGCGGCTTGCCAAGATGGGCGAACACGCCACCAGCCACCATGCGCTGACCCGCCAGAGTTGCCCATTTGAGGCGCGTGTTGCCGAGATCGACCAGCAGTTTCATGCAATCCCCCGGACGCTGATTTCAGCGCTGTCGACGGCACGCTCGCCGTCGGCGAAAGCAACCAGCAGCGCGCCGCGCATATCGACACCGCGCACGACGCCTTCGCGCGATCCATCGGCACGCAACACGTCGACGCGTCGACCGCGCAATACGTCATGACGCGCATAGTCGTCTGAAAATGCGGCGAACCCCTGCGCAGCAAAACGATCAAGAGCATCAAGCAGCCTCGATAGCAGGCGCGCGACAATCTGGTTGCGGGATGGCAACGCAGCTGTCGCGAGAGTCG
>JBBRZD010000164.1:0-7302 GCA_038237055.1 Lysobacterales bacterium | reverse complement strand
TTCGACAAATCGATGAGCCTCACCAACGCTGGTGCCGAATAACGCGATCTTGGGTTATGCGTTCGTCGATCTGCGCCTGCTCGAGCAGGCGCTTACGCATCGCAGTGCCAGTCATGTCAACAATGAGCGGCTCGAGTTTCTCGGCGACGCACTGTTGAATTTGTTTGTCGCCGAGTTGGTGTACGAACGGCATCCGCGTGCGGATGAAGGCGAAATGACTCGACTGCGCGCGGCGCTTGTCAATGGCGTCGCGTTGGCCGAGATTGCGCGGGCTCATGAGATCGGTGAGCGCCTCTACCTAGGCGGAGGCGAGCTCAAAAGCGGCGGATTCCGCCGAGACTCGATCCTTGCCGATGCATTTGAAGCATTGGTCGCGGCCATCTATGCCGACGCGGGTTGGGTTGCATGTCGCGACGTGGTGCGTCGTATTTTTTCCGAACGCGTAGCGGCTGGGGCGCATACACCCAAGGATGCGAAGACGCGATTGCAGGAGCTGCTGCAAGGGCGCAACCTGCCACTGCCTGGCTACGATCTCGTCGATTGCAGCGGTGAGGAACATGCGCGTGTATTCGAGGTGAGCTGTCGCGTCGCCAGCCTGGATGTCAGTGGGAATGGCAGCGGGTCCAGTCGCCGTATTGCCGAGCAGGCGGCGGCCGAGCGCGTGCTGACCGATATCAAGGTGAAATTCAATGAGCAGCGTTGACGCATCCACCCCATCGCCGCACCGGTTCGGTCGCGTCGCATTGATCGGCCGACCTAATGTCGGCAAATCAACTTTGTTGAATGCTCTGCTCGGCACCAAGCTTAGCATCGTGACGCCGAAACCGCAGACCACCCGTCATCGAATTCTCGGCATCACAACGCGCAATGGCGCGCAGATAGCATTCATCGACACCCCTGGCCTGCATCAGGGAGGCAAGCGTGCCCTCAATCGCCAGCTCAATCGTATTGCACGCCAGGTGCCTGACGAAGCGAACGTACTCGTGCATGTCATCGATGGTGTGCGTTGGCGGGACGAGGATCAGGATGTCTGGAAACTTGCCGCAACGCAGCCCGCCCCGTGCCTTCTGGTGATCAACAAGGTCGACAAGCTTGCAGACAAGAAATCGCTGTTGCCATTTGCAGCGGAAATCACTCGTGAACGGCCTTATACATCGGTGCACTTCGTCGCGGCGCGGCGCGGCGATGGCGTTGCCGCCTTGCTCGCCGAACTGGTCGGCCTGTTGCCGGAGGCGGCAGCCGAGTATGGCGAAGACGAATTTACCGACCGCAGCGAACGCTTCCTCGTGGCGGAACTGATTCGCGAACAACTGATGCTTCAGCTAGCTGCCGAACTGCCGTATGCAACTGCGGTTGAAATCGAACGCTTCGAGGATGAAAGCGACATTACACGGATCGGTGCGGTCATCTGGGTCGAACGCGATGGTCAGAAGGGCATTGTGATCGGAGCTGGCGGCGCCCAGCTGAAGAAGATCGGCAGTTCCGCGCGGCGCGCCATGGAGGCCGTGCTTGATCGCCGGGTGTTCCTGGAACTCTGGGTGCGCGTGCGTGAATCGTGGAGCGACAACGCGATCGCGTTGAAGCAGTTCGGGTATTCGGAATAAGGTTCCGGGAACAGGCAACGCGGAGCGGGAATCAATCAATCTTGCCACGCGTTTAAGTGGTATTCCTCGCTCCACTGTTCGCTCATGCGTATCGACCAGCAACCTGCATTCATCCTTCACGCGAGGCCCTATCGCGAAACCTCGCTGCTGATCGAAGCGTTCACGCGCGATTTCGGGCGGGTCGGGTTGGTCGCGCGTGGCGTGCGTCGCGAGCGCAGCCGGCTTCCACGCGGGGTGCTGCAACCGCTGCAGGCGTTGCTACTTGGATGGATTGCGCGCGGTGAACTCGGTGCCTTGACTGCCGCGGAAGTTGCCAGCACGCCGTTCGTGCTGTCGGGTAGTGCAATGCTTGCGGCGATGTATGTCAACGAGCTCGTACAGCGACTGAGCGGACGCAATGATACCCATGCCGGCGCGTTTGCCGCTTACGCACAATGCTTGTCAAGGCTCACGGACGAAGGCGATATCGCCTGGACACTGCGCCGTTTCGAACGCGATTTTTTTGCGGACATCGGATATGCGCTTGCGCTGACGCAAACCGCAGGCGGCGATCCGATCGAGGCGGACGGCGAATACAGTTATGACCCGAACTCCGGCGCGAGTGGGTGGCTTGAAGGCGCTGCGTTTCCGCGTGTCAGCGGTGCAGCGCTGCTGGCGCTGGACTGCGATGTATGTCCTGCGGCAGCGCATCTAATTCAACTTCGACGTCTGATGCGCACGACGATCCGTCATCTGGTTGGCGGCGATCTCAATGCGTGGGCCTTGTCCTCACGGAGTGCGGCTGCCGTCGACTCCCGTTGATGCAGCGTGCGCAAGCATCGTGCGAGTGCGTTCGCAGGTTTCGAGGAACCGGAAAATTTCCAGCTCTGGCCACGTCGGTGCGTCCAGCGCGGCGCGCAGCGCTGATCCCGCTTTCGCCAACACGGGCGCCCCACAGAATCCGGCAGAGGCATCGAGTCGATGCAGGCGTTCGCACAGTGCCTGCGCGTCGTGTCGCGTGCCAATGGCCGCGAGCTCTGCTGGCAGCAATTCCAGTTCCGCAACGAGCAAGCCACGCAGAGCGGCTGCAATCGCGCGATCGCCGCCGGCGACGGCGAGAGCATGGTTTTCATCGAGCCATTTATCCGGATCGCCGACGATTTCGCGCGAGTGCCGAGCGGGCAGATGCCTTACGAGCGCTGCACGCAGCGCATCCACTGTCAGCGGCTTGACGAGCACTTCTATGAAGCCCGATGCGCGCAGCTTGGCGTGCGTCGCGGCATCGTTGTCGGCGGTCGTCGCGAGTGCCGTCGCACGTTGCGATGGTCCTTGCTGGGCACGAATCTGATTGAGCGTCCCAAGACCATCCAGGTCAGGCATATGTACATCGAGCAAAAGGAGATCGAACGCTGCGCTGCGCGCCAGCTCCAGCGCGATCGTGCCATCGGCGGCTTCCATGCATTCGACCCCCAGCGCCGTCAGCGCAGCATGGAAGAATTGCAGGCTCAAAACATTGTCGTCGGCGACGAGCACACGTGGCATCGACACAAAAGGCATCCTCAAGTTCGCGCATTCGAGCGGCAATGGCTGTCAGAATGATAGGCGATGCGACTATCGTCAATGCCAGGCGGAATACTATTTCTTGCACTGGGTCTGCTCGCGCTGACCAGCAGCGTCGCCTGCGCGCGTACGTTGACGCTCACCGCACAGCGCGTGCATGACGCACACGTGGATGCGCATGATCTGCGCTTGGTCTTGGTCGAGCAAGCGGACGGCGGCTCGCTGCAGTTGAGTGCGGCCCGACTGGAAGTTCCGCAGCTCGCACTCGATGGTCAGGTCGAATGGACGTGTGCGCTGCAACGCCGGTCCGACAGCTCGTTCTTTTGCTCCGGTGCGATCCGACTCAATTCGGGTGCGGCGGCGTCACAGAGCGCCGACTTTGCACTGGGTGTCGCGCAGGGGCACCTGGATCTCACGCTCGAGCGTGACGGAAGTCGCGTGCTTCTGACGATCCCAATGACGGGCGATCGGCCACTGAATGCATCGCTGCAACATGTGCCGGTTGCATGGCTGAAAGCGCCGCTTGCATCGATCTGGCCGGCAGGCGAGTTGCGCGACGGCGTGCTCGATGCCGAGGGGAGCGCGCGTGCCGGTGGCGGCTTCGACCTGCGCTACGGTGCCAACGGTCTCGCCTTCAATACGTTCGATGGAACGGTGTCCGGCGCGGCGCTCGCAGTAACCGGTCATTTGACATCGACTTCGGCCGGGCAGGGCCGGCACCTGGTGGCCGACGCGACATTCACCGGTGGCTCGCTGCATGTGGGCACACTTCATGCTCAACTGCCCGCTACGCCGCTGGAAACGAATCTCGATGCAAGCGTGCGTGACGATGGGCACTGGGACATCGCACGATTCGCTTGGCGTGACCCGCAAGCACTTGCGTTCGAGGCGAGCGGCGAGCTTGATCCATCCGCATTGGCGCCTTTGCGTGCGCTTTCCGTCCGCGTCGATCACGCAGTGTTCCCTCTGGTAACGCAACGCTACGCCAAAGACCTGCTGTCGGCGCAAGGGCTCGGCAAGCTTGTGCTGAAGGGCGAACTCGCGGCCGAGTTGGCATTCGACGAGCATGGGCCACAACGCGTTGCACTGACGACAACAGGCCTCGACGTCGACGATGGTACGGGCTTGATGGCATTCAGCGGCGTGCGCGGCGGCATCGATTGGGTAGCGGCTGGCGATCGCCCGCCGACAAGCCTGGCGTGGAAAGCAGGACGCCTGGAAGGGGTCGGGCTATCAATGGCATCTTCGCGATGGCAATCGAATGATGGAGCGCTGCGCCTGCTTGGTTCACTGCGCACGAAGCTCTTTGGCGGAATAGTTGCGCTCAATGAAACCATCCTTTATCCGCTGTCGAAACAGGGCGAACGCGCGCACAGCCGATTCGTGCTGGACGGTATCGACTACGACACCAAGGACGGCACCTTCGCTGCAGCCAAGGTCAAGGCCACCGGATCGATACGCATCTCGACGATCGCGAATCGCCAGCGCTTGCAGCTGGATGCCACGTTTCATGGTGGCGAGCTGCTGGCGAGTCCGCTCTATGTGAATCTTCCGCCGACATCGGTCACCGCAACCCTCGATGCGACTCTGCTCGACACGCGTTGGCGCATCGACCGATTCGACTGGAACGACCCCGGTGTACTTGCGTTCAGCGCGAACGCAGAGATTGCTGCAGCAGATGCGCATCGGCTGCACGCGTTGCAGATCGATTTGCGCGAAGCGCAGCTCGACACCGCACTTGATCGCTATGCACGCAGCTGGCTTACATCAAAGGGATATGCGGACGTCCACGGCGACGGATCGATCAAGGGCGCGCTGGAATTCGACACCAGTGGCTTGCAGCGCTTCGCGTTCAGTTCGCGAGATGTCGGCATTCGTGACGACGCGGGCCGTTTCTCGCTGATCGGCATCGATGGCGGCATCGACTGGGATGCACGCAAGGATATGCCCGCAACCCGGTTGTCCTGGAAAGCGATCGAGCTTTTGCGCATCCCGTTGACCGCGGCGAGTGCCGAACTCGAATCGCGCGACCAGAGGATCGTGCTCGCGCAAGCGCTCGATGTCGGCGTGTTGGGCGGAAAGCTTCGTGTGGAAAAGCTGAGCTTGCAGCCCGATTCGCCGCGCGGGGAGCGCTACGCAGGGTCGTTCGCGATCGCGGGCATCGAAATGGCGCAGCTCTCGGCAGCGCTGGGTTGGCCGCACTTCCCCGGCAACCTGTCCGGCGGCATTCCAGAGATCGAATTCGCCGGTGACAAGATCGAGTTGCACGGTGGTCTCGATCTGTATGTCTTCGATGGGCATCTGGGCGTCAGCGGCCTCAGCCTGGAGCATCCCTTTAGCGACGTGCCCGTGCTCGGCGCCGATATCCATTTCGAGAATCTCGATCTCGAACAAGTCACGAGTGCATTCTCGCTAGGCGGGATGAGCGGACGTCTCGCGGGGACCATCAGCCAATTGAGCCTGATCAGCTGGAGTCCGGTGTCGTTCGACGCTTGGCTGCACACCGCCGGCGGCGGTCGCATGAGCTACAAGGCGATCAGTGACGTGACTGCGATTGCGAGCGGCGGTGGCCTTTCGGACAACCTGCAGACGATGGCGCTGAAACTGGTCAATACATTCGGTTATGGCCGCCTCGGCCTTCGTTGCCGCTTGCTCGACAAGGTGTGCATGATGAGCGGCATCGATCCGCTGCCCGCAGATATCGCGACCAAATCAGATGTCGGCGACTACACTATCGTGGAAGGTTCGGGGCTGCCGCGCATCACGATCGTCGGTCGTCGGCGTCGCGTCGGCTGGCCGACCCTGGTGAGCCGCCTGCAGGTAGCGATGCACGGGCAGGCGCCGGTGATCCAATAAATTCACTATGGGAGAAAACCATGCGTAAATTCATCGTCGGTGCTGCATTCGCTGCGCTGTTTTTCCTGCCAGTAGCCTGCGTCACGATCATCGTGAATTTTCCGGCAGCCGCGGTGGACAATGCTGCCGAGCAATTCGTCGGCAAGGTGATTGGAGAGAAGGCGACGGAGGAGGCGCCGCCGCCAGCCGAAGACAAGCCCGGCCCGGGCAAATCGCCAGGCGCGGCGCTGCTCGATCTGTTGATTCCGAGCGCATACGCACAAAGCGCCAACGTCAACATCCAGACACCGCAGATCGCGACCATCCAGGCGCGCATGACGCAGCGTTTTGCGACGACGCTGTCGAAGTACTGTGCAAGCGGTGCCATCGGCTTCACGCGCGATGGCCTGGTCGCCGTACGCGATGCGGCGAGTGTGCCGTTGGCGGAACGTGCGATCGTCAATTCCGCTGTTGCCGACGAGAACAAGGACCGCCTGGCCGTCTATCACGAGATCGCGCTCGCCAACGGACATGCCGAATGGGAGGCTCAGATCCGCAGCACCTTCGCCAGACAATGGATCCAGCAGGCGCGCACCGGCTGGTATTATCAGGACACAAACGGCGCCTGGAAACAAAAATGACTGCAGGATGTAGTCACCCCGTGCAGGCCATGGATGGCCGATGGCACGGGGTCCAGTGAGGAAATGTAGTCAACCCGTGCAGGCCATGGATGGCCGACGACACGGGGTCCAGTGAGAGCCGACGCCGCCGAAATTCCTGATCCGCAATATCATTACGCCCACCCGGATCGGGTGAGCGCTTCACTTCAAGCACATGCAAACCATCGAAGTAGATATCACCGATTTCACCCACGATGGTCGTGGCGTCGCCCGCGTCGACGGCAAGGCCGTTTTTGTCACCGGCGCGCTGCCGGGTGAGCGCGCGCGTATTCGCTTGACCAAACGCAGTCGCAGCTTCGATGAAGCCAAGGTTGAGGAATTGCTGACGCGTTCTCCTGATCGCGTCGGGCCGCTCTGCGTGCACTTCGGCACATGCAGCGGATGCAGCCTGCAGCACATGTCGCCAGCGGCACAAATCATGGCCAAGCAGCGCGTGCTTGCCGACAATTTTGAACGCATCGGCAAGGTCGAGCCGGAACGTTGGCTCGATCCGCTCAGCGACGAGGCTTGGGGCTATCGTCGCAAGGGCAGGCTCTCGGTGAAGTGGGTGCCAAAGAAGGAAAAGGTTCTGGTTGGCTTTCGCGAGGAAAATCCGCGTTTCGTCGCTGATCTTTCGATCTGCCACACCTTGCTGCCACAAGTCG
>JBBRZD010000163.1:0-7357 GCA_038237055.1 Lysobacterales bacterium | reverse complement strand
GTGTGTCCTGTTCGCAGGTTCGAGCCTGCTGTTGGCCGCGTTGTGGGCCAGCGGCGCGGGTGCCGCCAACGTCGTCACCGCGCAGCAAGGCGGTGTTGCCCGCTGGGCCGGCATCGCGGCGAAGGAGTGCGGTGTCTACGGCAAGCGCTACAAGGCGGTCGATGCTGTCTGCTATTACCCGGTGGATATCCGCGCCACGCCAGGTTCGCACGAGATCGCGTTGTGGGACCAGGATGGCAAGCAGCACCTGGGTACGCTGAAGGTGCAGAAGACGGATTTTCCGACAGTGGACATGCCCTTGCCGGCCAAACTCGATCGCTTCCTGCACATGTCCAGCGAAGATACGGCGCGCGCGGTGTCGGAACGCCCCGAAGTCGCGAAAATACTCGCCGGCAGCGATACCGCACCGCGATTCTCGCTGCCGCTGGGTGCGCCGGCGGCGAAGTTGCCGAAAAGCGAAGACGATTTCGGCAGTGATCGTATCTTCGACAAGGAGCACACCAGCCTGCACAGCGGGCGAGACTATCCGGTTCCCGCAGGCAAGCCGGTGAAGGCGATCGCCGACGGCACCGTCGTGCTCGCTGCGGATCATTTCTTCACTGGCAACGCGGTCTACATCGACCACGGCGATGGCCTGCTCAGCATGAACTTCCATCTCTCCGCAATCAAAGTGAAGACGGGCGATCAGGTCAAGCGCGGTCAGGTGATCGGCAAGATTGGCGGCACGGGCCGCGCGACCGGACCGCATCTGCATCTGGGTCTGCGCTGGCTCAACCGGCGCATTGATCCCAATCTGCTGCTGGCCAAGCCGACGGCGTTGCCTTCGGTTAGCGACAGCGCTGAGGAAGCGCAGCAGAAGATCGACAAGGCCGAACATCGCGAACCGGCCGAGAAGGATGCGCCAGTGGATGACGAGAGCTGACGGGCCCAGATAGGAACGAGCGGTGCCGCGGCGGTGCTCACCGCCGCGCGCGTCGCTGCCGGATCAGCGAGCGCCTGCTCGAGGGTTGCGATTCTCGGACAGCTATAAGCACAGTCGACAACAGCTATCAGTGCTGATGCCAGAGGATCGGCGCGACTACCGCTGCCCGCACATCCGCGGATAATGGCGGCGTCACGCAACCGCGGGAGCGCGCATGGACGAAAGCCCATCGAACGTGGAAGAAAAACGGGCCGAGCGCACGGCACGTGCGCATGCAGTCGCTCCCGCCCCCGCTGCTACGGCGGGATCGTTTCTACTGGGCAATGCCATGCGTCTCGTATTCGGACGCCTGACCGGTTTCGCGGCGGCATTGCAGCTTGGCATAGCGGTGGTGACGCTGACCATCGCCTGGCAGCTTGGTCCGCAACCGGCAATCGATGCCGCGCGCTACGGGCATTACACCGCGCATTCGCAGGGCGTGGTCAGCGCGAGCTGGATCGCGCTGGAATTCGATCCTGCCGAGGTTGGCGACAGCCCATACTGGAAACTCCACGCGCACGGAACGCCGTGCATGGTCGTGAACCTTGCCGGCGACTGGGGTGCGCCGGTGCAACGCGCCTTCTGCGGCGACCGCTTTGTGTTCACCGCACCCTACGCGCCAAAGGAACTGCTGTCGGGCGTGCCCTTCGCATGGACACGCGATGCACACGGCTTCGCCTTGCCCGAGGTTCGTCTGCGCGCCGATGCACGCGCATGGCTGACTTCGCATGCGCCCGAAGATCCACCGCCGCATGCCGATCCGCCGGCGACGGCTTACGACGCGCTGCAAATTCTGCTGGACCAGCCGGTGGAGCAGGCGATTGCCGGCTGGAGTGCGCCGAATGCGACGATGGCGCTCGCGTTCGACCCGCGCGATCCAGCCAACGCGGAGCCCGCGGATTTCGTCGAGACGAAGCGTCACGGCAGCAGCCAGCCGTCCGTTGCGATTGCATCAGCGATATTCGGTCTCTTCCTCTGGTTCCAGGGCATGGCCTTGCTCATGGGCGGTCTGCCTCGCAAGGCGATGCTGTTCGCGGCGATCCTTCCCCTGCTCGCGCTGCCGTGGTGGGGCGAGCAGGTGCCGCGCGCGGTCGAGCGCCTCGATTCGCGCGTCGCGGCGTTTGTCGGATCGATGCTCGATGGTTTTGAACATCATGGGCGCCTGCATGCGAGCGCACCGAGCGATGCGATGTACGTAGGCGAGGACCGCATGCTCTGGTCGCTCGACCACGGCACATATGCGCAGACGCTGGGTCGCATGCATCTGGTTCCGCCAACGTCGACGCCTGCCGACCCCGATGCGGCACTCGCCTTGCTCAGCGATACCGTGGCGAGCCAGATGCGCGATCTCGGTGCCGGCCCGCGCATTGCGTTGTTCGATCGGCTGCAGCACGAAAAACGCGCAGATCGGCGCGGCGCAGGTCTCGCGTTCCTGTCAGCCGCGCGTGAAGCAATGCTGGACGCGCACGCAGATCCCGCTGTCGCGACCGCGGCGCGTGGTTTTCTCGACGCCTGGACCACGCCACCGATCGATCTTCCGCTGCCGACGGACGCGGCCTTCGATGAGCGCGTGCGTCTGTACCACGCATTGGCCGATATTCCGGATGTGGAGATCGCCGATGGTGGCCGGGCCATCGTGGAGCGCGCGACGGCGCATTGACGCGCATCGTTGCTCCAATGGAACGTCTTCGTGGACGATTCGAATTGCAGCGGTCGGGGCCATGAGGGAAATAAACGCGCGTATCGGGCTGCGCAGTCAATGGAGCCACGGCGACCGCCTCTGCAACGACTGAAGATGGCTGGCGCGGCTTCGTCCTCGGCAATTTGCTCGGCGCCGCGAGAGCGACGCCGGTGCCCGTCACTCCTGCTCGAAGCGCGTGAGACCATGGACCGCAGCCTGCGCGCGTCGGATGCTTGTGCCGGCCGCGGTGTCGTCAAGCCAGCGTCCGATGCGGGCATGTTTCGGGCGGTTCGCCCAGCGATGCAGGATCCAGGTCAGCAGCATGCCGATGACGCCGATGGCGACGCTGATGTAGACAAACGAGGGCGCGTTGTCGAAGACGTTTGCATTGCTGCCCATTTTCGCCAGCACCATGGTCAGCGGCACATACAGGAACCACCACGGCAAGCCGATCAGCATGCCGCCGATCACATAGGTGCGGCGCAGGCGCAGCAATTCATGCTGGATCTGCAGCACCGGCGCGGCGTAGTCGATGTGTGCGATGCGCGCCTGCATCACTGCGCCGAACGCGATCAAGCCGATGCAGTACGCGTGCATGACCAGACCGGCGAGCAGCAGCGGCAGCTCGTGCAGGTGCGCGATCCAGAACGGCGCGAACCAGAGCGCACCGAGCACGCCAATCAGCATTTGCACGGCTTGTCCCCATACGAGCGGACGCAGTCCGCGGCGTGACTTGTCCAGTCGGCCGTCCTTGAACAGTTGCAGATTCAGGGCGTTCTGCTGTTCCAGGCGGCGGTCCAGCGTTTGCCAGGCGAGTTTGAGGTCGTCGAGTTCCATGATGGATTCCATGATCAGGTTCCGGTCGGGTTGATGTCGTTGCGGATGCGTTGCTTGAGGCGGGCGATCTTGGTCGCGACGTTGGTTTCGCTGAGGCCGAGGATGTCAGCGATTTCGCGCTGACTTTTCTCCTCGAGATAGAGCAGCAGCAGCGCGCGATTCAGCGGGTCGAGCTGCGCGATGCAGTGGTACAGCGCACGCAGGCCTTCATCGGCTTCGCGCGCTGTCTCGTCGTCGTGCGCCGGTTCGTCTTCGTTGTCGTCGAGCGCGACGAGACGCATGCGCTCGGCGTTGCCGCGTGCATGCGAGATGGCGACATTCAGCGCGATGCGGTACATCCAGGTCGAAAACGGGCGTTCCGAATCCCAGGCCGGAAACGCCTTCCATGCCTGCGCGCAGATCTCCTGACTGACGTCGCGTCGATCCTCGGCGTGGCGGCAGTAGGTATTGGCCACCTTGAAAACGATGCCGCGATGGCGTTCAAGTAACGCCTGAAACTGCTCGCGCCTTGATTCCGTTGTCATCCGGGCCTGTACCATATCCACTCCGTCACCTCCGATCTTGCGCTACGGAAACGTTATTCGCGCGGGCGCGGGGAAAATCACACGCGATCGGGCAGGATGCAGTTCGTTGTGCGACTAACTGGACAGCCGCCGCCATGCCGATGCACTCCGCCCCGTTTCCCTTGTGTCTGCTGCCATGCGGCTTGGCGCTCCTTCTGCTGGCCGGATTCGCCCATGCGCAGGAAGCCGTCGAGCCGGAGACGGAGGGCCCGCCGTTCAAGCTAACGCCTGCGTGGTACGCCAATTCCGACGGCAACGATGCCTGGGACGTGAACGTGCGCCGCAATATCGGCGACCAGAAAGTCTGGATCGGCCAGTACGCCGACCAGCAGCACTTCCGCCAGACGCGAGCGGGTTACGAAGCCGATCCCGAACTCGGCATCGTCAGCCTGCAGCTCTCCGCACAGGCGGCCACGCGCGGATTCCTCGGTGGCTCGGCGCAGGCAAATATCGGCGGCGACACCTATGCGATCGTCGGCATCGGCCGCACCAACCTGCGCCCGTACTACAACCTCAACTTCGACCCGAACGATGCGATCACGCTCGGGTTCGGCACGAAGGCGCTGCTGCCGCAGGGCGAGATTTCCGTGTACCAAGTGCGTGACGATCGTCTGCACACGCAGCAACGCATCACGCATGCGCTATTGAAGTATCACGTAAGCGACGTGGCACGCCTCACCGTGGATGCATCCTACAAGCACGGACTTGCCGATGACGGCGTGATGGTGCACGGGTCCGCACTGGCGCTGGAATACGACTACCGGGCATGGTTCTGCAAGCTCGCGCGCGAGCGCGCGGTGAACTTCACTCACGTCGACCAGACCCGCGTTGCCGTCGGCTTGCGTTTCTGACGTGCGATCGCGTCAGGCTTTTGGCTGGATCAGGTCCCAGCGATTGCCGTAGCGATCCTTGAACACGACCACCGTCGCATAACTTTCCTCGCGCGGCGCCTCGACGAACTCGACACCGCGCGCCTTGTACGCGGCGTGGTCGCGCCAGAAATTGTCGGTATGCAGGAACAGGAATACGCGGCCACCGGTCTGATCGCCAATGCGTTCGCGCTGCGCTGGTGTCGACGCGCGCGCAAGCAGGAGCTGTGTACCTTTCGATCCGGGCGGCGCGACCAGCACCCAGCGTTTGCCGGGCTCGCGCGGGCTGTCTTCGATGAGCTCGAAGCCGAGTATCTGCGTGTAGTACGCGATCGCCTCGTCCTAGTCGGGGATCACGACGGCGATGGCGGCGAGCGTTTGCGACATGTCCGGATTCCGGCGGGCGGGTCGCACAGGCTACGCAAGTGACGCCAAAGCCGCCATCATGGCGCCTCCTCCCCCGGTGGAAACACGCCATGGTGAATCGACGCGCACTCGTGACCGGCGGCAGTGGTGACATTGGCGGCGCGATCGCGCGCAGGCTCGCCGCACAAGGCTGCGACGTGATCGTGCACGCGCATTCGGGCATCGAACGCGCGCAGGCGGTCGTCGATGCGATCCATGCCGACGGTTGCCGCGCGACCGCGATCGCGTTCGATCTCACCGATGGCGATGCGACACGCGCGGCGCTGGAACCGCTGCTCGAAGGCGGCCCGATCCAGGTACTCGTGCACAACGCCGGCATCCACGACGACGCGCCGATGGCCGGCATGCGCGAGGAGCAATGGCGGCGCGTCATCGATGTGTCGCTGCACGGCTTCTTCCACGTGACCCAGCCACTGCTGCTGCCGATGGCGCGCGCGCGCTGGGGCCGCATCGTTTCGGTGTCTTCGGTCGCCGCCGTGCTCGGCAATCGCGGCCAGGTCAATTACGCGGCGGCAAAGTCGGCGCTGCACGGCGCGAGCAAATCGCTTGCGCGCGAAATGGCTTCACGCGGCATTACCGTGAATGTCGTCGCGCCCGGCGTGATTGCGGGACGCATGGCGGCCGATTCCTTCGACGACGCGCAGATAAAAGCACTGGTGCCCGCCGGCCGTGCCGGCACGCCCGATGAAGTCGCCGCGCTGGTGTGCTTTCTGTGTTCCGACGCGGCGGCCTACGTCAACGGGCAGGTCATCGGCGTCAACGGCGGCATGGGGTAAGGGTGCGATCGACTTGGTAACGGCTGATGCTGATTTCTGCAGCGCGCGCAATGCTATCGCCGCGATGATATGGATGGCTTTGCCGCTGGCACACGTCGGAATCTCATCAACGCGGCCAGCATCGGAGTCGTCATCAGCGTCGTCGCGATTGCCATCAGCATCAGCATGGTGAAGATCTCGGGACCGATGACGCCCGCGTCGAGACCGACCTTCATCACGATCAGCTCCATCAGGCCGCGTGCGTTCATCAGCGTGCCGACCACGCACGCATCGCGCCAATTGCTGCCGGAAATGCGCGCGCCAATGCCGGCGCCGAGGAATTTTCCAAGTACGGCAACGAGCAGGATCAACGCAAGCATCGCCCAGCCGGCGCCGAAAAACGCAGACGGTGTCGTGTTGAGGCCTGCGAGCACAAAAAAAATCGGCATCAGCACGAGCACGGCGACGTGCTCGACGCGCTCGATCAGAGTGTCGAGCACGCGGTCGTCACGGGGCAGGCAGGCGCCGAACAGAAACGCACCGAACACCGCTTGCAGGCCAAGCGCGTCGGTCGCGGCGGCCATCGCGCAGGCGCCGATCAGCAGCAGGCTCAGCACCGCGCCGCCGGGGCGGCCGTCGGTTGCGTAGCGCGCGAGCATGCGCGCAACCAGCGGACGCAGCACACTGAACGCGACAGCCCCCATCACGCACAGTCCGATGCAGGTACGCGCGAAACCTTGCCAGCCGCCATGCGCGCCGATGAGTGCGACGACGAGCGCGAGCATGATCCAGGCGCCGACGTCAGCAATTGCGGCAGCTGCAAGGGACAGTTGACCCGCCGGCAAGTGCGTGAGGCCGCGGTCTTTGAGGATGCGCGCCATCACAGGAAAGGCGGTGATCGCCATCGACACCGCGATGAACAGCGAGAACGGCAGGAGGCCGATACCGGCCGGCGCGTAATGCGGATGCAGGACCGGCGCGACGGCGAAGCCGAGCGTCATCGGTACGAGCACGCTAGGCACGCCGACCCATGTGGCTGCGACGATGCGCTCGCGTGCGCCATTGGGTGCGCGCAATTCGGCGCCGACGACAAACATGAAGAGCACCAGCCCGACCTGGCTCAATCCATCGAGTCCGCCGAGCCCCGCGTGCGGAAAAACCCAGGCGTGCCATTGTGGTGCAAGCGCGCCGAACACGATCGGTCCGAGCGCGAGTCCCGCGAGCATCTCGCCGATCACCGGCGGCTGACCGAGCCGTTGCAGCAG
>JBBRZD010000162.1:0-7363 GCA_038237055.1 Lysobacterales bacterium | reverse complement strand
GCGAAGGCCGGAATCCATTTGTTTTTCGTCTCAGCAAAAAAATGGGTCCCGGCGTTCGCAGGGACGACGAGCGAAAGGAACAAGTACGAAATGAAATTTTCCGAAAACTGGCTGCGCGAAGTCGTCGACATTCCGGTCGATCGTGATGCATTGATGCACCGGCTCACAATGGCGGGTCTCGAAGTCGAAGGCGTCGAGTCGCTAGGAGCCGCACTTGATGGCGTTGTCGTCGGCGAGATCATCGCCTGCGTACCGCATCCGAATGCGGACAAGTTGCGCGTGTGCCAGGTCGCGATCGGCCATGGCGATCCGCTTACGATTGTGTGCGGCGCACCGAATGCGCGTCTTGGTTTGAAGGCGCCGCTGGCGACGATCGGCATGACCATGCCCAACGGCGTCGAAATCAAGAAAGCCGCCCTGCGCGGTGTCGAGTCGAACGGCATGCTGTGTTCGGCCAAGGAGCTGGGCATCGATGCCGACGCCTCGGGTCTGATGGAATTGCCGGCCGATGCGCCAACCGGCGCGCCGCTGGCGAAGTATCTCGGATTCCCCGATGCGAGCATCGAGATCAAACTGACGCCGAATCGGCCGGACTGCCTCAGCGTGCGCGGCCTGGCGCGTGATGCGGCGGCCCTGTTCGGTACCACGATGTGTGTGGCTTCCGACGTGGCCGTCGCGGTAACGGGCAGCGCGACGCGTGTCGTGCGTCTCGAAGCGGCAGCGGATTGCCCGCGCTATCTCGGCCGCGTCATTGAAGGCATTGATGCGACCGCGAAAAGCCCGCTCTGGCTGGCCGAGCGGTTGCGTCGCAGCGGCCTGCGTCCGATCAGCGCGGTGGTCGATGTGACCAACCTGGTCATGCTCGAACTTGGCCAGCCGCTGCATGCGTTCGACAACGACACCTTGAGTGGCAGCATCGTCGTGCGCCGTGCGCGTGCGGGAGAAACGCTCAAGCTGCTAGACGGCAGTGAAGTGAAACTCGATCCGGAATTCCTCGCGATCGCCGACGAGGACAAGGGGCTCGCACTCGCGGGTGTGATGGGCGGTTACGACTCGCGCGTGACCGATGCGACGCGCAACGTCTTCCTCGAAAGCGCGCATTTCGCGCCGTCCGCGATCATGGGCCGCTCCCGCAAACTCGGCATGCACACCGATGCATCGCATCGTTTCGAGCGCGGCGTCGATCCCCAATTGCCGCGGGTTGCTCTGGAACGCGCGAGCGCATTGTTGATTGAGATCGCCGGCGGTCGCGCGGGCCCAGTCGTCGAAGCAGTGCAAGCCGACGCATTGCCGCAACGGCGGCCGATCGGCTTGCGCCGCACTCGCCTCGCGCGACTGCTTGACCTCGAAGTCGCTGACGCAGAAGTCGGGCGCATCCTTGGTGCGTTGGGAATGACGGTCGAGTCGACGCCCGAAGGCTGGCGTGCAACGCCACCAAGCTGGCGCTTCGATCTCGCAATCGAAGAAGACCTTATCGAGGAAGTCATCCGCGTATACGGTTACGAGCGCGTGCCGACGCGCGCGCCGCGCGGCGATCTGCTAGCGCCCGTGCTGCCGGAAGCGGTGTTGGAAACGGGCCGGCTACGCAGCCAATTGATCGCGCGCGACTATGTCGAAGCGGTTTGCTACGCATTCGTCGCTGCGGACCTGCTCAAGCAGTGGCAACTCGATGCGGGGGCGATCGCGCTAGCCAATCCGCTGTCGGCCGAACTCGGTGTCATGCGGACCTCGCTGCTGCCCGGTCTGGTGGCCGCAATGGGCGCGAATCGACGGCGCCAGCAGGAACGCGTGCGTCTGTTCGAAGTCGGCGCCGTATTCCGCGAGGGAATCCCTGAAACGCTTCGCATTGCCGGCGTCGCCTGTGGGCGCGCGTTTGCCGAGCAGTGGGGCGAACCCAGTCGCGCGGTCGATTTCCATGATGTGAAGGGCGACGTGGAATCGATGCTCGCCTTGACCAACGTCTCCGGCGAATTCAGTTGCGAAGCGGCAGAGCTGGCGTACCTGCATCCGGGCCAGACGGCATCGCTGAATCGAGGCGGGAAACGGGTCGGGCACCTCGGCGCCCTGCATCCGGATCTGGCCCGCATGCTGGGCATCGAGGATGACGTCTTCCTGTTCGAGCTGGATGTCGACCTCATTGCCGCGCGCCCGTTGCCGAAGGCTGAAGCGGTTTCGCGCTATCCATCGGTGCGCCGCGACCTCTCGTTCGAGCTGCCGGAGGGGGTCGCGTACGCCCAGGTTGAGGCGGCAATTCGTGATGCCGTTGGCGAAACCTTGACAGACATCGTTTTGTTCGATCGCTACGCCGGAGCCAACCTCGGGCCCGGAATCAAAAGCCTCGCTATGGGCTTGATTTTACAGGACCGTTACCGCACCCTTACGGACCAGGACGCGGATCGTTGCGTGACTCTCGCGGTCGCTGCTCTGGAGACGGGTTGCAAGGCGAAGTTGCGAGGGTAGGATGGCGTTGACCAAGGCGGAAATGGCCGAGCGTCTGTTCCTGGACGTGGGTTTGAACAAGCGTGAAGCCAAGGAATTCGTCGACGCGTTCTTCGAAGTCGTGCGTGATGCGTTGGAAAAAGGGGAGCAGGTCAAGCTGTCGGGGTTCGGCAACTTTGATCTGCGGTTCAAGAATCAACGTCCTGGGCGTAATCCAAAAACCGGTGTGGAGATTCCTATCTCCGCGCGGCGGGTGGTGACGTTCCGTCCGGGACAGAAACTGAAGGTCCGGGTCGAAGCCTATGCTGGATCAGGGCAGTAATAGCGAACTTCCGGTCATCCCGGCAAAACGCTATTTCACCATTGGCGAGGTCAGCGAACTGTGTGGCGTGAAGCCGCACGTGTTGCGCTATTGGGAGCAGGAATTTCCCAATCTCAAGCCCGTGAAACGACGCGGCAATCGCCGCTACTACCAGCGTCACGACGTGCTCGTGATTCGCCAGATTCGCTCCCTCCTGTACGACCAGGGATTCACGATCACCGGTGCGCGTCAGCGCCTGGAAGGGTCGCAGGCGCGGGTCGAGTCGACGATCTCCAGCCAGATCATCCGACAGGTGCGGCAGGAGCTTGAGGAAGTGCTGCAGATCCTGCGCCGCTGAACAAGCCGCAGGTCTCTGCATTCGCGCCGCGTTCTCGCGCCGCGCCCTCGAAAAAAATCAAGAGTTGAAGCGGTAAGGCGTCCGCCGGTTAATCGGCGTGGGTATTCATGTTCTGGGGAGAACACTTATGTTGGTTTGGGGAAGCGGCGGAGGTCACGCGCAGATCGGTGAAGCTGGGACAGGACTTTGCGCCAATTGCAATGCGGTGCGTCCGTTCAATTTCGGTGTCAATTACCGCCACGCGCACATCTGGTACATCTTCAAGTGGATCACGAGCCGCAGCTATGTCCGTCTGTGTTCGGTCTGCGATAAGGGGGCGAAGGTCACCAAGGCGGAGGCGTTGGCTGGAGGCGCCGAACCCAAGCTGCCGGGGCTGCCGCGCTGGGTATGGGGCGCCATTGCGGCACTGATCGTCGGCCTTGTGATCCTCGGCTTTCAAAGCTCGGAGGAAACCAAGCGGCGTGTCGCCGATATGGTGGACCATCCGAAGGTGGGCGATGTTTATCTGCTCGATCTTGCCGATATCAGCAGCAGCTATAGCCCCGGGCATGCGTATGGCCTGATGAAAGTCACAACGATTGCCCAAGGCGGTGGCTTCACGGTCGTAACCGCCAACGATGCGTCGGATCGCCTCTCGGGTGCGCGCAAGGATCTGAGGAAGAGCGACTATGCTGCCGACGCAAATTTCGATGCCGACGATCCGATCGAACTGAGCGCAGCGCGCGTTGCCGAGTTGCGCGACGCCGGCAGTTTCGAAGACGTCCGACGTTGAACACAATGCCGGTCGCCTGCCCGAATCCGGTATTGCGACAGCATTAGTAAGCGGCAATTGGCTGGGCTTCGCACGCGTTACCCTGTAAACCGTTATTCCCGGGGCGTAGCACGGCGCTGGTAGCGCACCTGTCTAGGCGGCAAGGGGTCGTGTGGGTGTGAATCCCGCCGCTCCGACCATCAGACAGGGTAACCAGCGCGCCAATCAAGGAAACGCGCACACGTGCTCAAGAGTGGACTCGTTTTGTCAGTGCTCGTATGCGCATCCGCGGTCGCGGGTACTCTGCCGTGGCCTGTCGCCGACCATGTGTACGATCCGGCGCATCTGCTCGATCGCATGCACATGGCCGAAGTGCAGGCGATTGGTTCGCAGTTGCGACAGTTCGAAGGAGAAACCGGCATCGGCATCGTGGTGCGGGTATCAGCCTCCGCCGAACTGTCCCAGAATGTGGAGACGGAATGCGCCGACGCCACACGCTGCATCGTCCTGATGATCTGGCCGACATCGGCCGCGGCGGCAATCGAAGTCGGCGCGCAGTTGCGCGACCGTGTCGATGAGGGCTTCAAGGAAGCCTTGCTCGCAAAGCGCGTCCGACCGCACCTTCGTGCGGGCGATGCCGTCGGTGCGGTGGTCGCAGGAGCCAGCGAGCTGCAGTACGTGCTCAAGCATGGCCCGACGGAGTTGCTGGCTGCTGCACCCGATCGGGTCGGCTGGTTCGAGGTCCATCGCGATCGGATGTTCGTTGGTTTCCTTGCTGTGTTGGTCATTCTGCTTTGCCTTTCAGCGATCGTGGTATTGGCCGAATGGTTTGGTTGGTTGCCGCGCAAAAGGCGCGGTTTCTGGCGCGTACTGGATTGGCTGCTGTGGATACCCTCGGTGATTTCTATCCGCATTGCGCCGGGTTCTTCGCAGGGCAGCTCCTCGGTCAACTCGTCCGGCGGATATCGCGGCGGTGGTGGCGGGTCGGCGGGCGGCGGCGCCTCGGGCGACGTGTAGAATTTCGCCGACATCGGTCTGCTATAATTTCAGATCGTTCAGTTCAATTTGTCGCAAGTCGGGGCGTAGCGCAGCCTGGTAGCGCACCTGCCTGGGGGGCAGGGGGTCGTGGGTTCGAATCCCGCCGCCCCGACCATTGGTTTGTCCGCGGGTCTATTCGCGGAAAGTCAGAGCAGAGCTGGCCATCGCTGGTCCGACTCTTCATCGACTTGTCCGCAGGTCCATCTGCGAAGAACCAGAGCAAACCCGGCCATCCTTGGCCGGACTCTTCAAGAAAAGCATCCGGCGCCCACGCGGCGTCGTTTTTATTTGGAGACTCGCACCATGTCCGTCGCATGCCGAACGCTGTATCCGGAGATCGAACCGTTCGATTCGGGCTTCCTGCAAGTCTCTGTGTTGCACCGGATTTACTACGAGCAGTGCGGCAATCCCCACGGAAAGCCCGTCGTATTCCTGCACGGTGGGCCGGGTGCGGGCTGCAACGCAAAATCGCGGCGCTATTTCGATCCAGCGCACTACCGCATCGTCCTGTTCGACCAGCGCGGCTGTGGGCGCTCGACGCCACACGCTGAGTTGACAGACAACACGACCTGGCATGTGGTTGCCGACATCGAAAGCCTGCGCGAAAAGCTCGGCATCGCTCGCTGGCAGGCGTTCGGCGGCTCCTGGGGTTCCACGCTTGCGCTTGCGTATGCGCAGACACACCCGCAACGCGTGACCGAACTCGTGCTGCGCGGCATTTTCATGCTGCGCCGCTGGGAGATGGAGTGGTTCTACCAGAAGGGTTGCGACGCGATCTTCCCGGACGCATGGGAGGACTACCTCCGGCTGATTCCGGAAGTCGAACGCCACGATCTGATGAGCGCCTATCACCGACGCCTGACGAGTCCGGATGCAGCGACACGTCTTGCCGCCGCGCAGGCGTGGTCGATCTGGGAAGGCGCGACCAGCTTCCTTTATCAGGACACCACGCACATCTCGTCCAGCAGCGAAGACGAATTCGCGCTCGCGTTCGCGCGCATCGAGAACCACTATTTCGTCAATGGTGGTTTCTTCGACAGCGACGACCAGCTGCTGCGCAATGCGCACGTGCTGCGCACTATTCCTGCGGTCATCGTGCAGGGGCGCTATGACGTGGTCTGTCCGATGCGCAGCGCGTGGGACCTGCACCGCGCCTGGCCCGAGGCGGATTTGCGTATCGTCGCCGACGCAGGCCATTCGGCGCTCGAACCCGGCATCATGCACGAGCTGATCGAGGCGACTGATCGCTTTCGCTGAGGAGCGCCTGCTCCCAATTGCTCTTGCAATTTCGACCCACAGGGAAGTGAGGAGTGTCCGCAGATGCCGTGAGCACCCGCGTACCCGGCCTACAGTCATCGCGCGTGGACGCTGGCAATTGCTCCTGCATTGCCAGCGTACCGGCCATCCATGGCCATGACCGGAAAATGCTCCTGCATTTCCGGCATACCGGCCATCCATGGCCATCGCCGGAAATTGCTCCTGCATTTCCGGCATACCGGCCATCCATGGCCATAAAAAAGGGCCCGCATTCGGGCCCTTTTCTTTACGCGACAGAGCGTCGCTTAGTGAGCAGCAGCGGCAGCGCCGTCGCCCTTGAGACAGCTGCTCATGTACGTCTTGCGATCGGCGCCTTTGAGTTTCTTGTCCTTCGCGTCGGTGCTGCACGTCTTCATCTTTTGCTGCTGGGTCTGCTTCGCGGTTGCAGCAGGAACTGCCGCCGGAGCTGCAGCTGCCGTCGAGGCGCTGAGGCAAGTCTTCATGAAGGCCTTGCGATCGGCACCGGCGAGTGCCTTGGTCTTGGCGTCCGCGTTGCAAGTCTTCATTTTTTCCTGCTGCGCAGTCAGGGGCTTGGCGGGCTTGGCCGCGTCCGCCGCGAACGCCGCGCCAGAACCGATTGCCAGTGCAAAAGCGAGGGCCAGCGATGACGTTTTAAATAGCATGATGAATTCCTCTCCGTAAGGGTTGCCGCTGCCGCTTGGCATCGGTGCGGCGCAGTCTACGCTGACGCCTGACAAACGGGAGAGGGGAGAAGACTACTTGCGCGCCAGTGTTGTCAGCGATTCAGCCGACGAAAACGATGGTTGCAATGTAGGAAATTGGCGCGCCCGGATCGCAGCGTGCGGCGCGAATGGCCGCACGTGCCGACCTTGAAGCCGGGAATCAAGCTGCCGCGGCGTGCGGTGCCTGCGTCTTGCGCGGACCTTCGAGCAGCGCAAGACGCACGCCTTCGACGAGCAAATCCACTTCCGCGGCACTCATGTCGAAATGTGGTGTGAAGCGCAGCGAGTTGGTGCCGCCATGGATGACGCCGTAGCCATGCTCGCGCATCCATTCTTCGGTGCTGCCGGCGCCGTAGCAGAGGAATTCCGGCGACAGTTCGCACGAAAACAGGAGGCCCGTGCCCTGCACCTTCGTGATGTAGTGCGGCAGCTCTGCCTTGAGCTTGTTGAGCTTGGCGATGACTTCCTGACCGCGG
>JBBRZD010000161.1:0-7368 GCA_038237055.1 Lysobacterales bacterium | reverse complement strand
CGCTTACTGACGAGGATTTTCGATGGATGCATGGATCACCGCTGCTGACGCCAACGGCGCGACACCGTTGATTGCACTCGATCGCGAGGATTTCGGCACGGTCGTCGATCGCTTCGGTGCGGAAGCGAAGCGATGGTGTGCCGCGAATGCGTTCGCTGGCGAAGCAGGACGCTTTCTGGGATTGCCTGGCGCAGACGGTGCGGTGCGCTCGGTGCTGGCCGGTTGCGATCGACGCGATGCATTGTTCGGTCTCGCTTCCCTGCCCTTGCGGCTACCCGAAGGGCGCTACGCACTCGATGCGCGCGGGCTGGCGCTCGACGCGGGCGACGTAGCGCTCGGCTGGTCGCTCGGCGCCTACCAGTTCACGCGCTACAAGAAACCCGCACGACCGCCGGCGCAGCTGGTCGTCGATGCGGCGACAGCGAAGCGCATCGCGCCGTTCGCCGAAGCGATCCATCAGGTACGCGACCTCATCAACACGCCGACCGAGGACATGGGCCCGGTTGAACTTGCAGGTGCCGTGCGCGCGCTGGCGGAGCGTCACGGCGCGAACTACCGCGAATGGGTCGGCGATGAATTGCTTGCCGCGAATTTTCCGACCATCCACGCGGTCGGTCGAGCCAGCCATCGCGCACCACGATTGGCCGAATTGACGCATGGTCCGGCCGATGCGCCACATCTGGTTCTCGTCGGCAAGGGCGTTTGCTTCGACACCGGCGGCCTCGATATCAAGACCGGCGATGGCATGCGCTGGATGAAGAAGGACATGGGCGGTGCCGCGCATGCGATCGGGCTGGCCAGTCTTGTGCTCGATGCGAAACTGTCGGTGCGATTGACGCTGTTGATTCCGGCAGTGGAGAACTCGATCGCAGGCAATGCGTTCCGCCCCGGTGAAGTGATCACGACGCGCTCTGGCCTCAGCGTCGAGATCGACAACACCGATGCCGAAGGTCGCCTCGTGCTGTGCGATGCACTCAGCTTTGCTTCGGAGCAAAAGCCCGACCTGATCCTCGACTTCGCCACGTTGACCGGCGCGGCGCGCGTTGCGCTCGGTCCAGAATTGCCGGCGCTGTTCGCCAACCGCGACGAGATCGCCAATGCGTTGCTCGATGCCGCGAACGCCACGCGCGATCCACTCTGGCGCCTGCCGCTGTGGCGGCCGTATCTCACGATGCTCGATTCCTACATCGCCGACTTCGCGAATGCAGGCGCTTCGCGCCACGCAGGTTCCATCACTGCCGCGCTCTATCTGGAGCGCTTCGTCGCGGACACGCAGCCGTGGGCGCATCTGGATGTGTATTCGTGGAACGACAACGACAAACCGGGTCATCCGCGCGGCGGCGAGGCGCAGGGGTTGCGCGCTTATTTTGCGTTCCTGCAGCAGCGATACGGCGCGACATCGGCCTAGCTCGCGCGCGGCCACCGATGGCGGCGTGCTCCTGGCTCTGCTGATGGAAGATGTGATTTTCCCGGAGACTGGGATCGCGTTCTTAGGTTCATTGGGGAATAGAAAAAGGCCCGGTTTTGCCGGGCCTTTCTGTTTGCCATCAGTGCGTCGCCAACTCGCTACGCATTTACCGACATCAATTGACTTCCGTCGGCACGATCACGCCATGCGGCAGCACGGTCGCCGCCAGCTTGGTGTCGGTGCGGATAATCCCGACTTCGTCGGCGAGGACGTGCGCGGCTTCGTCGAGCACGATATCGCGCTTGCTCTTTTCTTCCTTCTCGCGCTTGAGATCGTTGGCGACGCTGCGCTCGTCCGGCTGCAGGCCGTCGTCCTGCACCGCGGCCGTGTCCTTGGGCTTTGCGTCCGGTTGCACGGCAACCTTGTCGGCCAGCTTGCTCTTCGGATCGGCGATGGCCGCCGGGTTCGCCGCTTCAACGTTTGCGCGCTTGATCTGGCCGCTGTGATCGGTGTCGGCGGTCTTGATGGTCGCGTCGCGCGGCGAGCTGGCTTCGGCCAATTCGCGCCCCTTGCGCTTCGCTTCCTGCTCGTCGCGTTCCTTGCGCCGGACCTGCTCGTTCAGCGACAGCGCCTTTTCATCGCGCAGCTTGCGCAGATCCGCGAGATCGGCTTCGAAATCCTTCCATTCGACGCTCTTGCCCGTGCGCTCCTGGTGGCGTTCGAGCAGCATCGGCACGACCGGCTTGAGATCCGCCACCGGCTGGTATTTCGCGGGAGTGATCGAGGTCCATGGCAATGCGTTGTCGTAGCTCGACTCGCCGAATTCCTTCGCGTCCACGGTCAGCGGGAAGCTGATGTCCGGGGTCACGCCACGCAGCTGGGTCGAACCGCCGTTGATGCGGAAGAATTGCGCGATGGTCATCTTCACCTCGCCGAAGACCGGCTTCTCGCTGTGCGCAACATCGTCGAGGTCAACGAGGTTTTGCACGGTGCCCTTGCCGAACGTCGGTTCGCCGATGATGACGCCGCGGCCGTAATCCTGGATCGCGGCGGCGAAAATCTCCGATGCCGATGCCGACGCGCGGTTGACCAGCACAGCCAGCGGGCCGTCCCAAGCCATACCTGCGTTGGTGTCGTCATTCGACTCGACCTGACCGCTCGCATTGCGCACCTGCACGACCGGGCCCTTGTCGATGAACAAGCCGGTAAGGTCGGTGGCTTCGGCCAGCGAGCCGCCGCCGTTGTTGCGCAGATCGACGATGACGCCATCGACTTTCTCCTGCTTGAGTGCGGTCAGCAGCTTTTCGACGTCACGCGTCGCGCTTTTGTAGTTGCGATCACCGCGGCGGCGCGCGTCGAAGTCCTGATAGAAGGTCGGCAGCGAGATCACACCGATGCGGCGTGTGCGCTTCTCGCCCTTCACTTCGATGATCGACTTCTTCGCCGCCTGCTCTTCGATGCTGACCTTCTTGCGCACCAGCGAAAGCATGACGTGCTTGCCATCTGTACCGGCATCGACAGGCAGTACCTCAAGGCGCACGACCGTATCCTTGGTGCCGCGGATCTTCGCGACGACGTCGTCGAGACGCCAACCGACGACATCCACGATGGGTCCGCTCGCGCCCTGGCCAACGCCGACGACGCGGTCGCCAACCTTGATTTTTCCCGACAGCCCAGCCGGTCCACCGGGCACGATTTCGCGGATCGCGGTGTAGTCGTCATCGCGCTGCAGGACGGCGCCGATACCTTCCAGCGAGAGCTTCATCGCGATGTCGAAGTTTTCCGCCGAACGCGGGCCGAGGTAGTTGGTGTGCGGCTCGATCGACGAGGCGTACGCGTTCATGAACGTCTGGAACACGTCTTCGCTGTTGAGCTGGTGGACGCGGTCGAGGTAGTTCGCGTAGCGCTTGTCGAGCGTATCGCGGATGTCCTTGTCCGGCTTGTTCGCAAGCTTCAAGCGCAGCCAGTCGTTCTTGATGCGCTTGCGCCACAGGTCGTTGACCTCAGCATCGTCCTTCGCCCACGGCGATTTCTCGCGATCGTACTGGTAGGTTTCGTCCTTGCTGAAGTCAAAACCCGTGGCCAGCTGCGCGCGCGCATACGCGACGCGTTCGCCGACGCGCTGCTCGTAGATGTTGAAGATCGCAAACGGCGCGCTCAGGTCCTGGTCGTAGATCGCGTCGTCGAGCTTGTCCTTGTAGCCGGCGAATTTTTCGAGGTCGCCCTGCGTGAAGAACAGCTTGTCGCTGTCGAGCGAGTCGAGATAGCGCTTGTAGATCTGCTCCGACATCGCGTCATCAAGCGGCGTCGGCTTGTAATGGAAACGGGTCAGGAAGCGCGTAGCCCAAATGCCAGCCTCGCCTTCGGTCGGCGTCGCCTTCAGCAGCGGGGCAACCAATTTCTCGGCGGGTTTGGCGAACACCGGTCCCATCAGGGTAGTCAGGGCCGCGGCGAGCAGGAACTTGCGCATCAAATCTCTCCAAACCATTGCGGAAAGCGGCGCAGTGCCGCGTTCGATTGTTCTAGGCAACTTGCACGAATCCGGCCGCATGTGCCATCTCGTCGGCGTGATACGACGAACGCACCAATGGTCCCGACGCGACATGCTCGAAACCAATGCAGTAACCGAGCTCCTCGAACGCCTTGAATTCCTCGGGCGTCCAATAGCGAAGTACCGGGTGATGGTGCGCGGTCGGCTGCAAATATTGGCCGATCGTAACCATATCGACATCGTGCGCACGCAGATCGTTCAACGTTTCCTCGACCTGTTCGAACGTTTCACCGAGACCGAGCATGATGCCGGACTTGGTCGGCACGTTCGGGTGCTGCGCCTTGAAACGCTTGAGCAGGTCCAGCGACCAGTCGTAATCGGCACCGGGACGCACTTCGCGATACAGCGCGCGCGGCGTCTCCAGGTTGTGGTTGAAGACGTCCGGCGGGTCTGCGGCGAGGATTTCCAGCGCGCGTTCCATGCGGCCCTTGCCGCGGAAATCCGGGGTCAGGATCTCGATGCGGATGTTTGGGCTCTCGAAGCGAACAGCCTTTATGCAGGCGGCGAAATGGCTGGCACCGCCGTCGCGCAGGTCGTCGCGGTCTACCGAGGTAATCACCACGTATTTCAGCGCCATGTCGCGGATCGTGCCGGCCAGGTGCGCCGGCTCCAGCGGATCGGGCGCCTTCGGGCGGCCGTGCGCGACGTCGCAGAACGAGCAGCGGCGCGTGCAAACCTCGCCGAGGATCATGAAGGTGGCGGTGCCCTTGCCGAAACATTCGTGGATGTTCGGGCAGGAGGCTTCCTCGCACACCGTGACCAGCCGGTTCTCGCGCAGCTTCGCCTTGAGCTTCGCGACCGCGTTGCCCGGCGGAATACGCACGCGAATCCATGATGGCTTGCGCAGGGTGGGCGCGTCGGCGAACGCGGCGCGATTGCGCGCGATCTTGTCTTCACCGAGCTGCTTGTCGAGCGAACCTGATGCGAGCGGGTCGCTGTTGACGACCGAAAGGGGGATGATTTTGGCGTCGATCATGCGGATTGGGCCACGCGCGAGGCGTCGCGGACAGGAAGGTGAGGGATCTGTGGGTCGCAATCGTGCGGGTCGAGTCCGAACTGGCGGGCCAACTCGCCGACCAGAACCGCCTCAACCGAGGCCAGCGATCCCGGCCCGCCCAAGTCTAGCACTTGGGTAACCGCAAGACCCTGATAACCGCAGGGATTAATGCGATGAAACGGCTCCAGATCCATCGCAACATTGAACGCGAGTCCGTGGAACGAACAGCCGCGTCGAACGCGCAAACCGAGCGCAGCGACCTTGGCGTCGCCGACATAGACGCCGGGCGCGCCATCGCGGCGCACGGCCTGGATATTCCAGGTATCCATCGTGTCGATCAGCGCCTGTTCGATCCGGTTGACCAATTCGCGCACGCCGATCTTCATCCGGCGCAGATCGAACAGCGGATACGCGACGATCTGGCCGGGGCCGTGATACGTAACCTGACCACCGCGATCCACCGGTACCACCGGGATATCGCCGGGCAACAGGATATGTTCCCATTTGCCGGCCTGGCCCAGCGTGAACACAGGATCATGTTCGAGTACCCACAGCTCGTCGGTCGTCTCCGGCCCGCGCGCGTCGGTGAATGCCTGCATCGCGCGCCAGATCGGCTCGTAGGGTTGGCGGCCGAGGCGGCGGACGTTGAGGGGAAGGGACATCATCGGCAGATGGGTGCTGCTCTGGAGTTCACAAGCGCAATCCTTGCACGGAAGCCGCTGACGCATCGACGAGCATCGGATGAGAGATGCAATCCGCCGGACCGGCGCGAGGGCAAGTCCGCGAACCTGCGGGTTACAACGTCCAGCGAATATCCGAATGCGCGCGCAATGCCTCGTGCACTTCGTCGTACTTCTCGCGCGAAGGGCAGGTGAAACTCACTGCGATTGACACGTACTTGCCTTCGCGCGACGGGCGCGTGCGCAGTGAGCCGGCGAGCACGCTGACGCCGACGCTGGTGAGGATTTCAGGGACTTTGTTTTCGAGATCGGCAGCCACGCTGCCCATCGCGGTGATCTCGAATACGCCGGGAAACTGAAAGCCCTGTTCCGGACTCTGCGCATGGATATTTTCGAGATCTTTCATCGGAACGCTCGTCGTCATCATCGACGCCGCATGCGCGGCGCCATCAGTTCAGTCCATCAATTGGCTTTCGGTGCAGCTGCCGAAACGCTCGCGCCTGGATCGCCCTTGAACCACATCCAGACGCCATCCGAATAGCGTTTGAAGAAGCCGCCCTCGGCGCCGTCTTCGAGCGCGACCAGTGGGCGCTCCAGCAAGGTCTTGTCGTCGAGCTTCACTTTCAAGGTGCCGATCGCCTTGCCTTTGGCGAGTGGCGCAACGAGGCGCGAAGGCAGGTCGAGGCTGGCTTTCAGATCGCCGTAGCGGCCGCGCGGAAAGGTGACGAGGACGTCGTCGGTCACGCCGAGCGGCAAGTTCGCGATCGCACCCTTCCACAGTTCCGGCGTCGCCAGCGGCTTGCCCGCTTCGTAGAGTTTCCTGGTCTCAAAAAAGCGGAACCCGTAGTTCAGAAGTTCCTGGTTGTCATCGGCGCGCTGCTTCTCGCTTGGCGCGCCCATCACGACCGCAATCAGGCGCTGGTCGCCGCGCTTGGCCGAAGTCGCGAGGCAGAAGCCTGCTTCCGCGGTGTGACCGGTCTTGATGCCGTCGACGGTGTCGTCGCGCCATAGCAGGGTGTTGCGATTGTGCTGCTTGATCCCGTTCCACTCAAATTCCTTGACCGAGTAGATCTTGTATTCCTCGGGGAAGTCGTGGATCACCGCGCGCGACAGCAGCGCGACATCGTGCGCGGTCGTGTAGTGGTTCGGATTCGGCAAGCCGCTTGCGTCGACGTAGTTCGTGCCGGTCATGCCGATCTGCGCCGCATACTGATTCATCAGCTGCGCGAAGGTTTCCTCCGAACCAGCGACGTGTTCGGCCAGCGCCATCGCGGCGTCGTTGCCGGACTGGATGATCATGCCGTACAGCAGGTCCTTCAACGCGACCTTGCTGTTGAGCTGCAGGAAACTGGTCGAGCCATCGGTGCCGGCGCCGCCGGAGCGCCAGGCGCGCTCGCTGATCTGGACTTGATCGTCGAGATGGATCTTGCCGTGCGCAAGTTCCGCGGAAACGACGTAGGAGGTCATCACCTTGGTGATCGATGCCGGCGCCACGCGCGCGTCTGGATTGCTGCTGGCGAGGATCTGGCCGTTGGCATAATCCATCAGTACCCAGCTCTTCGCCTCGATCGACGGCGGCGGCGGCACCGGCCCGCTGCCGGGCGCGCCCGGTATTGGCAGCAGCGCCGGCTTGGCGACCACTTGCGGCGTCGGCAGGTTCGGATTCGTCGCAGCGGCCGGAGTCGGCGCGGCGGGCACTGGTGTCGTCGCCGCAGGTGTCGGTGTCGTGGCG
>JBBRZD010000160.1:0-7403 GCA_038237055.1 Lysobacterales bacterium | reverse complement strand
GAACGCTTCGATCGATTTGCGGGCGCCCGCAAGAACCTTGCGGTCGGTTGTGAATCGCGGCGCCTTCAGCGAAAAAACAAATCCTTCCGGTGTTTCGGCGCGCCACTTCGCGTACGTGGCGGGTTTCTGCGCGCCGTAATACGTGCCATTGACCTCGATTGCGGCGACATGTCGACTCGCGTATTCGAGCTCGCGCCGCTGCACCAGCTTGGCCGGATAGAAATTATCGCGCCAAGGCGCGTAAGTCCAGCCGCCGATACCGACACGGATGCGGTTTCCGCCAGCCGCGGTCTGTACGAGCAAGTCGTCGGTGGATGTGATGGATGTGGGCATGAGGGATCTTCCAAAAAATACGTTTTGCGACATGCATGCAGGCTTGTCGCGTGCCGCCGGTGCCCCGCTATGATGCGATGCTGTCCAACCAAAGCCAATTCGGGAGTTTGCGCATGTCCAAGCCACAGTTCGATCGCCTGTTAGCTGGCGTCATCGCGGTGGTGGCATGGAGCGCGCTCATCCTCCAATACGTTTTACTGATCGAGCTGACAAACAACAACATCGGCATCCTGCTCGGCAGCCTGCGCTACTTCAGTTTCTTCACGATCCTGAGCAATCTGCTGGTTGCCCTCACGACGACATATGCGCTGCTGCGCAAGCCGTCGGTGCTGCGGAATTTCTTCACCAGTCCGTTCGTGCGCGGTGGCGCCGCGCTTTGCATCGGCATCACGCTCAGCATCTATTTCGCCGTACTCTCCGCGACCTGGGCGCCGCAAGGAGCGCAGTGGCTTGCTGACGTGACCCTGCATTACGCGGTGCCTGTACTGTATCTGGCTTGGTGGGGCGCTTGCGTCCCGCACGGTCGGCCGCTCTGGTCGGATGTGCTGCGCTGGTTGCTGTTGCCTGCGACGTATCTTGCGTTGATCTTGCTGCGTGGTGCATGGTTGCACGAGTATCCATATCCCTTTATCGATGTCGCCGTACTCGGTGCTGGCATAGTGACGCGCAACTGCGTGGGAATCAGCGTGTTGTTCGTCGCTTTTGGCCTCGCCCTCGTTGGCTTCGACCGATCGGTGCGGCGCACGCTTTGAGCGATGTGCAGGGCATCCACAGCGGATTCGTTCGGGCAAACTATGCGCAACCTCCCATGCGTGAGAGCCCATGCAAAATTCAGCTGAACCCCGTGTACTGATCCTCGGTGGCGGCTTTGGCGGATTGTGGGCGACGCGAGCGCTTGCTTCGGCCCCGGTTCGCGTGACCCTGGTAGATCGCACCAACTATCATCTGTTCCAACCCTTGCTTTACCAGGTTGCGATGGCTGGGCTTTCTTCGCCTGACATCGCAGCACCATTGCGGCATATCCTGCGCAAGCAGCGCAACGTGACCGTGCTCATGGACGAGGCGCATGCGATCGATGTTCAAACACGTCGCGTAACGCTTTCGCACGGTTCGCTCGACTACGATTACCTGATCGTCGCGACCGGTGCGCGCCATGCCTACTTCGGTCACGACGTTTGGGCACCGTTTGCGCCCGGACTGAAGACACTCGACGACGCGGTTCTGATCCGTCGACGCATGCTGGAAGCATTCGAATACGCCGAGCGTGAAAGCGACCCACGACGGCGAGCGGAATGGCTGAATTTCGTAATCATCGGCGGCGGTCCGACCGGCGTCGAGCTGGCCGGAACCCTGGCCGAGATCGCGCATCACACCTTGCCGCGCGAATTTCGCCACAGCGATCCACGCAGCGCTCGCATCCATCTGATCGAAGCGGGCCCGCGCGTACTTGCATCGATGCCCGAAGCGCTCTCGGCGAAAGCATGCAGCCAGCTCGAACGCCTCGGCGTGAGCGTGCAGACCGGACAGGCGGTCACGGGTATCGATGAGACGGGTGTCACAATCGGGGAACGACATATCGCCGCGCGCACCGTGCTGTGGGCTGCGGGTGTTGCAGCCTCGCGACTGGGCGTGCAACTGGGCGTGGAGTGCGATCGGGCAGGGCGTGTCAAGGTCGAGGCAGATCTCTCGTTGCGCGAGCACCCCGAGGTGTTCGTCATCGGCGATCTTGCCAGCGTCGTGCAGGATGGCGTGCCGGTGCCCGGCGTCGCGCCGGCGGCCAAGCAGATGGGCGCGTTCGTCGCACGTGCAATTGGCGCGCGTATCGCGATGCGCACGCCAACCGCGTTTCGTTACCGCGATTACGGCAACCTGGCCACGGTCGGCCGCAGGGCCGCGGTTGTGGACCTGCACGGGTTGCGCATTTCAGGCACGCTGGCTTGGTTGTTCTGGCTGGTTGCGCACATCTTTTTCCTGATCGGATTTCGTAACCGCATCATCGTGATGATCGACTGGATGTGGTCGTACTTCACCTATCAGCGCAACGCGCGGATCATCATCGGCGGCGAACCCGACGAATAGAGGCTACGATCGAGGCTATGATGCGGCAGGTAGGGGAGGAGCGGGGGATGCGGATATTCGCGCTGGCGCTGGTGATCGCGTCTGGTCTGGCGGCGGTCGATTCGGCTGTTGCGGCCGGACTCGAAGGCCATGTCGGTCTCGTCGTCGCCGGCAAGCCGTTGCGCGCCGAAGAGGCAGCGGACGTCATCGTCTACTTCAGGCCATCCGCGCCGGCAGCGGTGCGAGCGACGGCCGTCCCATACGTGATGAGCACCCAGCGCAAACAATTCGTGCCGCGCATTCTGCCGATCGTCGTTGGCAGCAAAGTGCGATTTCCCAACCAGGATCCAATCCTGCACAACGCATTTTCGTCATCGAAGGACAATGCGTTCGATGTCGGTCTGTACAGTGGCGGCGAAGAGCAGACGGTAACATTCGCGCATGCCGGATACGTGCGCGTTTACTGCAATGTGCACCACTCGATGGTCGGTCATATCCTCGTGCTCGATACGCCGTATTTCATGCGGCCGGATGCGGATGGACGCTTCAAATTCAGCAATCTGCCCAGGGGCCGCGGCGATCTTGTGGTCTGGCATGACCGCGCAACGCCCTGGCACGCGCAAGTCGTGCCTGGCGATTCGAAGGAAATTGACGTGACGCTCGACCTCGATCAGCGGCGCATCCCGCCGCATATGAACAAGTTCGGCAAACCCTACGGTCGGAGCTCAAATGGGGAGTATTGATCGATCGCGCCAACGTGGAGCTTTCAGTGTGCCGCTCGCACTTCGGCTCTTTCTTGGCATGGCCGCACTGATCGCATTCGCGGTGGGCGCTGCGGTTTTCGTGACTTATGTACAGGGCCGTCGCATTGCCGAACAGGCGGTTGGCAAGTCGCTGACCACCAGCGCGGCGGTGCAGCGCGAGTTCGAGCAGCGTCGTCTCGAACAACTGCAGCTGGCCGCGCGCCTGATTGCCGCCGATGCCGGCTTCGTCAAATACATCGCGGACGCGGCAGGTTCCAGCCGTCTGCCCGGCCTGGGCGGCAATGCGGCGCCGGACACGGGGTCGATCCGCGACCTGCTCGGCGAGCGGCAAAAGGATTTCGGTCTTGATGTCGCGATCCTGCTCGATGCGCACGGCGAGGTACTGGCGCGCACGGACGAAAATGAAGCGTTCAAATCATCGCTGGCGGAGGATCCCCTGGTCGCGCCCGCGCTGCGGGATGCTGCGCCGTTCAGCGGTTACTGGCGACAGGGCGACCGGCTGTTCCAGGCGGCGGTGATTCCTCTGGCGCAGGATCAGGATCTGGCGGGTTTTCTGCTGGTAGCACTTGCGGTCAATGACGAACTTTCGCGCTCTGTCGCGCAGGTCAGCGGCGCGCAGATCGCTTTTGTGCTGCCGCTTGATAACGGTCCTGTACTCATCGCCAGCTCGTTCGATGCACCAGTCGCGAGCGAGTTGAAGAAAGCGCTGGCCGAGCATCGGGCCGAGCTGCAACCGGCTTTGGTGGCTGGAAAAACACTCGAACACGTGCCGCTGCGTCTGGCCGCGCAGGACTGGGTAGCGCGTTTTGCACCAACCGCTGCACCGGGCGCAAGCAAGCTCGGCACAGTCGCGGTATTGAGTTCGTCCGACCAGATCGTCGGCAGTTACAGCGCGATTTTGAACTGGGTCATCCTCGCCGGTCTTGCCTCGATCGGCGTCGCCTTGTTGCTGTCCTTTCTGCTGGCGCGACGCATCCTGCATCCAATCGATACAATGGCGCAGGCGGCGGAGTTGGCCGCGTCCGGCGACTATCGAACGCACGTCGGCATTGGCGGCAGCGACGCACTGGGACGTCTTGCGCGTGCATTCGATACGCTGCTGTCGGACTTGCGCGAGAAGAGCGATATCGAAGGCTATGTCGGCCATCTCGCGCGGTTTCTGCCGGAGCCTGCCGTCGAGCACTCGACGACATCGCGGCCGCTCGTGGCGGCGGAACCACCGCGCCGGGAGTCGCAGGCGCTGCTCGGCATCGAGTTCCGCCACCTGCTCAACGTGACACAATCGCCGCATTCGCCCGAACAGATGTCTGCACAATTCGCGCAGGTTGTCGCTGTGCTCGAAAGGGCCGCTGCAGCATCGGGAGCCGAACTTCACGCAACCGGTGGCGCTCGCTGGCAGCTTGGTTTCACGGGCAAACGGCGCATCGATGCTGCAGCGACCGCGTGGTCAGCACTTCTGCGCGATTGCGCACAAACACATGTTGCGCCGCCGGCCGGTGCGGTTGCCGAAGGCGATGTGGTGCGCACGGCTGCAATCAATGGAAGCGGCACTATCGTGCATGTGTTCGGCTCCGCCACCGCCCAGCTTGATCGCCTGCTGTGCGACGCCGCCGCCGGCCAATTGCTGCTCACGCGTGCCGCTGGCGACATGCTCAAGGCCGAACTTGCGCCAGATGCGCTGGGCGTCGCCGAGGGATCGTTCAGCGGCAAACGCTACTACGCACTCAGTGCAAACGCGCTGGCGCAATTGGGGATGAACGCAACGAAGGCCGCATCCCCTGTCAGTATTCCTGCGCCTGCCAAGGCAAAGCGCGACCGCGGTGATCTCGCGCAGGGAACCCTGCTCGGCGGGCGCTACAGGATCATTTCCGAGCTCGGCGCCGGCGGCATGGGCATCGTGTACAAGGCGCACGATCTCGAACTTGACGATGTCGTCGCGCTCAAGATGCTGCGCCCCGGCGTGCTGCTCGATGCAGAGCAACTCGATCGTCTCAAGAGCGAGATCAAGCTCGCACGCAAGATCACGCACCCGAACGTGCTGCGCACGTTCGACTTCGGCGAAGTCGACGCGCATCCGTTCATTTCAATGGAATATGTGCGTGGCCTGACTCTGCGCTATCTGCTCAGCGAAACCGCGCGCGTGCCGTTCTCGGCTGCGCTGCGCATCGCGCGACAACTTTCGGCAGGTTTGGCGGCGGCACACGAAGTCGGCGTGATACATCGCGACATCAAGCCGGAAAACCTGATCCTTGAGGCGAACGGCAACGCGAAGCTGATGGACTTCGGCATTGCGCGCCCGTCGCGGCGCGATGCGCCGGGGCACACTCAGCCCGGAACCTTCATCGGCACGCCGAACTACTGCGCACCGGAGCAGCTGATCGGTGGCGATGTCGATGAGCGCGGCGACATCTATGCCTGTGGCGTGGTAATGAGTGAGATGTTTTGCGGAAGTCTGCCTTTCCCCGGCGCCAACACGATGGAGATCTATCAGATGCAGATGCGCAACGAACCGGTACTGCCGTCAAAGCTGTGGTCCGATATTCCGCCGGAACTTGAAGCCGTGATCCTGCGCTGTCTGCGTTGTGACCGCGACGAGCGCTATGGGTCGGCGCGCGAACTCAATGTCGCGCTGACCGGCATGCGGGCCTGAGCCATGACGCGCAATCACTGGCACTCATCAAAGATTGGCCTGCTCGCAATCGCGCTTTCGTTGGGCCTGTCACGAGCGTTCGCACAGGACGCCGTGCTCGACACGCAAGAGCAGGAGCAGCAACCGAGCCGAAGCTGGACGACATTCGGTGATCTGTGGATCGGCTACGACCATGTCTCGGGGTTGCCCGGTGGTCGCGCCAACCTTTCACGCGTGCGCGGGCGCGCGCGCCTCGGAGGGATCTGGAACTTTGCGTCGGAATGGGAATTGGGCGGCGCGTTCCGGCTGGCCGATGGCAGCGACGCCAACCGCGACAATCGCCGCAACAACGACAACGAACGCAGCGATAGCATCGGGCTCGATCAGTTGTTCGTGCGCTGGCACGCCGGTGAAAACACCAGCGTCACCGCGGGCAAGACGCCGCTCGCATTCGATCTCTCACCAATGCTTTGGGACCAGGATCTGCGCCCGGCCGGCGTCACGTTCAACCATTCGATCGCGCTCGGCGAATTCGATCGCCTGCAATTGGGTGCAGCGGCGCTAGCCGGGCAGAATTTGTATGGCGACAAGTCACGCATCGGCGTGCTGCAGGCGGCATGGCGCTGGCATGAAGGCGCTCCACTAAGTGGAAGCGTGTTGTTGAGCTATATCGATTTCGGCAATATCGACGAATTGGCTTATCAGGGCATGGCGCGCACGAATTCGGTGCGCGCCGGTAGTTACGACAATTACTATCAGCCCATCGATCTGCAATACGTCAATGACTATCACCTGCTCGATCTGCAATTGATCGGGCGATACAAGCTTGCGCGCTGGCCGATAGAACTTCGCCTCGACCGGGTGCGCAATCTGGGCGCGAATTTCGCGCGCGATGGTACGCGCGGCAGTCTGACTGTCGGCGACCGACTGCAACCGCATGGCTGGGAATTCGGCTACGCCAGTCAGCGGATCCAGCGCGATGCGGTGCTCGCGGCATTCAATTCGGACGAATGGTGGTTCCACAGCGCGACCCACGGGCAACTCGCATGGATCGGCTACGGGCTTGATGCGACTTGGAATCTGCGTCTGTCCGGCTTCCGCGAGCGTCGCGACGGACTCAGTCGCGACACGGATCGGCTGCGACTCGATCTTTCAGCGCGCTGGTAGCAGGTCTTTCTGCACAAACGCTCCGGTGCGCATTGCACGGAGCGTTTGCCGGAAAAGACTGTTGAATTTCAGCTTTCAGGCGCTTGCCGCTTCCGTCCACGGATCGTAGCTGCCGAACCACCACAGGTGGCCTTCGAGGTCGCGGCAGGAATAGCCGCCACCGCCGTATTCCTTCGTTTCGAGTTCGTCGACGATCCTCGCGCCAGCTGCCTTGGCGCGCGCATAGTGCGCTGCGCAGTCGGAAACGATGACCGAGGGACACTGTGTCTCGCGCCCACCGATTTCATCCGGCTGCGCAATGTGTTCGCCCCAGGCGCCGCCGTTGGCGACCGACCCGAGCATGATCATGCCATTGCCGAAAACCAGCTGCGCGTGCAGCACGATGCCGTTTTCGTCGGTATGGACAGCGTTTTTCTCGAAGCCGAAAGCGCGGCATAGCCATTCGATAGCGG
>JBBRZD010000159.1:0-7434 GCA_038237055.1 Lysobacterales bacterium | reverse complement strand
CGTACCGACAATCTTCAAAGGTCGGGACAACCGAAGGCGCGCTTCTGCGATCAGGAACACGGATGAGCGCATGAACCAGACACCCGAGCATGATTTCAAGGGGGTCCTGATCCGCTGCGGCTTCTCCACCGGTCAAGCGATCCATCCTCGCCATCGGCCTCAAGAGATGACGAAGAAGAAAGCAGAGCGAAGAGGGCGCGCAAGCGACGCCGCGATCAACCGACACCCGGTGCTGCTGGGGAGGCGAGCACCTCAGCGACGGGTTCATTGTTGTCCCCCAAAAAGCACACTCCGTTGCGCCCCGCTATCGGGAGGTGATCGGACGTCTCGGTCACGCAATTCTTCTGCCGGCATCTGAACTGCGTCGGCGCGTCCGACGCGCGGGCCGTCGCGGTCGTGCCGGCAACATGGCTCTCTCCCCCAAACAAAGCGGGAGAGAAGGTGCGAGGTCCGCCAGGAGCGGGCGTTTGCGCGGATCAGCTGCGCCGAATGACGTTCATTGCAAAGTCACGCGCTTGCGGTTGTCGGCGGAAACGCGGTCGATCAGCTTGTTGTACGGATCGATGCCGGCTTCATACGGTTCGCCATCAACGGTCACTGTGATCGTGCTGTCACCGTCGTGGATCGGATGCTTTTCCATCAACAGGACTTTCTCGTGCGCTTCCTTGCCGTCTGCGGCGCGCGCGAATACGCCGATGTCGATCGGCAGGTCGAGCTTGTCCGGCGTTTCCTTGCCGACGCCATCGACATGGACCTTCTGCGCGTGCAGCGTCAAGGTGACGTCGTATTTTCCGTCGGAGCGCTTCTTTGCGGTGGCCTCGGTGACGCGGTTGTCGTAGATCGTTATCTTGTCGAAAAGATCGTCGATCAGCGGTGACCATTGCGCGCCGGCTTCTTCGCGCAGATATGCGAGGAAGTCCTTCGTCGTCGTGTACGGCGGCTGCTGGAATGCCATCTCGCGGTCGTAGCGCGCAAGCGTACGCTCGACCACATCCTCGCCGAGGTAGTCCTTCAATGCATACATCACGACCGAGCCCTTGCGGTAGTGGATGTAGGGCTGGTTTTCGACGAGCGCGAGCGGCACCTCCTCCACCACTTCGCCGCCGCGGCCAGTCAGGTAGCGGTCGAGTTCGTATTTCAGGAACCTGCGCATTTGCGCCGCACCGTATTCGTGTTCCTGCACCATCAGCGCGGAGTATTGCGCGAAAGTTTCATCGAGCATGGTTCCGCCTTGCACGTTGGCACCAATGACCCGATGCGCCCACCACTGGTGTGCGAGTTCGTGCGCCGTCACGTAAAACACATAGTCGATGTCGTCGGGGTCGCGCAAATCGGCGATGAATCCGATTCCTTCCGAGAATGGCACCGTATTGGCGAAGCTTTGCGCGAATTTTTCATACTCTGGAAATTCGAGGATGCGCATCTGCCGGAACTGGAACGGCGCATACGCTTTACTGTAGAGCGCCAGCGATTTCTTCATCGCATCCATCATGCGATCGACGTTGTAGGCATGCTGCGGGTCGTAATAAACCTCGAGCGCGATGCCATTCCACTGGTCGCGCTTGACCGCATAGCGCGCCGACTGGAACGAGAAGAAATCCAGGATCGGCTTGTCCATCTTGTAGTGGAAATAGCGGCGACCGTTGGCGCTCCACTCCTTTTCCAGATAGCCGGGTGCGAGCGCGATCTGGTCGGGAACGGTCGATACCGTCGTCTCGAAGGTAACCCAGTCCGCATCCTTGCCGAGCAGATTGAATGCGCGCGCGGGGATGTCGTCGATCTTGGGCACGCGTGGCGCCGGCCCGAGTCCGTACTTGCGTCGGTCGTTGCGGTCGGTCAGCTGGCCCTCGGTGTCATAGCCGAAATGCGGAAAGATGATGCTGCTGAAGAACGTGCCGTTGCCGACGAGTGCGTGGTCGTCGCCAGGATTGTTGCGGAAGCCGCGAGGCGCGTATTCGAGGCTGAAGTCGAAGTCCATGGATGCATGCGCTGCCAGCGGCTGCTTGAGACGATAGATCGTGTAGCCCTGATCGTGGTCGTCGCTGACCACCTCGTGCGCGGGGAACTCAACCGACAAGAGCTTGATATCGGCCGGCACGCGCACGTGCAGGACGCTGATCGGCTGGTCGGTCTTGTTCGCCAGCGCATAGTGACCGCGCACCTCGACCCGGCGCTCGTGCGGATAGATGTCCACGTCCGCACGCACGTCGGTAATCTTTGGTTGTGGCAGGTCCTTGAACTTGCCATAGACCTTCTCGTAATCCGCCTTCTGCTGTTTGGCCACGTCGCCCGGAACGTACCGGTTGAGCACGTTGGTGTTGTGGAAAATCCAGACTCCCAGCGCGGCGAAGGCGACGAGCGAAGTCGCCAGCAGCGCACGCGAAGGTGTGCCAAACCGCTGGCGCGCGACGCGCGTGCGTTCCTTCCAACCCTGCACGGTACCGCGCGCCCAGTACAACGACGCGACAACGAGCAGTGCGACCGCGAGGCAGGCCCAGTAAGCGCGGAACCACAAATGTCCCGCCAGGAAATGTCCGTAGCCATTCATGTCTGAATACGGTGCGGCCGGGGCGCTGCCGAAGTTGTACAGGTGATGGTCGAAATTGAGCTGTCTGAGCGCGATGCGGCTGACGAAGAACAGCACGATCAGCAGGTAGCCGAGGAACTTGTTGTTCGCGATCACCTGCAGGAACAACGCGAGCGCGGCGATCAGCAGAAAGGCGAGTGTGTTCAGTGCGATATCGGACAGGTATAACCCAAGCTCGATGTGGTGATAGCCGCGGATCAGCTGATAGATCATGCATTCGACGCTGCCCGCGAGCAGGAAGATCGCGATCACGGCGGTGAGCGCGACCAGCTTCGACGCGATCGGAATCCAGTCCGGCAGCGGGAACGCATCGGTCACATCGCTGATGCGTGCGTTGCGCTCGCGCCAGACCAGTTCGCCGGCATAGAACCCGACGATGATCATCAACAGGAAGATATAGCTGCCAGCGATGGCGTCCGTCATGAGGTGCGTGACTGGATAAACCTTGGTACCGAAGATCTCGTTGGAAAACGCAAGGAAGCCCCCGAGATTCACCAGGCCAAATGCGAGCATGACGATGAAGGGGACGCCGAACAGCACGCCACGCGTGTCGAAGGTGGCCAGCTTGCGAAATTGTGTCCAGCGCGCGCCGGCATCGGTACGCAGCGCGGCGATCGGCAGCACGACCGGGCCGCACTTATCGGGGACCACGACCTCGGTGCTGCTGCGGCGTCGACGCCACAGCCGCCAGCCTTCGCGGTCCGGGCGAAACAGCGCGAGCGCGGCGCTCAACATCGCCACGCCGATCGTGATCCAGATGGCGCGGTTGGCCAGCAACAGTCCGCCGATCTCCGGCAGCCGCGTATTGCGATCGCTGGCCGACCAGTAGCGCGTTGCCACGTCCATCGCACCCATACCGAACGGATCGATCAGCGCGCCGAGGGTCAGGCGATCAGGGCTGGCTCCGGTCACGGTCCCAGCAACCTGCCACAGCACGAAGAATGCGATTACGCCAATGTACGTGCTGAGCATCGAACGCGTCAGGGTCGCCAGCAGGAACAGGAATGCGGCGATGAAAAAGAGGTTCGGCAATACGAATACACCGAAAGCGTAGGCGTAAGCCTCGAAACTGGTCGCGCCAAGCCGGGCCGGATCTACCCATGGCATCAATACGCCGGTCATCAAACCGATTGCGACGGCAATCAGCACGCCGACCGAGGCGACATACCCAGCTGCGAAGCGGCCGCCGAGGTACGCCTGGCGCGACATCGGTGTGGCGAAAAACATGTCGGCCGTGCCGGCATCGAAATCACGCAGCGCAGCACCGGCGACAAACACCGTGATCAGGAACATCCCAAGCAACGTGAACGCGATCAGCAACTGTGCGATTACATAGGGCGCATTGCGGTGCGTATTGCCGATGCCGCCGCCAAGGGTGATCGCATCGGACCCGGCTGCGGTGAACGCGAGAGCGCCGAACGCGAGTGCGATCATCCAGAACAAAGGACTCTTGAGCTGCTGACGCAACTCGAAACCGAAGATTTCCCTGAACATGTCGATCTCCGCTCAAGCCGCGCGCGCGGTGGCGGCGTGACGCCGCAACTGGCCGAAGTACACATCTTCCAGATCCGGTGACACGGCCTCGAATCCATCCTCCGGTTTGCTGTCTGCGAGCACGTGCACGATGGTCTTGCCACTCACGAGTCGCGTCGACAGCAAGGTCCAGCGGTTCTGCACATCGTCCAGCGCGGCCTTGGAAACTTCGCGGCGCCAGACGCGTCCATCCAGAGCGCGAATCGTTTCCTGGGGTTCGCCGGACAGCAGCACCTGGCCCTGCGCAATGATCGCCATGCGCGGGCACAGGTCGGTCACGTCCTCGACAATGTGCGTGGAGAGGATCACTACGATCTTCTCGCCAATCTCGGCAAGGAGGTTCAGGAAGCGGTTGCGCTCCTCGGGATCGAGGCCAGCGGTTGGCTCGTCAACGATGATCAACTGCGGGTTGCCGAGGAGCGCTTGGGCGATGCCAAATCGCTGGCGCATGCCGCCGGAAAATGTTCCAAGCTTGCGCTTGCGTACGTCCCAAAGATTGACCTGACGCAGCAACGCTTCGACTACCTCCTTGCGTTGCGCTCGGACAGTGAGCCCTTTGAGCACCGCGAAATGGTCCAGCATCGACTCTGCGCTAACCTTCGGATACACGCCGAATTCCTGCGGCAGGTAGCCAAGCAGGCGGCGCGTCGCAGGCTTGTCGCCCAGCAGATCCTGCCCGCCGAGGGTAATCGTGCCGCTGTCTGGATCCTGCAACGTCGCGATCGTGCGCATCAGCGTCGACTTGCCAGCGCCGTTGGGCCCGAGCAGTCCGAACATCCCGGTCGGGATATCCAAGTTGACGCCCTTGAGTGCCTGCACGCCGTTGCTATAGGTCTTGGACAGATTGCGGATCGCGAGCATCGGAAAGCGCCTCGTTTTCAAGTTGAAAGCAGGTTGTACCTACCTGCAAGCTGAAAGGCCATCCCTGCCCGAACTATCTGTCGTAAGTTACGGCTCGCGCAACGGCTTCATACCCAAGACGGAAGACGCGGTGAGGGCGGTAGACAAGGCACCTTGCAGCCTAGGGAACCGCAGAGTTTGAAGTCTTCCCGAACTTGGGCGTTCATCGTTGCGGGCGTCATCGCATTCGTCCGCACTACGATCGAATCGCACTAGCCTGTCTGGCTGCACCGTGCCATTCTTCCGCTGCCGGATCGTGTTTGCCGCGCGATTGACTGGATGGGGAGATCCAACTTATGCAGTGCTTGCCGATCGCATTCACGAAGAGCCCCGCATCGTTGTTCCACGCTGTATCGGCCAACGGAATCTGATCCGATGCCGCTGTACGTGCCCGCACTGTGGATCGCTTGCGGCATGTGCCTGTTCGCGGGAATACAGTTCGTGCTGGTGGGTGCCAGCCGCGTCAAGGACAGCGTCTATCTGGCATTCGGCTGTCTGTGCCTGCTTCTAGCCGGCTATCTGTTGCTGACTGCAGCCCTGTTCCGCACCCAGTCTGCAGCTACGGCCAGCACAGTGGTGCGCGCACAGATCGCGTTTTCCTGCTGCATTTATCCGGCCGCCATCGGCTTCATCGGCCTGTACGCGGGTCTCGCGCATTGGCGTCGCTGGTTTGTGTGCGCCGCCGTTGCATTCGGCCCGTTCTTCATCATCAATCTGTTTTCGCCCACCAGCGCCCTCTATTCCGCCATCAGCGCCACTGCGCCTCTGCTGCTGCCTTGGGGAGAGCGTGTGAGCCACTTCGACGGCGTCGAGTCACACGTTGCACCGGCGTATTACGTTGCTGTTGGCCTTTGCTTTGTCTGGGCGCTCGGGTGTTGTGTTGCGCTTTGGTGGCGCGGGAAATATCAGCGCATGTGGCCACTCGCGCTGTATCTTGCGATTCAATTCGTTGCCTCCGAGCACGCCCAGTGGGTTTACCGCTCCGGTGAGCGGGCGGTGACGTTCGAGGTATTGGCCTTCCTCGCGCTCGCTCTGATCATGAGCGACGTATTGCGTCGACAATTGCGCGGTCAGACCAAGGCACTCGGCGCAAGCCTGATCAGCCTGCGCGTCGAGACCGATCGCCGCCAAAGTGTGGAAGAGGACCTTCGCCGCCTCGCCTATCATGATCGCCTGACCGGACTACCCAACCGGCACCGACTGCATGACGACCTGCAAGCAACGCTTGAGGCCCACGCAACCGACCAGGGCGCACTGGTCCTGCTGGATATCGACCACTTCAAGGCCATCAATGATGCGCTTGGTCATGCGGTCGGCGATGAGGTCCTGCGCAGCGTCGCGGCGCGTCTGGTCGCAGCCGCTCCTGCGGACACGCATATCGCGCACTTCGGCGGCGACGAATTTGCGCTGCTGCTGCATTCGATCGACGGTTTGAATGCATCCGTCGAGGAGAACGTCAGGCAACTCGTGCTGCGCATCATGGCGTGCATCGTTGCACCGCTGCGCCTCGGCGATCACGAGCTCGTCGTAGGGGCGAGCGCGGGCATTGCGCTGTTCTCCAGCGCGAGCGGTGCCGCATCCGACGTACTGCGCCAAGTCGATGTGGCGCTGCATCGCGCGAAAGCCTCCGGCCGCAACACTGCCATCGTGTTCGAAAGCGTCATGCAGGCAGATACCGATCGGCGCCACAGTCTTGAGTCGGATCTGCGCCTCGCGCTCAAGCGAAATGAATTCGAACTTCACTATCAGCCACAGGTCGACATGGGCGGACGCTTCGTCGGTGCCGAAGCGCTGCTGCGCTGGCGACATCCGCTGCGCGGGATGATCGGGCCGGCGGAGTTCATCCGGGTCGCGGAGGAAAGTGGACTGATCCACGCCATCGGGCGCGAGGTTCTGCGCCTCGCATGCAACGAACGCAGCGGTTGGCCCTCGCCGGTCGCGCATGCCAGGCTGTCCGTGAACATAAGCCCCTGGCAGTTGTTCGCCGAAGATTTCGTCAGCACCTTGCTGGAGACCGTGCGCTCGACGAAGGCAAATCCCGAGCAGATCACGCTCGAGATCACCGAGAACATGTACCTGCACGATCTCGATGACATTGCCGCAAAGATAGGCGCACTCGATGCACTTGGTTTCCATTTTTCGCTGGACGACTTCGGCTCGGGCTATACCTCGCTGGCGAGCCTGAAGAAACTTCCGGTGCGCGAATTCAAGATCGATCGCGCGTTTATCGAAGGCCTGCAGCCGGGTTCGCGCGATGGCTTCGTCGAGGCGATGATCGCAATCGCCCACCACCTTGACCTCGTCGTCGTCGCTGAGGGCGTCGAAACGCAAGCGCAACATGCGGCGCTGTGCGCGATGGGTTGCGACGTCGCCCAAGGCTATCTGGTGAGCCGGCCACTGGACGCGACCGAATT
>JBBRZD010000158.1:0-7447 GCA_038237055.1 Lysobacterales bacterium | reverse complement strand
AGGTGCAGGGCTGGTTCACCGACGACAGCGCGGCGCGTTTCCGCGCATATGGTTGGCAGGTGATCGGCCCCATCGACGGACATGATGTCGACGCGGTCGATCGTGCGATCACCGAAGCGAAAGCAAATACGAGTCAACCGAGTTTCATCTTGTGCCGCACCGTGATCGGCAAGGGCGCACCCACGCGCGCGGGCACCGCGAAAGCGCACGGCGAAGCGCTCGGTGCCGACGAGCTGGCGGCAACGCGCAACGCGCTGCACTGGCCGTATGCGCCGTTCGAGATCCCGGCCGACATCTACGCAGGCTGGGATGCGCGGACCTCCGGTGCCGCTTTCGAGGCCGAGTGGAACACGCGCCATTCGGCGTATGCATCCGCTCATGCCGGTCTTGCACAGGAATTTGCTCGCCGCCTCGCCGGGGATCTGCCCGCGGATTTCGAGGCGGTCGCAGCAAAGCTCGTCGCCGATGCGAAGGAGAAGGCCGAGACCGTCGCTTCGCGCAAGGCTAGCCAGCTCGCGATCGAAGCATTCGCGCCCGCCGTGCCCGAGATGCTCGGCGGATCGGCTGACCTGACGCATTCGAACCTCACCTTGTGGAAAAACGCGCCCCTGCTCCAGGGCGCAGGCACCGGCCGCCACATCAGCTACGGTGTACGTGAGTTCGGCATGGCCGCGATCATGAATGGCGTCGCCCTGCATGGCGGCTACATTCCATTCGGCGGCACCTTCCTGACGTTCAGCGATTACAGCCGCAACGCGATCCGCATGGCCGCGCTGATGAACCTGCGCGTGATCCACGTATTCACGCACGACTCGATCGGCCTCGGCGAAGACGGCCCGACGCATCAGTCGATCGAACACGTATCGAGCCTGCGCCTGATTCCGAATCTTGACGTCTGGCGTCCATGCGACACCGTCGAGAGTGCGCTCGCATGGAAGCTTGCGCTGGAACGACGCAAGGCACCGACTGCGTTGATTCTGTCGCGTCAGAATCTGCCCTTCGTGTCACGCAGCGACGCGCAGATCGCGGCGATCGAACGCGGTGGCTACGTATTGTCCGAAGCCGAAGGCGGGGCGCCCCAGCGCATCCTGATCGCGACTGGCTCCGAAGTCGGCCTCGCACTCGCGGCTCAAAAGATACTCGTCGCCGAAGGCATTGCGACGCGCGTGGTGTCGATGCCCTCGACCGAGACCTTCGATCGCCAGGACGACGCCTATCGCGCGTCGGTGCTGCCGGTCAATGTCGCGAAGATCGCGATTGAAGCCGGGGTTACTGCGCTGTGGTGGAAATACGTCCGCGGCAACGGCACCGTTATCGGCATCGACCGCTTCGGCGAATCGGCACCGGGTGGCACGCTGTTCGAGTTCTTCGGCTTCACTGCCGAGAAAGTCGCTGCAGCTGCACGCAACTGCTGAGCGAAATTGGCAGACGCTTCGCCCGCGACGCTTTAGCCTTCCCCGTCAAGGGGAGGGTTGGGTGGGGATGGTGCTCACAACACAGCCGCGGCTGAAATCGCTCCCGCAATCCTTCCGTTGCCAGATCGTGGGATTACAATTGGGGGATCGCGAGCGCGCCCATGATCAACGAAAACCCCGCTGAGATCGTGCGAAAACTGACCGAACTGCGCATCGAGCATCGCGACCTTGATGTGGCTATCGCGCGTCTGCCCATGGGCCCCGGGTGTGACGAACTTCTGCTGAAGCGCATGAAGAAACGCAAGCTGCGCCTCAAGGACATGATCGCGTATCTCGAGAACAAGCTGATTCCGGACCTGGACGCTTAAGAGGCGCTGTCCGTATCGGAGGATTGGCGACTCAACTGTGCCTGCTTCTCCGGTGTCAGCTTCAGGATGCCATGGCGGATTTCGCGACTCAGGATCACGCGTGCGTCCTTGGCGACGATCTCCAATTCTTCGCTGAAGTCGAGCTTGCCATTCTCGTCCACGCGGATCACGCGACGTTCGCGTAATTTCTGGATGAAGCCGCGGAATAGCGACTTGTCGAAGAATTCCGGCGCATTGAGCTCGTGCAGCAGGGACAGGCGTTGTGCCGTCAGGAAACACAGATTCTCGAGTTCGCCTGACGACAGCGTGTGCGGGCCATTCTTCACCAGTAGCGCGAGACCAATGTAATAGCGTTCGATTGCCGGCAGCAGGTTGTGCGCGAGCGCACGCAAGCGGAACGCCGGATCGCTTTGGCCGGGGCCGCGCTCCATGATGCGGCCGTCGGCATCAGCGTGGAGCAGGCCTTGCTCAATGAAGAAATCCAGCATTTCCTGGATGCGCCCGGAGAATTCATCCTCGCTCCACGGAAGAAACAGTTCCGCCTGCACGAACGGATAAACGAGACGACCCAGCCGCTGGATCGACGCGCGCGCAAGACGGCGGTTGTTGAGGAAGCAGCACGCGACCCACGCCGCGGTCGCGAACAGATGCAGCACGTTGTTGCGGAAGTAGCTGAGCAGGACGCCCTGTTTTTCATCGACGGTGAGAACGTCGCCAAGAGGATGCGCGACTCGATGGATCCACTGCATCTTTTCGCCGTACGCAATGATCTCGACCGGCGACAGCGGCGTGATCGTGACGCGATCGGAGTACGGCAGCGCGGTCAGCAAGGTCTTGCACAGATCGAGCTGCGCAACGAGGTCAGCTTCAGCCATCGCATGCTTGGGCGTTGCCAGCAGTGCGACCGCGAGCAGATTGATTGGGTTGACGTCAGCAGCCCGGTTGATATTGACCAGGATGCGTTCGGAAAGCGTATCGACCGCACCCCTGAGCCATGCAGGTTTGATGTCCGGGTCCTGGGTTGCGTCGCGCCACTCCGGCGCAACCTCGTCCAGCAACGAGGTCAGGAACAATGGTTCACCGAAATTCACGGCGACAGAACCGTAATTCTGGCGCAGCGCGCCAAGACCACGCAGCAGGCGGATCCACGACTCCTTCTGCTTCGGCTTGCCGGAGAGTTCGCCGATATAGGAATCGCCTTCGATAATTTTTTCGTAGCCGATGTACACCGGTTGGAACACGACCGGACGATGCGAATCGCGTATAAAACTGCGCAGCGTCATCGACAGCAATCCACCGTGGGCGCTGAGTGTGCGCCCCGTGCGCGAACGGCCGCCTTCGATAAAGTATTCGAGTGATACGCCACGCGCAAACAACTGGCTCAGGTATTCGCGAAATACGGTCGAGTACAGGGAATCACTGAAACTGCGGCGTAGAAAAAAAGCGCCGCCACGGCGCAGCAGCGAACCGAGTACCGGAAGATTCAAATTCACACCCGCCGCGATATGCGGGGCAGGCAAACCATTGCGATAGAGCAGATACGGCAACACCAGGTCATCGATGGTGCTGCGATGGCAAGGTACGTAAATAATTTCGTGCCCCGGCGCAATCGCACGCAATTTGTCGAAATGATGCATGCGCACGCCGTTGTAAATCTTGTCCCACAGGCCGGTGAGCATGAACGAGACCGAGCGCACCACCAGCGGCGATTGGTCGGCGGCAATTTCCCAAGCGTAAGCGCGCGCCTTGGCGACCGACTTGTCGCGATCAACGCCTTCCTTGCTGGCATTCGCATTGATCGCATTCTGCACCGGCGCGGCATTGATCACGCCACCGATCAGCGTGCGTCGATGCGAAAGATCCGGCCCGATCACAGTCGAGCGGATGCGCCGGAAATGCGCTCGCAGAATTCGCTGCAGCTTGCGTACGCCGCGCTCCGGTTCTGCCTGGTCGGCAATGACTTCACGCAAGGACACCGGCGCTGCGAACTGCACGTGCGTGTCGCGCCCGTTCAACGCGAGCGCGAGCAGGCGACTGAAACGGCCGACGACGACCCAGTTCTCCGAGAACAGCACGCTGAACCATCCCGATTCGCGGTCGGGCGCGCGGCCGACGAAGATCGATACCGGCACCAGACGGACGTCTTTTTCCGGGTCGGCACGCACGATGTCGGCGAGCAAACTCAGCGTTTGCGAACGCGTCGGATGCGGCTGTCGACCGAACACGCGCGGCCTGCGTGACAACGCGACGACAGCGCGGCTGCGCTTGATCGGCAAGCGATCAGCGGCGGCATAGGGCGAGGGCAGGCCCGCTTCGACGCAAGCCTGCTCGAGAATCAGGGTATCGGAAAGACCGTAGCGTTCGACCACATAAATGGTCGGGCGCGGGTCATCGGGTAGCAATGACAGCGCATCAACGGGCGTAAGGTGAATACGCAACCAAGGGCGCAGCATTGCGCCAAACGCGTTGAGCCAGGCCGGGGCTTGCGCGGCAGTCGTCGGACGCGGCGCCGGTGCAGTGTCGTTCATGCCCTGAATTTTAATGCGCAGCGCGCAGCTTGCCCATGCCAGCCGCGCGCTGCCGGATCAAATTCAGTGCTGTTCGGCCGGTGCCGGCGCTGGAGCCGACGCGGGTTCGGAAGCTGGCGCCGCGGCTGCCGTTTCAGCAGCGGTCTTCTCCTTGAGCTTCTCGATTGCCTGCTTGCCGTACCAGCGGCCGTCGAGGTTGACCATCTCGGTCTCGGCGCTCAGCGGCGCGTCGAACAGGCTGTAGGCGACCTTGACCTTGGCTGTCTTGCCATCGTTTGAAACGACTTCGGTCTTGATCGAATCAAGCGTCTGGTCGAGCGGGAAGCCGTACACGCTGAGGGCGTCCTTGACGCCCAGGAAAGCAATGCGCCCCTTCGCCATCGACTGATCGAAGTCGAGCGCACGCGCTTCGTCGAGTGTCTTGAGGTTGATGTCGCGCGCCGTCTTGCTGGCGATAGCGAGCACCTTCTGGATTGCCGCCGGGTCGGTGAAGTGGGTCTTCTGCACCCAGCTGCCTAGCGCATTGATCGCTGCGATCGCCTGGGTCTTCTCCGCGTCGGACATGTCCTTGTTCTGCTGCACCATGCCCTGCAACCAGCTCGAACCCATTGCGACATACATCGGGATCTGCGTCTGGTACTGCGCATCGAATGCCTTCAGTTGCGGCTCGATTTCTGCGTAGAGCTTCTGCTCCGCATCCGGCGCCGTCAGCTTGCCCATCGTTTCGGCAAACTTCGCGCGATCTTCGTCGGTGATCGGCTTGTCCTTGCTGTCCTTCATCCAGTCCGCTTTCGCCTTCGCGTACTCGGCCGGCGGCAGGGAGTTCTGCATCAGGCCTGCAATATCGCCGGCCTTGAGCAAATCGACGGAGCGATGAATCGCAGCATCCGGCGTAGCAGCCAACGGTGGCGCGACGAGTGCTCCGGGTGCTCCGGCCGGCTCCTTGTTGCAGGCAGCAAGCCCGGCGACCAAGGACGCAGCGAGCGCCACGCGTAGGATGGACTTGAACATGGTGGAATCCTTGATCGGTAGGAAAGTCGCGCACTTTAACAGGGCGCCAGTGGAGTGGGCCACTGGTCCGAATGGCCGGTGCACGCTGCAAGGATCGCTGGTAATTGCTCCTGCATTGCGACCCACAGGAATGTGGGGAGTGTTCGCGGTGCCGGGAGCGCCAGCGGACCGGCCATCGGGGGTGGGAAGTGCTCGCTGGCGTCGGGAGCAACAGCGGCCAGCATACCCATCCATGGCCGTCACCGGAAAATGCTCCTGCATTTCCGGCATTTCGGCCATCCATGGCCGTCAAAAAGAAAACCCAGGCAGCGAGCTGTCTGGGTCAATCCGGCGCTAGCCGGAGGGGGGAAATCTGGACGTCGTTGTCTGACGCTGGCGGCTTATCTTGTTTGATCAGGCCTGTGCGACGTGTGCCGACTGCACTTCGGGACCAAATATACGACGCGATTCTACTTAATGCAACACTTTACGTATAGTTATGTATATCATTGATTTTATTACGTTTTATATCGCTCATTTGCGCATCGCCTTTAGTTTGGCCTCGCGCCTCTCCGCGGCCGGACGCGCCCATTCGTTGTTGAACAATGCGGGCTCCCACGAACCGTAGGTCGGATTGGGCAGAACAAACCAGCGCGCGCCGATCCAGCTTTCATACGGCGCGATCGCCGCACGTCGGCCTTCCGGCGTGTTGGCAAGGACATCGACAAAATCGCCGATCTGATCACCCACCTGCAACAACACACGGTGGGTACGTCCAATCAATTCGCGGCGACAGCCCTTTTCGGTCCCCGTTTGCTCGCAACCCTCCACGACAGTGCCGAGGCCGAGAAACACCTGCTCGCCCTTGGCGACTGGAAATCCATCCGCACGCAGGTTGTCGAGCGTGACTTCGTTGAGGTCCTGCGCACGATTGGAAAGGTAATACACGCTCACGCCGTGCTTCACCGCGAGCTGGGCAAATTCGAGCGCGCCCGCCAGCGGTTTCGCGGCCTTTTCGCGACACCATTCCGACCAGCTGAACTCGTTGAAGTCATTGCCGCTTTGGACCAGACGCGCCTGATACGGCGAGTTGTCCAGCACGGTCTCGTCAATGTCGAGAATGACGGCGGGCTTGAGGTGCTTGAGCGTGTTCTTGCGCTCGTTGTGCGGCAACGCATCCCAATGCCGGTCCTTGAGCGCTTCGAGCAGCTTGGCCCCAGCCGCGCGATAGACCTCCCGATAGATCAGGTCATGCTCGATCGCTGTCTGCGTCCACGCGACCGCGTTCAAGTTGTCGTTCGCGGCAGGTCCCGCCAACACCGTCGAGGATGCGTGGTCCGCTGGTGGATCTTTTTTCACGGCTACGGCACAGCCGGCCAACAACGCAACCGTGAGCATGAGGGAAGGGACAGAAGGATTTTTCATCCGGACTCCAAGCTTGAAAGCGCCAAATAAGCGCATAGGTCCACAGGATCGGGTTAGTGTATGACATGCGATCGCTTTGCTCGCCGCGGCAAAGTTTGCGCCGTTTTTCCAACCATGAGTCGCCGATGGACCAGCCGAACGGATCACGCCTGCAGACAGCCACCTATGTGATGACGGCACTGGCGTTGCTGTTGATCCTGAAATTGCACCTGCTGCCCGCGCTACTCGCCGGGCTGCTCGTTTACACCCTGATCAATGCACTCGCGCCGCTGTTGCAACGCCATCTGCCGGGCGCGCGTGCGCACGGCCTGATCGTCGCCTTGCTCAGTATTGTCGTGGTCGGCTTGCTCACGTTCGCGATCATCGGAGTGATTTCATTCCTGCGCAGCGAGCTTGGCAACCCAGGGCTCGTGTTCGAGAAGGCGATGCCGCTGATCGACCGCGCACGCGCGCAGATGCCGCAGGTCATCGTCGATCATCTGCCGGACAGCATCGAGGATTTTCGCAGCGCCGCCGTCGATTGGCTGCGCCTGCACGCGTCTCAATTGCAACTCGCCGGCGCCGCAGCAGCTCGCGTCGTCGTGCACCTGCTGATCGGGATGGTCCTCGGCGCGATGATCGCGCTGGCGAGTGCGCGTCCAATCGGACGCGGCGGCCCTCTGGTGGAGGTGCTCATCGCGCGCTGCACGAACCTCGTCGACTCGTTTCACGACATCGTATT
>JBBRZD010000157.1:0-7490 GCA_038237055.1 Lysobacterales bacterium | reverse complement strand
TTGCGCCTCGACCAGCTTGTTCGCCTTGTACAGATATTCGAGGCGATCCTTGAGCTCGACCTTGACCGTCTCGATCGCGTTGAGCACCGCCTGGCGCGTCGTTGCATAGTGCGTTTTCGGATAAATCGTGAAGCGCGGAACCTTGCGGATCGTCTCGCCGGTCAAGGGATCAAAGATCGACAGGCTCTCGACGTCGCCATCGAACAACTCGATGCGCAGCGCCTCGGTTTCCGATTCCGCAGGAAACACGTCGATGATCTCGCCGCGCACGCGGTAGCTACCTCGACGCAATTCGTAATCGCCGCGCGTGTACTGCAACTCGGTCAGGTGCCGGATCAGTTCGCGCTGGTCGGTGTGCTCACCGCGCGACAGGATCAAGCGCATCGACAGGTAATCCTGCGGATCGCCTAGTCCGTAGATCGCGGAAACCGTGGCCACTATCAGCGAATCGGAACGCGACAACAGTGCCTTGGTCGCCGCCAGCCGCATCTGCTCGATGTGCTCGTTGATCGACGCGTCTTTCTCGATATAGGTGTCGCTGCCGGGGATATATGCCTCGGGCTGGTAGTAGTCGTAGTAGCTGACGAAATATTCGACCGCGTTGTGCGGGAAGAACTCCTTGAACTCCCCATAGAGCTGCGCGGCCAGCGTCTTGTTCGGCGCCATCACGATGGTCGGCTTCTGGATGTTCTGGATCACGTTCGCGATCGTGAACGTCTTGCCCGAGCCGGTGACGCCGAGCAAGGTCTGCTGCGCAATTCCTGCCTCGAAGCCTTGCGTCAGGCGCGTGATCGCCGCCGGCTGATCGCCGGAGGGCTGAAAGGGGGAAACCAGTTGAAAGCGATCGCTCATGGGCGGATTCATGAAAAACGTCGTGGAGTATAAGCGCGGGCGCTTGCGCGCCTCGACGGAATCAGTCGCAGTCGCGCATTGGAAATAGGGAAATTCCTACAAACGGCGATGAAACGCTGCCATCGTCGGTAGCGGCGTCTATTTCTAACATGGCTACGTCTTCAAACGGATTTACGCCATGCAACCCAAAGCCTTGCGCGCCTTCGGATTCACCTTGATCGAACTGCTGATCTGCATCGCAATACTCGCTACCCTGCTTGCGGTCGCCGCACCCAGCTACGCCAAACTGATCGGCCGAACGCAGGGACAAGTCGCACGCGCCGAACTGGATACGGCGTTGAATTTAGCGCGGATGTCTGCCGTCAACCGCAATGCCCATGTCGTGGTCTGCCCCAGTGTCGACCAGCAGCAGTGCATTCGCAGCACCGAGTGGCAGCACGGCTGGATTGTTTTCGCGGATGCCGATCACAATGGCTTGCACTCGGCGGACGAGCCTGTGCTGGCGACCGCTCAGGCACAAGCCGCCGGCGTCGCCATCCTGAGCACCGTCGGCCGACTTCATGTCGACTATCAAGCCGACGGAAGCGCATCCGGCACGAATGTCACGCTGACGATATGCGACCGCACCGCCGGCGCGGCTGATGCGGCGACGCTGAGCGTCAATCAGGCCGGCCGTGTCCGCCGAGGACCTGCCACGCCGGCCGGCGCCGCCGCGTGCATCCTCGCCTCCGGCTAAGACTTGACGTTCTCGATCCGTGAAAAGACAATACGCGGCTCGCCCGAATAGCTCAGCTGGTTAGAGCACTTGACTGTTAATCAGGGGGTCGTTGGTTCGAGTCCAACTTCGGGCGCCAGTTACGCAAAAAAGCCTGCAGCGATGCAGGCTTTTTTGTTTCCCGCCAGCCGTCGGCGGCCGAAAACCCGCCGAGACTTAAGGGTTGCCTGTCAGCCCACCCAGCAACGCTGCGGCGGCGGCATGCGCACGATCGCAATGATCGCGTCGATCCAGGCTCTGGATTCCTGTTCGGTGAAATAGGCAAAAAGCGGCATTGAGTTCTCCTGAAGAGCCGATCCATCGGGGCACTCACGTAAAACGTTGAATCGTGTCCCATTGCGACATCGGCCACGAATTTCGGCGCATACGCCTGCCATATGCCTTCGACCGGGATGAATCGTGGCCGCCGCGCGGCGATCTGCCCCGAAAACGCTCCGAAACGATTTACCATCGGACGATGCCTTTTTGCCTGCCCGCAATCGCCTGCCGCCGATGATCACCCGCAACCGTCAATTCTGGATGCTGCAAATTGGCGGCTGGTTCGGCTACGGCGTCGAGACCTTTCTCGCGGGCGTTGGCTACGGCCGACCGCTCGACTACTACCGACTTGCGGTATTCGATGCGCTTTGCGGCCTCGCCTTGACGGTATTCATCCGTCATGCGCTGAAGTACAGCTGGAACTGGTCACTGCGCGCGCGACTTTGGCTGGGGGGCGGCGTGTTGACCGCGACATCGCTGGCCTACGCCTATGCCTGGACAATTGCGGTGTCCTCGGTATGCACCGATTGCAAGCCGCCACCGAGCGCGTTGGGCTATCTGTCGTATTTTGCCGGCGCGGTCTACATTCTGGCTGCGTGGACGGGCGCGTATGTGGGCATAAAGTTAGCTCGCCAACTGCAGCAGGAAAAGGAAACCGCGTTGCAGGCAACAGCGATGGCGCATCAGGCGCAATTGCGTATGCTGCGCTACCAGCTCAATCCGCATTTCCTGTTCAATACATTGAACGCGATCTCCACGCTGATCCTAGACGGCCGCCGCGAACAGGCGAATGGCATGGTGGGCGCCTTGTCCGGCTTCCTGCGCTATTCGCTGGACAACGACCCGCAGCAAAAAGTCACGCTCGATCAAGAGATCGGGGCGGTCAAGCGTTACCTGACGATCGAGCAACTGCGCTTCGCAGAGCGCCTCAAGGTCGGCATTCTCGTGACGCCTCCGGCTGGCACGGCACTTGTTCCCAGTCTTATCCTGCAGCCATTGATAGAGAACGCAGTCAAGTACGCCGTGTCACGGCGTGAGGAGGGCGGACGCATCGAAATCGTCGCGCACATTGATGGCGACATGCTCGACATTGTCCTGCGCGACGACGGCCCTGGCAGCCTCGATTACCTGCCGGCGAAAGGTGGCGGCCACGGCGTCGGCCTCACCAACACGCGCGAACGACTGCGTGTGCTGTACGGCGAGCAGCACCGATTTGTGATCCGCAACCTGCATCCGCAAGGCACCGAAGTCCGCCTGCAGTTCCCATTCGAACATCCCGTGGCCGAGGAGTCCGTCGCATGCGTATCCGCACGCTGATTGTCGACGACGAACCGCTCGCACGACGAGGCCTTGCGCTGCGTCTGGCACGTCATGCGGACATAGAAATCATCGGCGAGGCCGCCAATGGCCGCGAAGCATTCTTTGCGATTTCCGAGCACCAGCCCGCGTTGATGTTCCTCGATGTGCAGATGCCCGGCATCGATGGGTTCGAACTGCTGCGTGCCGTACCAAAGCCGCAGTTGCCCTTGACCATCTTCGTTACGGCCTATGACGAGTATGCAATGCAAGCGTTCGATGCGAATGCGCTGGACTACCTGCTGAAACCGATCGACGACGCGCGCCTCGATGCCGCAGTTGATCGCGCACGTCGCGGCGTCGTCTCGCGCGAGTCCGACGAGCATTGCGCGCAGCTGCTACGTTTGCTGAGCAACGTCTCCGGGCGACCCGACCTCACCCTCGACGAAGCCCTCGTCGACGCCGAAGGCGTCACGCACTCCAACGATGAGCGACTGTCGATCAAGGATGCCGGACGCATCCTGCGTGTGCCGATCAACGACATCCTTTGGATCGACGCAGCCGGCGACTACATGTGCGTGCACACATCAGGCGACACGCATGTGCTGCGCGCGACGATGCGGGAACTGGAGGGTCGCCTGGATCCACGCCGCTTCCAGCGCATTCATCGCTCGACCATCGTCAACGTCAGCCGCGTGAAGGAACTGCGCTCGCATCTCAATGGTGAGTATTTCCTGATCCTCGACTCGGGGCAGCAGCTGAAACTGTCACGCAGCTACAAGGACAAGGTGCGCCTCCTCAATTGAGGCGAAAACTGAACGCTGACAGATGGCGGCGAAGCAGCGCGGCTGATGCGGCAGCATGGCGCCGCTCCCCTTCCGCGCTGCAAGGAAAGCGGCTTTGCGTTCAGGCCGCCGAGTGGATGCGATAACACGGCACGTAACGTGCGCCGGGTAGTTTCATGCGGTGCTGTGCAACGAAGCTCGCCAGCAGCGCGTCCAACGCCTGCATGATGTCGCGATCACCGTCGATCTCGAACGGCCCGTCCTTTTCGATCGCGCGCATGCCCTCTTCCTTCACGTTGCCGGCGACGATGCCGGAAAAAGCGCGGCGCAACGCGGCGGCGAGCTGATGCGGCGGCTGATCGCGGTGCAGGTTCAAGGCAGCCATCGCCGCGTGCGTCGGCCGGAACGGCTCTTGCAGTTCGCGCTCGATGTGCAACGCCCAGTTGAAATAGAACGCATCCTGGGTGTCGAGCCGGTTGATTCGCACGCTCTCGATGCCCTTGCGGATCTGACGCGCGACTTCGCGAGGATTGTCGACAATGATCTTGTAGTGCCGTGCGACATCGTCGCCAAGCGCAAGGCGCAGGAAACGGTCTATCTGCTCGAAATACGCAGCAGACTCGCGCGGACCCGTGAAGATCAGCGGAAACGGGCTGTTCGCATTGTCGGGATGCAGCAGGATGCCAAGCAGATAAAGGATTTCCTCCGCCGTACCGACGCCGCCAGGAAACACGATGATCGCGTGACCGATACGGACAAACGCCTCCAGGCGTTTCTCGATGTCGGGCATGATCACCAGATTATTGACGATCGGGTTCGGCGATTCGGCCGCGATGATGCCCGGCTCGGTGATACCGATGTAGCGATTAGTGCGACGACGCTGTTTCGCGTGCGCGATGGTCGCGCCCTTCATCGGGCCTTTCATCGCGCCAGGCCCGCAACCGGTGCAGATATCGAACGCGCGCAGACCGAGCTCATAGCCGACGCGCTTGGTGTACAGATACTCCTCGCGCCCGATTGAATGACCTCCCCAACAGACCACCATGTTGGGATCGACATTCGGGCGCAATACGCGCGCATTGCGCAGGATCTCGAATACCGCATTGGTAATGCCCGACGAATCGGAGAAATCGAACAGGCCAGCGGCGATCTGGTTGGTGACATAGACGATGTCACGCACGACCGCGAACAACAGTTCATTGACGCCGCGGATCATGTGGCCGTCGACAAAGGCGTCGGCAGGCGCATTCGTCAATTCCAACTTGACACCCCGATCCTGCTGCAGGATCTGGATATCGAAATCCGGATAGCGATCGAGCAAGGCGCGCGCGTCATCGCTCGCTCCACCTTGGGTCAGCACCGCAAGCGCGCAGCGACGCAACAATTCATGCAAGCCGCTGCTGCCAGTTCCGGCATCGCGCAAACGCGCAACTTCCTGGCGCGACAGCAGGTCGAGACCCGCGACCGGTGAAATGCGCGCAGTGACCGCGGCATGACTAAGCAACTCGGGTTCCATCCGTCCATCCTTCTTGCGTATTCGGGCCGGCCGCGCCGGCGAAGACTGCTAGCAATGCCATTGCGAAGCGTCGTGGTCAAGGGCTCTGCAGATGGCTGGTCCGGCAGGTCCGCGCAGAACCGACGGATGACCCACATCATCCACCCATGGACATGCCTGCAATTGCTCCTGCATTGCAGGCATACCGTCCATCCATGGACATAAAAAGCAAACGGCCGGCGCAAGGCCGACCGTTTGCTTCAAGCAATGACGCGGATCAGAACGTATAGCGCAGAGTAATCATCATCGACCAGCGCGAAACAACGTTGGTCTTGATATCACGGCCCGCGTCGTACGTGATGGGGCCGCCAGGCTGGTAGTTGCCTTGGCTGTCGGTCGGCAGGGAGTAGATCATTCGCCCGTCTGATCCGACGCCCTGGTAGTTGGCCAGCGTGCGGTTGTACGGGAAGCCGACATATTGCTGCTGGCCCCAGTCCTTGTTGAGCAGGTTCATCAAGTTGAAGATGTCAAAGCGCAGCTCTCCCTTCGCGCCGCTCGGGAAGAATCCGGGTACTTCCTGGCGGAAGCTCAAGTCGACCTGGTTCACCCACGGCGACTTCGCGCCGTTGCGGCCAGCATCGCGGCCCTGGTGGTCGCGCAGGTACGGGTTGCCCTTGATGAAATCGAAGAACTGCTGCTGTTGCGCCGGCGACGCCGCGATCGTGACATCGCCAACTCGCGGGATATAGGCCAGATCCGAGCCGCTGTAGCTGTCGCCGTTCGCGTCGTTGCCGAACGTCCAGCTGTACGGATTGCCGGTGTGGCCGTCGTAGAACGCGGTCACGGCGGTCGCATAGTCGCCGAAAAAGCTGTGCTGCCACGTGAGCGAGGTGCTCAGACGTTGCTTGATCGAGCCGTTCGCGGGCGACTCGACGTCCTCGCCCGGATTAACCCATGCGCTGTTCGAGAAGTTCGAGGTCGCCTGGCTCGACGTGCCCGGATTCACTTCCGTCGCACGTGCGAAGGTGGCCGCGATATTTCCGGACCAGTTGTTGTCGAACGACTTCTTCAACGACAGCGTGAGGCTGTCCGCGCTGCCCTTGTCGGTGTTACGCAACAGGGTGACGCCTTGCGCAAACGCCGGATTGGCGAGCGCACGCGAGCGGTTGCTGCCACCGGGTGGGCCGATGGGGTTGGAGAAGTAGGTGTTGCGACCGTCAGGCAAGGTGCCGGTCGGCAGACCAAGGTTGAGGTTCTGGTACAAGATGGCGTTTTCGGTGGTCAGATGCTCGTACTCGGCAGACGCGATCAAGCCCCACCATGGCAGCTTGCGATCGAGCGCGAGGCTGGTCTTCCACACGGACGGCAACTGGAAACCCGGCGCGATGGCATCGACCGCCATCTGCGCGCTGCCGGCCGGCGGCAGACCCTGATTGAAAGGATCCGGACTGAATGCTGGCGGCTGCGTACAGTTCGTACCGGTCACCTGCGGCCTGCAGGAATAGACGCTCGTCGTCAGGCCGTTGTTCTGGTACGGATTGGTCAACCAGACGGTGGGCGGATTGGACTGGAACAGCCCGAAACCACCGCGCAGCTGCGTGGTGCGCTCGCCGTCGAGGTCGAGGTTGAACGAGACGCGTGGCTCGAACAACTTGGCGTTGTTGATGGTCGAGTTGTTCGGGAAGCCGAACGCGGCCTCAAACCGCGGGTTGTAGCGCGGGGCATCGTCGACCTGGGGGATGTCGGTACGCACGCCGTACTGGACCGACAACGCGTCGTTGACCTGCCAGGTATCCTGCAGGAATACGCCCCACTGCTGGTATTTCCAGCGCGCGGCGACGTCGTTGATGCTCAGACCGGCGGCGGGACGATAGAGGTCGAACTGGCGGTAGTTTCCAGTCGCGAAATTGTCCAGGCCCCAAAACAGGTAGGAGCCGAACTGGGTGCGACCGAACAGGTTGTAGATATCGCTGCTGGCGTAGTCGAAGCCACCCTTGATCGAATGATTGCCGATCGTGTAAGTGCCAGC
>JBBRZD010000156.1:0-7518 GCA_038237055.1 Lysobacterales bacterium | reverse complement strand
GCCGCCTGCTGGCGGATCGAATAGGAATCGTGTGCGGCCGGATAGTCGCCGACGAACGTCTGGTACCAGCTCATGTACTGGCCGAACACGATGCGGAACGCGCGGTTCTTGTTCGCGCGGTACGCGTCCCGCATTGCCCTGTACTGCGCGAGCAGGCCGTTGCGCTTGAGGGCGTCGGCGTAGATTTTCTCCGACTGGTCGAAAGCGGTCTTCTGTTGCTGTTGCCATTGGTACGGAGACAGCACTTCTTCTTCCGCAGCAAATGCAGAAAACGCGGCAAACGTCAGCACGCAAATGAGCGGGACAAGGGCTTTCGTACGCATGGGATATGTCCAGTCAGCGTCAGAAGGAGGGGTCGGATTCGTCAGGCTGATGCCAGGCTCGATCGGGTCCATCGATGTGTTCAAGCGCCGAGCTGACCGACGTCGCAACATGGGTGCTGTTCGACACGTGCATGCCCAGATCGCGCACGCGCCCGTCACGCAGGCTGTAGATCCATCCGTGCACACTGAGGTTCTGCCCGCGTTGCCACGCATCCTGCACAACGGTGGTTTGACATACATTGACGGCCTGTTCGATGACATTGAGCTCGCACAGTCTTGCATGTCGTTCATGCGGGTCGGAAAACTGGTCCAACGCTTTGGCGTGCTTGTGCTTCACATCAGCGACGTGGCGCAGCCAGTTGTCGACCAGCCCCAACCGCCTTTCCTCGAGCACCGCCTGTACCCCACCGCAGCCGTAGTGGCCGACGACCAGGATGTGCGCGACCTTGAGCACGTCGACTGCGAACTGGATCGTGCTCAGCGCATTGAGATCGGTGTGCACGACGACGTTGGCGACGTTGCGATGCACGAACACTTCCCCCGGCGCCATATCGATGATCTGGTTGGCTGGCACGCGGGAATCGGAGCAGCCGATCCACAGATATTTTGGTGCCTGCTGCTCCGACAGGCGTTTGAAGAAGGAAGGGTCCTGCGCGCTCATTGCGTCGGACCAGGCGTGATTTCGTTGCAGCAGGTCGTCAAGATTGGTCATTTCGAGGCTACTCGATCAGCTCAGTCGAATGCAGATATTTTTTGGCTCGGTGAAGAAGCGAAGCGCCTCGATCCCGCCCTCGCGCCCGACCCCGGAATTCTTGACGCCGCCGAACGGCGTACGCAGGTCGCGTTGCAACCAGCAATTGATCCATACAATGCCCGATTCGAGGCGTGCAGCGACACGATGCGCTCGATCGAGGTTGGTCGTCCATAGCGAAGCGGCAAGTCCGTAGTCGGTAGCATTCGCGAGCGCGATGGCTTCCTCTTCATTCTCGAACGGTATCAGGCTGACGACAGGTCCGAAGATTTCCTGCTGGTTCGTCAGCGCGCTGTTCGGCAGGCCTTCGATTACTGTCGGTGCTACAAACCAGCCGTCGGCACAGCGACCGTCGATCCGGATCGACTCGCCTCCGCACAGCACGCGCCCGCCTTCCGCACGCGCTTGCTCGATGCAGCTCATTACCTTGTCTTTGTGTGCTTTTGACACCAGTGCGCCAAGGTCGCTGTCCGCATGCTCGGGGTCGCCGACGCGCAAGTTCCGCACGCGGTCGAGATAGCATTCGCGGAAGTCCTCATAGACCGAACGCTGCACCAGCAAACGCGATCCACACAGGCAGATTTCCCCCTGGTTTGCAAAACCCGAACGCACGATCGTGTCGAGGTTGGCGTCGCTGCAGTCGAAATCGTTGAATACGATAGCTGGATTCTTTCCGCCCATTTCCAGCGACAGCTTCTTGAACTTCGGCGCCGCTGCGCTCGCGATCGCGGCCCCGGTAGCCGTGCTGCCGGTAAACGAGATGGCCTTGACCTGTGCGTGTTCGACCAACGCCTGACCGACGCGTGGTCCGCTGCCGTGCACGATGTTCAATACGCCGGGCGGGAAACCCGCCTCGATCGCCAGTTCGCCAAGCCGCGCCGCGGTGCACGGCGTGATTTCGGACGGCTTGGCGACGACGGCGTTGCCGGTCGCGAGCGCCGGCGCGATCTTCCAGGTGAAGAGATAGAGCGGCAGATTCCAGGGCGAAATGCATGCGACCACGCCGAGCGGCTGGCGCAAGGTGTAGTTGAGCGTCTGTGCGTCGGTCGCGTGCGATTCACTCGCCCATTGCGTGACCGCGGCGGCGAAGAAACGCAGATTCGCGACGGCGCGCGGAATATCCAGGCTACGTGCGAGTTTCACAGGCTTGCCCGAGTCACGCGATTCGAGCAGGGCGAGTTCCTCAAGATCGCGTTCGACGAGATCGGCGAGACGGCACAGCAGCTGCGCGCGTCTTTCGGCGGAAGTCGCCGCCCATGCAGGAAACGCCCGCTGCGCGGCAGCGACCGCAGCGTCGATATCTGCCGAACCGGAGTCCGGGCAATGCGCAAACACGCCGCCGGTCGCCGGTTCGAATACCTCGAGCTGGCGTCCATCGGTCGAAGGAACCAGTCGGCCGTCGATCAAATTGGCGAGCGTTAGCGAGGAGGGCATCGCCGCAGCTTAACGGCTCGTTCCGGAAAATTGGAAGCGGATGTTGCTGCCGTTGACATGAGCGATGCACGCGCTCAGCCTCCTTTCCAGCTAGTTGTCGCATTTTTGTGCCTTAGTGCGTTACTCGAATAAGCCCCGCTCATCGAGGAAGTGCCATGTCGACTCGCGTATTGACCAAGATTTTCGTTCGCCTGGTGGTTTGTGGTTTCTGCGCCTGCGCATTTGCTTCCGCCGAAGCGGTCTCGTTCGATTATCTGGACAGCAGCGAACTGCTCGATTTCAACCCGGGTCACTTCGTGCTGGACGGCACGGGGGCCTGGGCGGTCGGCAATGCAACCGTGCATTTCCGTGCAGATGGATCGTCGGATGTTGTGGTGCCCTCGCATCTTGCTGGTGGCGACGCGCTCATCGCTCGCACGCCAGACGGCGGTGTGGTCGAGGCGCCGCTTTCCATCTTCGGAACGCCACAGGCGGTGCCGTGCAGTATCTTCAAGCGCAATTCGAATGGTGCTTTGCAATGGCAACAGGCAATCGGTGCCCGCTGCGATTGGCTGGCGAGCGACGCCAATGGCGTCATCTGGGTGATGGTGCAAGCGCAAGGGTTGCAGCTGTACCGCGTGAGTGCCGACGGCAGCGGCTTCGCCCCAGTCTCAGTGGACCGATTCGTGCCGTTAGGCACGCAGCCAGTGTTGGCGGGGGCAACGGGTGGGATCTACCTGGTCGGCTCCAGTGACGGCGCAGCGTCGCCCAGCGCATCCATCGTCAAACTTGATTCCAACGGAAACGTCGCCTGGCGTTGGGCAGACTCGCCGTCGACATCGTCCGGTTCACGCTTGCATGAAATTGCGCTGGACGCGGCTGGAAATATTCATGCCGTTGGCGCGGACTCACCCATTGCCGATGCCAGCCTGATCGCGGTCAGCCTGACGCCTACCGGCGCATTGCGTTGGACCCGGCATTACGACAATCGCGCGGCAGATGGCATGAGTGGTTTCGCCACGGCGACCGATGGATCGTCTTATGTAGTCGTACGCCCGAGCGGAAGTCCTGCGGCTGTCGACAGGATAGGGGACGACGGGACATTGGCGTGGACACACGCCATTCCGCTCGATGGACCGGGATCGTTTCTCAGCTCGCTCGACTATCACTGGGGTGTGCGCGTTGCAGCGAACGGTGACGCTCTGGTACTTGCTGATTCCCCCGCGTCGTCGGTTGCATCGGTGACGAAGCTATTCCGTTTCAGTCCGGATGGAAACGTCATCGCAACCTCGACGATCACGGGAAGGCCTGATTCCACCTCTGTCGGGGTCTCGGCGATGACTACTCTGCCCGATTCGTCGGTGCTGCTCACGACGTATTCCAATACGGACTTGATCGACGCGGCGGGAGTCTCCACCAGCGCTGCCTCCACCGGGCAATGGTTGCATCTGGACCGCTCCGGCCAGGTGTTGCCAAGGCCGTTCGCAGTAGCCAAGGTCGTCTACAACGCGAGCCTGCTCGATTCCGTTATCGAACCGGATGGAACGACGTACTTGCTGACGCAGACGCTGCTCAATGAGTTCAGCAGGCCACAGGACAATATCGCAGGCGCTATTGCATCGCGTTATGCGTTGACGAAAATTTCGCCGCAGGGAACACGCATGTGGAAAAGCGCGTGGGATGGCTACTGGTTGATCCCTTCGCTTTCGGTAGGCCCCGACCGCATCTGTATCGGCGGCGACAGGGCTGACTACTATATCGGCGGTTGGGATCCTAATCATCTGCCTGTCGGCGGCATTCCGGACATGCGTGTGCAATGCCATGCCAAAGACACCGGCGCCACGATGTGGTCTACGGTTCTGCAGGCGCACTCGGCGTCCTCTGCTCCCAGTCCGCTCGCGTTCCGCGTGCTCAGCGATTCGACCAGCGTGGCGAGCTACCTCTCATCGGACCCATCGGAGCAGGTCATGCTTGCATCGATCGATGCAGCGGGCCATGCGATTCAGACGCATACCAGTTCTACGGCGCAAACGACGGGAGTCGGCGCCGATGGGAACCTCTTGCTGCAAGGGACACTTACACCCACGCTCGAAGTTGCTCGTCCCGACGGCACCGTGCTTTACGAGCAAACACTCACTTCGGTCCAGACGATCGCAGCGGCCGAATATCTCCACGACGGAACGGTCCAGTTCCTTGGCATCAGCGCCGACGCTCATGTGGTACTTGGCCTGCTCGGGACCAATGGCAGCGTGCGCTGGACGACCTCGATCGCCGATGCCAGTACGACCACAAACCCGTTGCGGTTCAGCGCGTCTTCCGACGGTGGCGATATCTTCGTTGCGCTTTCGGTCGGGCAGACGTCCACGCAGCTGCTGCGCATCGACCGCGCCACCGGCAGTATCGGCTGGCGCAAGACGATCGAAGTGGCGAATGGTGCGTCGAGCATCGTCCTTAATCCGGGCGGAACGAAATTCGGTTTTTTCAGTTTCTATCCGCACAAGATCGGATACCAGGTCGTCGATCGCGCCAGTGGCAGTTCCAATGCGACGACATTCATCGCTTGCGGCGCGGCCGATTGCGAGGGTGTGTTTCCTGGCCGAGTCGGCGTTTCCGCCGACGGCACACTGCGCTTCGTTCTCGGGTTCGGCAATGGCTACGACTCGGCATCTTCCGCAGCACAGGTGATCGGCATCGACTCTGTTTTTGCACATTCCGTCACGATTCCGGCCGCGCAAACCGGAGTCTCCGGCGCATGGTACGCACCTTATGAATCCGGTCAGGGATTTCTCATCGACTACATCGCGTCGGCGCACCTGATCTTTATTCCTTGGTTCACTTACACCCAGTCAGGCGGCAACGATCCCGCCGCACTGGCGTGGTTCACTCTTGAGGGTTCCCCAGCCTCGGGTGGCACGGATGCCAATTTCACGATTTATTCCACTGAAGGCGGGATCTTTCAGTCCGGCACGGTCGCGGCTCACTCGGTAGGCTCCGCACAAATCCAATTTTTCGATTGCAATCATGGCAAGTTGAGCTACCAGTTCCACCAAGGCGTCAACGGCGGTGCGCAGGGTTCGATCGACATCATGCGTTTGACGCCTTCGACTGTGCCTTGCCAGCTCGCGAGCGGTGCGACGCAACCGGCAGGAAACGCGAACCCACCCGGCGCTGGGTTCGATGCGAAGCAGGGTGGTTCCTGGCACGACCCGGCAACGTCCGGACAGGGTGTGGAATTCGCTGTGATCCCGGCTGGAAACGGTTTCCCCGGCACGCTGTTTGGCGCATGGTTCACCTACGATCCCGCCGGCGCTGCCGACGATCCGAGTCAGCAACATTGGTTCACGCTGCAGGGCGATTTGTCTGCCGCGAGCGGAGGTAGCGTCACCGTGCCCATCTACGGAACGATCGGCGGAAGCTTCGATAACGCGCCGACCAGCAACACCACGCGTGTCGGGGAAGCGATCGTGACGTTCGCCGGCTGTACCAGCGTCACGGTCGACTATCGCTTTGACAACACAGACGCTGCGCACGCATACCGTGGTCTTTCCGGCAGCATGCACCTCGCAAAACTCGGCGGTTGCTCCTGACGATCGGACGTCATGCGCGCCCATGCAGCGCGACGAGATCCGTCGCACTGCAGTCAGGAATCATCCCGCGCCGTTGGCAATTGCGGCGGTCTCAATCGTGAAAGCCGCTGCGTCGTCGTCGACGAGCGGCTGCAGCGATGCGTCGAGTGCGATGCGCTCGTCGAAGACGAAGCAGTGGCCGTCGTAGCCCGTGCCGCCCACGTGCTCGAAATAACCGAGGATGCCGCCGTCGAGCTGCCACACGCGACCCAGATTGTTGGCCTGCATCCACAAGGCGGCTTTCTCGCAACGGATGCCGCCGGTGCAAAAGCTGACCACCGTCGCATCGGCCAAGGCTTCGCGATGCTGCAAAATTGCGTCGGGAAAGTCGGTGAATTTGTCGATCGGCAGTGACACGGCACCGGCGAACGTACCGCAGCGGACTTCTTCGCGATTGCGCGTATCCAGCAACACGAGACGCCGACCTTCATCGTCGTGACCTTGTTCGATCCAGCGCGCGAGCACGGCTGGCGCGACGGCCGGCGCGCGCCGCGCCAGTGGCGAGGATTCGTCGCGCCGGAACGAGATGATTTCATCCTTGAGTTTGACTTTCAGGTGCGCGAATGGCTGCGTGACGCTGCGGCTTTCCTTGACGGCAATGTCGGCAAAGCGCAGATCTGCACGCAGTGCGATGAGGAAATCGCGGATCGACGCTGACGAACCTGCGAGAAAAAGATTGATGCCTTCACTCGCAATGAGGATCGTACCGAGCAGCTCGGCACTCTCCGCCCATTCGCGCAGCTGCTTCGCCAGGGTCGACGGGTCGTCGATCGATGTGAATTTGTAGGCGGCGATATTCAGGATCATGCTGCAAAGGTCGATTGAATCGGATGATCGAGAGCGAGGGACATCCGCTTTTGACGGCGTGCTTGAATTTGAAGCTGCGTGTTACAGCGACTGCATGCGACCGCCATCGACGGGCACGTTGATGCCATTGATGTAGGCGGCTGCCGGCGTCGTTAGAAACGCGATCACAGATGCGATTTCGGAGGCCTTTGCGAAGCGCCCGGCTGGCACAGTCGCGAGCATTGCTTGCTCGATCTCGGCGCTGGATTTTCCGGTGGTCTCTATTCGATCGGCGAGAATCTGTTCGAGGCGTTGCGTCTGCGTGTAACCGGGCAACACGTTGTTGACCGTTATTTCGAACGAGCCGAGTTCTGCAGCCAGCGTCTTCGCCCAGCTTGCGACGGCGCCGCGAACGGTGTTGGAGACGCCCAGATTCCTGATCGGCTCTTTCACCGAGGTCGAGATCACGTTGACGATGCGGCCATAACCGGACGCTTTCATCCCGGGCAGCGCAGCCTGCAGCAATATCTGCGCAGCAATCAAATGCTGGTTGAACGCGGACAGGAAATCGTCGATCAATGCCGCGTATGCCGGACCGCCGGGCGGACCGCCGCTGTTG
>JBBRZD010000155.1:0-7533 GCA_038237055.1 Lysobacterales bacterium | reverse complement strand
CGAAGTGAGCGGTCAACGGATACGGAGGCTGCAGGTCGCCCAGCACCATTTGCAGCAGGTAGACGGCGACATTTGCGAACAACAGAGCGCGCGTGACGGGGGGAAGATCGAAGCCCATGGCTATCCTGCGGCGCGTGGCAAAGCGCGCAGGATGCGGCCTCCGCTCGCTCATTTCAATATGTCGGCGCTGGCATTCGGAGCATGCAAAAAAAAACGGGGCTGCCGAAGCAACCCCGCTGTCCTTCCAACAGACTATCGGTTCAATTGCGCGCCGGATTGTTCTCGGCGAAATATTCATGGCTGTCGGCGTTGTCGATCGCATGTGCTGGATTGCTGCCCGCCAGACTGTGGGCTCCGCTCTGCCCGTAGACCCAATCGTTCGTTCCGGCGATCACGTTGAAGTGGCTGGATTCGTGGATCAGCGTGCCAGCGCGCGAGTCGGTACCGGTGTTCGGTGCCGACCAGAACGCGCCGCACAGATAAACGCGGTACGGCTGCGTCGGATAGACATAGGCGTAGGTGCCGCTATCGGTGCAGCTGCAATCGAATGTGTACGGCTGGCTCGACAGCGCGCTCTTTAGGTTCGTGAAATGGGTGCGGACGGTCGAGTAGCGGCTGCTGACATACGTTCCGAACCACCACGTGTAGCGGGCGCCATGCGTGCCGGCATCGAGATAGCTCTTGCCATTGGTGGCATAGGTCACAGCGGAGTTGCGCGCGGTCGCCAGCTGGGTCTGCCGCGTGTTGCTGCAGCTGACGAAGCTGTTGGTTGCAGCGACCACGCCCTGGATACCATCGATGGACTGCATTTGCTCATCCAGCGGATTCGCGCCGCCGTCTACCCACAGCGTTGTCGAACGGCTATCGACCGCGAGCGTCCCCGCTACGCCGGCACGCGCAGCGATACCCGCTTCCAGCACCAGCGCAGCGGCATCGCGCCGGTACTGCACGGTGTATTGGCCGCCCTTGTGCATGTCGTAGTAAGCGCTGAGATCGACGTCGACCGAGCGTGCTTCGCCGGGCTTCAGTTCGATGTAGTCGGCCGCCTGCGGCGCGGGACGCTTCACCAGTCGACCGATGTAAGTCACCGATTCGCCATTGAGTTGCACATCGAAGATGTCCGAGTCGACGCCATCGAGCGGCGTCTGCCAGCGCAGCACATGCATCGGCGCACTGGATTCGTTCGACACGGTGAACGCCAGTTTGCCGCTGCCTGCGTCGCTGCTCTTGCTTGTCGCTTCCAGCCTGATTTGCACATTGCCTGCCGCTGCCGACGCCGCACCCGCTACACCGGCGACGAACAAAAGGGTCCCCAACCAAATGCTACGCATAGTTCCTCTCCTAACCATGACGGGAATGCCGACAATGCCGGCATGCGGGCTCTGCCGCGCAGGCGAGTGTATGGCATGTCGAACCCCTGACTGCGACGCAGTTCGCGTTCAGTCGTAGGCAAGCGCAGCGGGTGGAGGCGTGTCGAACCCGTCAACGAAGACGCGATCGATCACGGTGACCGAGCCGCGCATGCCGCTGGTGAGATTGCCGTGCTGCTCGCAGTAGTAGCCGAATGTCCCGGGCTGATTGAACGCTATTGTGTACACCCAATGGCGATCGCTGGGCGCGGAATTCGTGTTGCAGTTGTAGCCACAGGCGAAGCTGCCATCGTCGGCGATCACATTGTGCAGGCCACCCGCGTTTTCGAAGCGGATCTTGTCGCCCTGATAGATCGTGATGCTCGCCGGCGTGAACGTCATATCCAGGTTTGCCGTGACCGTGTAGGTTGCAGCGCGCACAGTTGCAACCCCAGTCGCGGCGAATGCGATGGCGCGCACCATTGAACGCATGCTCATGCGAACGGTCACGTCATGAAGCCGAGATTGGCACTGCTAAAACGACCAAGGTTGGGGAATACGGTCGGCAGGTCGCCTGTTGCAACATCGAACCAGCTGGCCAGCGTCGCCGAATACTGATCGACGGCGATCTTCGGAATGATCTGTCCGCCACCGGTGTCATCGGGATTGCCATTCAAGGGCAGGCCTTCGTCGTATCGCGCCAGCGACGGCATCGCGCCGTAGAAACGCTGGCCGCGAACCGCTCCGCCGACGACAAAGTGATGGCTGCCCCAACCGTGATCCGTACCGTCTTGGTTGACCGCAAGCGAGCGACCGAAATCGGAAGCAGTGAAAGTCGTCACGCTGTTGGCGATCTGCAGATCCACATTGATCGCATCGTGGAACGCCTTCAGCGCCTGCGACACCTCCAGCAGATTCTGGTTCTGGTCGACCAATTGCGTGCTGTGCGTGTCGAACGCGCCGGCCGACACGAAAAATACCTGGCGCTGCATGCCGAGCGCCGAGCGCGCCTTGATCAAGCGCGCGACCATCTGCAATTGACGACCGAGATCGGTGTTCTGGAACGGCGTCGTCCACGTCGGCGGTGTGTCACCGATCGCCGCGGCGACGACCTGATAGTTGTCGATAGAATGCCGACTCGCATCCGCATAGGCACGCTCGAGCACGTTCGTCTGCGTTCCCGATGCGATCAGTGCGTTGTAGGCGGCCGCGTTGGCCGTTCTGATCGATCCATCGCAACCGCCGCCGATCCAGCATTCGTCTCCGTTGTCGTGATAGCTCATGCGGCTTACGCCATCCGGATTCATCGCGTATGGGTTCACGATCAGGCCGCGCTGGAAACGATTGGTATCGCCAAGCGTGATGCTCATCGACGCCTGACCGCTGTTGGCCGAATGCAGCAGGTCGGCGATGCGACCACCCCAACCCGTCCCGTTCGCATCGTCTGCGCGCGAGGTCTGCCATTGGTTGGACTGATCGTCGTGCGAATACAGTTGCGGCGGAAGTTGAACCGTGTCGTTCTGGTACTGCGCCTGTGTGGTCGGATAGAGCAGGCTGCCGACGTTGGCGACAATCGCCGCCTTGCCGCCGCTGAATAGGCTGCCCAATCCTGCATTGCCGGCCACATTGTCGGCGTCGACGGTTCCCGTCATGTTCTTCATTGCCGGATGCAGGCCGTAGTTCGTCGGCCCACCGCCACTGGGCGGCGTCAACGGAACCAGTCCCGCCACCGGCAGCGCAAGCCCCCCACGTGAGGTCACATAGTCGGTGCGCTCTTGCCCGCTGATCGGAACGATCATGTTGAAAGCGTCGTTGCCGCCATAAAGGAAAACGCAGACGAGCGCCTTGTAGTCGGTAAACGAGTACGGCCGCGCGTTAGCCGCGGCAGCGACCAGACGCAGGTTGCCGAGCGCCGAATACAGGCTCACTCCGCCCATGGCTGCGCATATGCTCTTGCGCAGGAAATCGCGACGATTTACATGCATGGCCGCGGCCTCACTTCTGGATGGAATATTCGGGGGAATTGAAGATCAGATACAGCAACTGCTGCACACGTGATCGACCGAGCGGATGATCGGGGGGATCGTCCTGTACCGCATTGAGGCGTGTGATCAATACGCTGCGCATGAAGGGCGACATCTGGCCGGACATCAGCAACAGGTTGTACTCATCGACGAGTTGCGCCGGATTGCTCGCCGCCAATGCCGCGTCAGCATCCTCGTTGAGCTGCAGGGTATCGGCATCGTTGCTGTCGTAGCATCGATTGCCGTTCGTGTAGTAGCAGAAGATCTGATAGTAGAAATTGTTCGGTGTTTCCACCGCCATCGTGTCACTCAGGATCTGGAATTCCGGGCTGACCAGGCCGCGCGTCGTTATCTCGCCGGACTGGCGGAAATCGGGCTTGAAGAAATTGAATACCGTCGGTGAGCGCATCGGCGCCTGACCGTACAAGTCCTCGATCCCTGGATACGTACGCAGGTTACCGACACGCCCGCTGCTTGAGCGACCATCCATCGCGCGCCACAGATGCGTCGCCTTCAACAAGGGCTCGCGCAGCTTTCCGAATGTATCGGCGTGTTGCCACTGCCCGTAGCGCGCTTCCGGATCGAGCAGGATCGCCGCGACCACGGCCTTTAGATTGCCGCGTACGCCGGTGCCGTCGTTGTTGAACACCAAGGCGACGCGTTTCACATAAGCGGGGGTCGGATTGCTCGTGACCAGACGCTGGATCAGGCGCGTCGCAACGAAGGGACCGACATTGGGATGATGAAAGATGTTGTCGAGCGCACTGGTCAATTCCGATTGCGCGCTGGAATGCGGAAGCACGCCGTTCGCCAACACGACATTGGTGTAATTGAGCAGCTGTTTGTTCGTCGTATTGTCGTGATACGCCTCGATCGGTTGCATCGGCTTGCGCCAGCGCACGTCCTGGCGATCGTTTGGACCGCAGTAGAAATACGTTTCTTCGCTGCAGCAGTCGTAACTGTTGGGGTCGCAACCGGTGTTGTTCCAGTCCCAGCCGGTGAATACCGCCGCGAAGCCACGAACGGTCGTCTGGTCGTAGGTGGCGATGGGCTGACCGCCGGAAAGCAGCGGGGTTCCGTCCGTATCCAGCTTGTTCAAGCCGACGGAGAACAGTTGCATGACCTCGCGTGCATAGTTTTCGTCAGGATGGATGTTCTGGGTGTCGTCGGCCTTCTGGTTTTGGATCGAACTGAGGTAGATACCCATGACCGGATGCTTGGTCACATCTTCGAGCACCTGGCGGTAGTTCAGGAACGCGTCGGCAGCAAGCAGGTCGTAGTAGCTGGCGAGCCCCCACGCCTGGTCGCGCAACGCACCGCTGTTGCTGGAGACGACCAAAATTTCGCTGAGCGCGAAGGCGACGCGCTGGCGCAGCTGGTCGGTGCGCGCATTGTTCGGGAAGCCGGCGCGGCTTGGATCGGCCGTTCCCGCCGAATTGATGCTCCAGATTTCAAGACGCGTGTCGTCGCTGAGGTATTCGCTGGGATTGGTTGCGGAAACCCAATCGAGGTACTGCGTCTGCGTCGACGCCGTCGCAGCGAACTGTTCGTTGAGCCAGCCTTGGTATCCGACCACGCGCAGGTGCGCAATGTCGGCTGCGGTGGGACCAAAGGTTGCTTGAGCCAGGAATCGAGCGGCGTCAGCGTCGTTCGACGGGCCGTTCGCCACCCCATCAAAGCTGTCGTGGAAGTTTGCGTCCGGCCAGTGGCTTTGCGCGCGCGCGTGCATGGGTAGCATCGCGAGAAACGCCGCGAAAACCAGCAGGGTGGAAAGCGCGGTGGCACCACGCAGCCTGGAAATCATGACGGTTCTCCCCAACCCGACTTCGAGTCGCGCTGGACTGTAGTCCCACTTGATCGCCCGCGACCATGACGCAGGCCGCAATTGTGCGATTGAGCGAGATGGATTTGAACGAGTGCAGCGGTTCTGAACTTTCATCGCACAGCACAACAGGACTCAGCGTTGCCGGGCGGCTTTTGTGCGAGGCAGGTCTTCGTTTGTCGGCGCAGGCGGGCTCCACAACAAATCGTCGAGATTGCGCTCCCACCCATGTCGGGCGAGATCGACGCGACCCTTGCTGACCAGGACGCCTTCGCCCGCGAGATGGCGCACCTGCTCGCGAAAACCGCGGCTCCCCGGCGGAAACGCAATGCGACCGTCCGCGCGCAACACGCGATACCACGGCAAGTCGACAGCTGCCGGCGTTTCCCGCAGGACGCGACCCACCAGGCGCGCGCGCCGCGGGAGACCCGCGCGCTCGGCAATTTCACCGTAACTGGCGACGCAACCACGAGGAATAGACTTGATCGCTCGCAGGATCGCGAGATGTTCGGGCGGCACGGGCGATTCAGAAGACGTCATGGGTGTGCAAGCGGGCGGTGCATCAAGATGAGCCGTCGAAATGGAAGAATCGGCTATGCTGGTCAGGATTCTCTGCGATTTGTCGGCCGCGAGCAGGTTCTGCGGCAGAAATCCAGGATCCGCGCATGGACTCTGAATGAACTTGCAGCGCGATCAACCTGCATCCGGTGGACTGGTAACATACAGGCCAATTCGACGGAGAACGGCCGTGCAAAGTTTTGAACAAATCCGCTCGCACGTCGGCAGCCGCCACACGCTGCGCGCCAACGACCCTTATTTGATCAGTTTCGACGTGACCCTCGCCGATGATCGCCATCAAGGTGTCTATCTGGCCGAGATGGAGGACGAAGAAGGCGCGAAGTATTTGCGCATTTCGACGCCCATCAGCCCATACACCGGCATGGACGGGCTGCGTTGCCTGCGCTTCAACTGGGAGCAACGCACCGGCTACCTCGCAGTCAGCGATCTTGCCGGCTCGCCCTACCTGCACCTGTGCGAGAACCGGCCTTATGGCCTGCTTTCTGATGCGGAACTCGATCGTGTGATCGATGAACTGGGCACGCTCGGCGATCGCATGGAACAGGCGATTTCCAGCGGCGGCGATACGTTCTAGTTATCGACGGGTTACACCGGTTTCAACCGACCCAGCCGAACGCGCGCGCGGCGCGCACCATCGTCCAGGCGAGTCCGCCGGTGATCGGCAAGGTCAGGATCCAGGCCCACAGCATGCGCTCGACGATGGTCCAGCGGATCGCGTTCGCGCGTTTTGCGACGCCCACGCCGAGGATCGCTGCCGAGATGTTGTGCGTGGTCGAAACCGGAATGCCGAAGTGGGATGCGGTCAGGATGATCGTCGCCGATGCGGTCTCGGCTGCAAAACCATTGATCGGGTGAAGCTTCACTATCTTGTGACCCAGCGTCTTGATGATGCGCCAACCACCGACTGCAGTGCCTGCAGCCATGGTCAGCGCGCACAGTACCTTGATCCACGTCGCGATCTCGAACTGACGACTTGCGTCTTCCTCGATGCGCAGGAAGCTGAGCCACGACGGTACATGTTCAAGCGATCCCGACGCGGTGGCGCCGGCCAATGCCAGCGCGATGATGCCCATAGTCTTCTGCGCATCGTTGAGCCCGTGCGACAAGCCCATCACGCTCGCGGAGACCAATTGCGCCTTGCTGAAGAAGGCGTTCGCGAAACGCGTGCGACCGAGTTTTTGCAGCGGACCCGTGCGCGAACCGAGGAATTCCATCAGCGAGAACAGCAGGCCCATGAGCAGCAGGCCGAGGATGAAGCCGGCGACCGGCGACGTGATCATCGGCAACACGACCTTGGGCAGCACACCTTTCTCGCCCCACCAGTGCGTACCGCCCTGGGCCCAGATGATTGCGCTCCAGTTATCGTGCGCTGCGGCAAGCGCCGCACCGCTGAGGCCGCCGACCAGCGCGTGAGATGAGCTCGAAGGCAACCCCCACCACCACGTGATCAGGTTCCAGATGATTGCGCCCAACAAGGCACAGATCAGCACCACCGGCGTAACCGCGACTATGTTCGTGTCGATCAATCCCGACGCGATCGTTTTGGCGACCGCCGTGCCGGCCAGCGCACCCACGAGATTGGTTGTCGCTGCGAGTAGCACCGCCTGGCCCGGGCTCAACACCCTGGTCGCGACCACCGTCGCAATCGAATTGGCGGTGTCGTGAAAACCATTGATGTATTCGAACACCAGCGCGATCAGCACCACCAGCAGCACGAGGGCGAGTTCCATCGACGACTTTCCTGTTTTTCGGGCTGCGG
>JBBRZD010000154.1:0-7568 GCA_038237055.1 Lysobacterales bacterium | reverse complement strand
GGCGACGAACCCTTTGGGATAAATAGCAGCGAAGCGATCGTATGACGCGAGCGCCTCTGTGTAAGCCGCCTGCGCCGCAGCGATCTGCGCCTGCGCGGCGCCGCGCGCCGATTTTTGCTCGACGTCGCTGAAGCGCACCAGCACCGCATCCTTTGCCACGATGTCGTTGACGTCGTAGGGCAGCTCGGTCACGCGCGCGTTCGTTTGCGCCGCGATCACAACCTGATTCACCGCTTCGACCACGCCGTCCCACGCCTGCTCGGTCGGCAGCGCCTGCGCATGCAGCGTGCTCGATTCCAGCGCAGGCGGCGGCATGTTCGCAGCCTGCGGCGGCGTCTTGCCACTGCAGGCTGCCAGTGCGACGACGGCGATCGAAGCCGCCAACGCATGCGTGGATTTGCGCGGCAAATTCATGGCCCTTACTTCGCCTCGTCGATCATGCGCACGGTCGCATCCTCGACCTCGCGTGCAATCGCCGCGAGCGAGGGGTCGGTCGACAGAATGCCGAGCATCGGCACCGGTTTGATCATGCCGATGTGCGTCTTTCCCGCTTCGGTGTAGACGGAGATGCGGCACGGCAACGCCATGTTCAGACGCATGTCGGTCGCCAGCACCGCGGCCGCCTGGCGGGGGCTGCACACCTCGAACACCTTGCACTCTTCGGCAAACTCGATGCCCTTGCTGCGCAATGTGTTGCCCAGATCATGAATGTGCAACACGCCGAACTGGTGACGCTTCACGGCTGCGTCGAGGTCGGCAGCCGCTTGTTCGAAGCATTTTTTTGATTCAACGATGTAATACATGGCTTACCTCAATGCGTGGCTCAGGATGAAAATGCGCAGCCGGGCTTCAAGCCGACCTTGCGAAGGATGATCGCCAGCGGGCAGAAGCCGGTGAAGGCGGACTGGAACAAATTGAACCCGACGAAGGCGGTCAGCCACAGCCACATGGGCGACACGAAGTGCGCCAGACAGATGCTGATCAGGATCATGGCGCCGGCGAAAGCCATGACGGTGCGTTCGATGCTCATGCGATTCTCCGAGAGAGAGGGGAAATTAATTCGGCTTGGCCGCTTTAACGGCTAAGCCAACCTGCGGCGCCGCGGCAACATGCGCAGCAGCGTGTCGTCGTGCACGAAGTAGTGGTGGTACAGCGCGGCAGCCGCGTGCACGCCGACCAGGTAGTAACCGACCGTCGCGATGGTCTCGTGGATATCCTTGACCGATCCTGCAAATGCCTTGTCGGGACCGACCAACGCCGGTAATTCCAAGCCAAAAAACGGGATCACCTTGCCGCCCGCGCTCAAGGTAAGCCAGCCCAGTAGCGGCATCACGATAAGAAACGCGTACAGCGCAACATGCATTAACCCGGCGAAGTGGCGCTGCCAAGCCGGAATCTGCGACGACATCGCCGGTGGTGGATTGGCCAGCCGGATCGCCAGTCGCACGAATACCAGTGCGAATACGCTCAAACCCAGCATGAAGTGCCATGTCTTCAGACCTTCGCGCAGGTCGCTTCCCTTGGGATAGAAGCCGCGCAGCTCCATGCACGCGTACACCGCAATCAGCAGCGCCAGCATCAGCCAATGCATGAAGATCGACAGCGAGCTGTAACGATAGGCGGTAGCGTTCGAATTCATGACGGTATCCCGGTTGTTGGAGTGAATGGCCAGTGGGCCCGATATGCAACTCAGGATTTGAGCCGTTCGATGCCGAGCGCCTTCATCACGTATTTTTCGTAAACCGGCTCGACGTTGCCGGTACGGATCTTGCGCATGAAGTATTTCTCGAAGGCGACCTTGGCCAAATGAACCCAGCGACCTTCCTTGGCCCAGGTGACGTTGCGTGGCGGGATCTGCGGGATTGCCACGAAGGCTGCGCCGCTGTCACCCATGTCGGCGAGGCAGACCGCGTTCCATGTCGCCTCCGCGGTGCCAGGTTTGCCATCGACAGCGGCTTTTATGTTGACCGCGAGTGCGCTGACCATCGACTCGATCATGAAACCAGTCTTCGGCGCACCGGTCGGCACCGGCGTCACTTCCACCGGTGGAATTGCCACACACACGCCCGCTGAGAAAATGTTGTGAAAGGTCGGATTGCACTGATGCTTGTCGATCAGAACGAACCCGCGCGGATTGACCAGGCCTTCCACGCCGCGGACGGCCGCCACGCCGGTGAATGCTGGAATCACCATTGAATAGGCAAACGGCAATGCATGCTGCTGCGGCTCCTGGCCGCGCTCGCCCAACTCGCTGACCTGCATCTGTCCCGCTTCGACCTTCTCGATGCGCGCGTTGGTTATCCACTTGATGTGGCGCTCGCGCAGCTGCTTTTCCAGCAAGCCCTTCGAATCGCCGACCCCGCCCAAGCCCATATGGCCGATGTAGGGTTCCGACGTCACGAACGTCATCGGCACCTTGTCGCGCAGCTTGCGCCGACGCAGATCGGTGTCGAGGATCATCGCGAACTCGTAGGCCGGCCCGAAGCAACTCGCGCCTTGCGCTGCGCAAATCACCACCGGCCCCGGGTTCTTGAGAAATTCCTGATAGGCCTGCCACGCAGTCGCCGCGTGAGGCGTCGTGCATACCGACTGGGTGTGGCCGTCATGCGGTCCGAGTCCCGGGATCTCGTCGAACGCGAGTCGAGGGCCGGTGGTGATGACGAGATAGTCGTAGTCGAGCTCGCGACCATCTTCGAGTAACACGCGGTTGTCCTTCGGATGCACAGCGCTGGCCGGCACACCGACGAATTCGATCCCGTGGGGGCCCAGCGCCTTGGCGGCGTCGATTTGGACGTCTTGCGGATTTCGCCATCCGATGCCGACCCACGGATTAGACGGCGTGAACGAAAATTGGCCGCCGTCGCCAACAACAGTGACCTTGTGCGTACTGCCGAGTGACGCATTGAGTTCGTAAGCGGCACTCATGCCGCCGACCCCTGCACCGAGAACGATGATCCTTGCCATATCAGAACCTCCGGGTTGGATTTCAGGATGCGCGATACGAGCCACGCTGTTCTTGACACTCGTCAACCGCCATTGATATAAACCGATAGTACATTAGAGAACGCTTAATTAGCAAATTGTTGTAGACTGCCGCGACCGGTCGCGTGTGAGCGAGCGGAACGAATGAGGACCCTGCACGATGCCGATCCCAGCCAACGTCGACCTGAGCTCCATGCACGCCCGTGCAGAGGAGGCATCGAGGTTGCTCAAGACACTGGGTAACGCGCAGCGACTGCGCGTGCTTTGCCTGCTCGTGAGCGGCGAAATGTCAGTCGGCCAGATCAATGAGCGACTGCCTGAACTCAGCCAGTCTGCGTTGTCGCAACACTTGGCCAAACTGCGCGAAGAAGGCCTGGTACGTACCCGACGCGAGGCGCAAACGATATGGTATGAGCTGCCCGAAGGTCCTGTGCAGTCCATCATGGCAACGCTCTACAGCACGTATTGCGCGGCTGATACGGGTCATGAAGAAGCGCTTCGCCGTCCAGCCGGGTCGCCCAAGCACAGCGTTGCGCCACCGGACCGCAAGCGCAAGCCGAAGTAATTACCCCTGGTCAGGGCTTCCCGAAGACCAGACTCGCGAGGGTGCCGCCGAAGCCGAAGCGGGGCGACATCACTGTGCTCAGGTTTGCATTGCGGCTCGCGCGCAGGATCGCAAATACGTTCGCACGGCGGTCGAGTCCATCGATAGTGACCGAACCTGCAATGAAGCTGTCCTTCATCATCAGCAGACAGAAGATCGCCTCGGTGCACGCTGGCCGCTACAAAGCGCATGACGGATTCAACTCCGAAGTGCACCACGATGGATGGAAGCCTCGAATGTTTCCTGTGGTGTGCGATAGCCGCGCCGTTTCCTCGGACGCGGGTTGCCGGGTCCACGGCAAGCGGAGTATTTGCCGGGCGCGATCAATTGTCGGGCGCATTGTTCCATCGGCTTCGATTGAGCGGCGGCGCGCCGCTTTTTCTTTGCACCTGCATTTGCTCCATGGCTTCCAGCCCGGTGCCATTCCAGCCCCGGTGCGCTAGTCTGCGCGCTTTGCCGGGTTGGGGATTTCGATGCGTACTGTCTTGAAGTGGCTGCTGAGGCTTTTCGTACTGTCGCTGGTGCTGGGCGGTGCGTTTTTCGTGCACGTGTGGTACTTCAAGCCGTATTCGATCGATTGGTTCTACGCTCGCGTGTTTGGACAGGTCGCGCTGCAGAGTCCGGAACTGCTCAGCAACATGCGCATCCTGCCGCCTTGGGCGGATTTCTATAGCGACAAGTTCGACGATGCCTCGCCGCGCCACGAGGCAGAAATGGCCTCGATGACGCGTGGCGATGTCGAGATGCTGCATCGCTACGACCGCGGTGCGCTCGATCGCGACGGCCAGCTCTCTTACGATGTGCTCGATTATTTCTTGTCGATGCAGGTCGAAGGTGATCGCTTCCGCGATCATGATTTTCCGGTCAATCAGATGTTCGGTGTGCAGTCGAGTCTGCCGAATTTCATGGCGGAAACGCATCAGGTCAACAATCGCCACGATGCCGATGCCTACATCGCGCGCCTCGATCTGTTCCCGACTAAATTTGCTCAGGTGATCGAGGGCCTCAAGCTGCGTGAGTCGATGGGTGTGCTACCACCGAAATTCACCGTCGACGAAGTGCTTGCGCAGATGAAGGGTTTCATCGCCCCGCCAGCGAAGCAGCAGATGCTCTACGTCAGCTTCAAGGAGAAGCTCGGCAAGATCGCGCCGGACGCGCTTTCACAAGCGGATCGAGATCGCTTGCTGGCAGGCGTCGAGGCATCGATCGACCGCAGCGTCTATCCGGCCTATCGCACCCTCATCGAATACTTCACCGCGCTGCAGCCCAAGGCTCAGCGCAATGAGGGCGCGTGGAGCCTGCCCGATGGCGACGCCTACTACGCGTGGTGCGTGCGCATGCACACGACCACCGACATGACGCCCGAGCAGGTGCACACGCTGGGGCTGGCGGAAGTGGCGCGCGTGACGACTGAAATGGATGCGATCCTCAAGGATAAGGGGCTCGCTGATGGCACGATCGGACCGCGAGTGCAGCAGCTCGCGCACGCGCCCGATGCAACGTTCCCGAACACGCCGGTCGGCAAGGCCGCCATGCTAAAGGAATACCAGGCCATCCTCGACGAGGTGAATGCGGGCCTTGGCGACGCTTTCAATGTGCGTCCGAAGCTCGGCGTGCAGGTGAAGGCGGTCCCGGCTTTCGCGGAAAAAACCGCGCCGGGTGCGTATTACGAGGGCGGTTCTTTCGATGGCACGCGTCCCGGCACGTTTTTCGCCAACATGCGCGACACGAACGAAACGCCCAAGTTCGCGATGCGCACGCTGGCGTATCACGAAGGCATTCCCGGCCATCATTTCCAGATCTCAATCGCGCAGGAATTGAAGAACGTTCCGTTCTTTCGTCGCGTGCTGCCGTTCACCGCGTATGCGGAGGGTTGGGCGCTGTACGCCGAACGACTGGCTTGGGAGCTTGGCTTCGAAAAAGATCCGCTCGACAACCTCGGGCGCCTGCGCGATGAAATGATGCGCGCAGTTCGCCTGGTAGTGGATTCCGGTATCCACTACAAGCACTGGACGCGCGAACAGGCGATCGCCTACATGATGGACAACACAGGCATGGCCGAGAGCGACGTCACGTCCGAGATCGAGCGTTACTTCGTCCAACCCGGACAGGCGCTTGCATACAAGGCCGGTATGTTGAAAATTCTTGAACTACGCGAGAAGGCCAAACAGGCGCTGGGGCCGAAGTTCGTGCTCAGCGAGTTCCATGACCAGGTGCTGATCCACGGTTCATTGCCGCTGGCATTGCTGCAAAGGGTGATCGACGACTGGATCGCGAGCAAGAGCCATTGACCAGGACGGAGAACTCCATCGGGTTCGTTCAACGTGCACTTTTCCTTGGCGAACACGATGGAACTCTCGCAGAGCCAATCGATGTGGTGAGGCTCAACCGTTCATCGCTCAGAGCCGCGATCACTCTTGAAAGCTTCCGACACTGATCTTGCGGAGTCTGGATTGCTGGTTCCGCCCAAGTTCCCCGATTCCGGCGCAGCCATCTCGGTCCATGCAAACTTGCCCACCAGCTTGGTGGCAAAAGCGTCTTCGGGAGAGGGCGCATCGGCTATCGCTTCCCTCGCCGAAGGAGGCACGTCATAAAAAACGATCTTTCGAAACGAATCAAATGCGACCGTCAGCCGGCGGGAATCGGGGTCGTATTCGATTGACATGATGGTTTCGGCGTAGGTCATGCTATTCCTGATGGGAAAGCGATGACCCCAATATGACTTGCTGGTCCTGAACGCGTGCCGCAGCCTGCGCTGTGCGAGTCCGTATTCAGATAACCGCGTCGCCGGGATCATCTGCAATCAGCGGCGACATGCGATCTTCGGGAGTGGCATTGAAGAACGGTGCCAAGCTCTTCTCCTGTGCACCATGAACTCATGGGATGATCATGGCTGGCGTACGGCGCCGTGATTCGCGCGCGCACAATCCTGTCATGCTCGCGGATCGGGGCCTCATGCAGTTTTGGCTATGCAGCCTGTCTGAAGCCTCGTCGCGGCTCAGCACAACTCGGAGCGAGGCCAGTCTTGGAAAATTATGTTGCGGCATTCATCGGCAGCCAACTTCCGTTCGGAGCGTGGGCTGTTGCCATCATCTGTCTTTTGCTGTTCATAGCGAGTCACCTGACTGCGCGACGCGCTCGGCTTGCGAGTGAAGCGCAGGCGGTGGTCGTAATCGAAGGTCGAAAGGCGCTCAGTCGAGGCTTTCAGCTCCGATACGTCGTGGCCCAGCTTGTATTCGCCGCCAGCTTGATGCTCGTTACGTTCTTTCTCAGCGAACCTGCTTTCGTCTTCTTTGCTGGCGGGCTGATTGTCTCGGTTGCCTTCACCTTCGGCTTGAATGTCCAGAGTTACCTTTCCGCTGTGGCCATGACGCGCGAAAATGCAGTAACCGGTCAGTTGAAATTTTCGACTGCCTTTTCGTTTGGACAATCGGCACAACGCTTGCTTGGAAGCGCTGTCATCTGTCTGTTGTTGGCTTTGGTCTTGTGCCATCTCGCTCTATTGGGTGGCGCCTTTCTGCTCGGCTCGACCTCGGCGGGGTATTTTCGAAGGGTGCGACAAGCTGGCGCTTGAAGCGGAACACGCTGTCGAGAGATTTTCGTGTTGGATGAAACCGGGCGAGCTCCCATCACGCATTTTTGCGTGTAGCGTGCGATTCCTCTTCGCCATCCAGCACTCACGGCGGTTTCGCTGCCGATGGCACTAGTCCCGGAAATTGTCGAACTGCAGCGGCAGTTCAAATTCGCTCGTGCGCAAAAGCGCCATTGCGGTTTGCAAGTCGTCGCGCTTCTTGCCGGAAACGCGCAGCTTATCGCCGTTGATCTGCGCCTCGACTTTGAGTTTTTCCGCCTTGATCGCCGCGACGATCTTCTTTGCAAGGGCTTGCTCGATGCCTTGCTTCACCGTAATGGCCTGACGCGCTGCGGCCACATTGGTCTCGGGCTCCGCGACGTCGAGGCAGCGGGTATCGATGCCTCGCGT
>JBBRZD010000153.1:0-7603 GCA_038237055.1 Lysobacterales bacterium | reverse complement strand
GTGCAAACGCGGCCGCAACACGGTAGCCGGCGCCATTTACCGGCCGTATTTCATCCCCATTCTCCATTCTCTATTCTCGATTCCCGGCTCTCACGCCTCGTGCACGCGCACGGCGAACTGATGCACGCGACGCGCGTCCGCACGAGTCACCTGGAAATGCAGGCCGCCGAATGCAGTTTCCTCGCCCGCCTCAGGCAGGTGTCCAAATTCAGCCGTGACCATGCCGCCGATCGTGTCGAATTCCTCGTCGCTGAATTCGCAGCCAAAGCGTTCGTTGAATTCGGAGATCGGCGTCAAGGCGTTGACCAGGTAATCGCCGTTCGCGCCGGCTTGAATCATCGTCTGTTCGTCGTCGTCGTCATCGTGCTCGTCGTCGATGTCTCCGACGATTTGCTCCAGTACGTCCTCGATTGTGACAAGTCCTGCGACACCGCCGTATTCGTCGACGACGATCGCCATGTGGTTGCGCGAGACACGGAACTCCTTGAGCAGGATATTCAAGCGCTTGGATTCTGGAATCATGGTGACCGGACGCAGCAACGTGCGCATGTCGAAGGTCGAGCCTTCAGCAAAGCAGTGCAGCAGATCCTTTGCGAGCAGGATGCCGAGGATCTCGTCCTTGTCGCCCGCATGCACGGGAAAACGCGAATGGCCCGACTCGAGCACTTCCTTCAGCAGCTGTGGCAACGGTGCATCCAGCGGCAGCGAAACCATCTGCGCGCGCGGCACCATGACGTCGGCAACGGTGAGATCGGCGACCTCGATCGCGCCCTCGACCATGGACAGCGTGTCGTTCGACATCAGGCCGTTGGCCTGTGCGTGACGCAGCTCCTCGATGAGTTCCTCGCGGTTCTGCGGCTCCCCGGAGAGCGCCTGGCTGATGCGCTCGAACCACGATCGTGGCGGGGGGGTACTAGGGGGATCCTCGCTCATTTCAAAAACGTGCAGGCCCAAGCGGGCGGGGCCGCAGTGTAGCAAAGCCGGTTTATGGATGAGTTGCAGGGCGCTTGGCGAGCGTTCTTGCGGTTAGCCTCGATGGGGTCCACGGTCGTTCAGTGGGAGCGATTTCAGCGGCAATGCCCTTGATTTTCAATGGATCGCCGCTGAAATCCTTGGCCCACGGTCAATGGGTCGCGTAGGGATCTTCGATACCGAGTCCGGCCAGTACGTGGCGCTCCAGCGCTTCCATCACCTCGGCATCGCGTGCGCGCTCGTGGTCGTAGCCGAGCAGATGCAGAACGCCGTGCACGGTCAGGTGCGCGAAATGATCGCGCGATGCCTTGTGTTGCTCGCGCGCCTCGCGCAGCACCACCGGCGCACAGATCACGATGTCACCGAGCAGGCCGGAGTGTTCGCCCGGCGCGGCTTCATACGGGAAACTCAGCACGTTGGTCGCGTAGTCGCGAGCGCGGAAGTCGCGGTTGTAGCGACGCCCGGCCGCGCGGCCGACGATGAGAATGTTGATTTCGGTCCACCGGTCGCATTCCAGCAATTCCGGGATCGCAGCGATCCAGCTTTCGAACGAACGCAGGATCGGCACGCCTTTGCGACCTGCTTCGTTTTTGAGCCACAGGCAGATTCGGGTTGCACCGATGGCGTCGCGCGAACTCGCCTTCTTCCGTGAAACGGATCGCTCAGCTTTCATTGCCCTTCGCCCCGGGTTCCTGCTTGTCGAGTTCACGCTGCTCGTACGCGCGCACGATGCGCTGCACCAGCGGATGACGCACGACGTCCTTGGCGGTGAAGAACGTGAAGCTGACGCCTTCGACTTCGTGCAGCACGTCGACCGCGTCGCGCAACCCGGATTTCACGTGTTTGGGCAGGTCGGTTTGCGTCATGTCGCCGGTGACCACCGCGACCGATCCAAAACCAATCCGCGTCAAAAACATCTTCATCTGCTCGACGGTGGTGTTCTGCGCCTCGTCGAGGATCACGAACGCATCGTTCAAGGTGCGTCCGCGCATGTAGGCGAGCGGGGCGATCTCGATCACGTTACGCTCGATCAGCTTCAACACCTTGTCGATGCCGATCATTTCGTACAGTGCGTCATAGAGCGGACGCAGATAGGGATCGACTTTCTGGCTGAGGTCGCCAGGAAGGAAGCCGAGCTTTTCTCCAGCTTCGACGGCGGGGCGCACGAGGATAAGGCGCTGCACGCGATTGTCGTTGAGTGCATCGACGGCCATCGCAACGGCGAGATAAGTCTTGCCGGTACCGGCCGGTCCGATGCCGAAATTGATGTCGTGAACCGCAATTGCGTGCAGGTAACGCGTCTGATTCGCGCCGCGGCCGCGGATCAGGCCGCGCTTCACTTTGACGGCGACTTCCTGGGAGCCTTCCGCGGCCCGCGCGTCCAGCGCATCGATGCCCGATTCGGACAGATGCAGATTGATTTGCGCCGCGCTCAGCGTTTCGTCTTCAGTCGCCTCGTACAAATCACGCAGAACGCGCTCGCCGATCCTCACCGCATGCGCGGCACCGGTGACGCGGAAAATATTTCCGCGGTTGGCGATCTCGATGCCGAGGCGCAGCTCGATCTGGCGAAGATATTCGTCAAAGGGTCCAGCGAGATTGGCGAGACGCTCGCCGTCTGCGGGCTCGAGGGTGAAGTCGTGATGTGTGGATTCGGTCATAAGCGCGCGAGGGTAGCGCGCGCGCCCATCCGTTGCCAATGCGCGTTCAGTTTTTTGAAAACCGGTAGTGCCCGACCATCCACTCGTTGCCGTGGTCGTAACCGAACAACTCCGCGCAGGCCATCCAGAACATGCGCCAGCGCTGGTTCCATAGTTTGGCATCCGGCCCGTACGCATCTCCGAGCACACGCAGGGCTTCGTCGCGGTGACGGTCCTGATTGACCAGCCACGCGTTTGCAGTTTTTTCGTAGTGTGTGCCGGACAAGCGCCATTGCTCCTCAATGGTCAGGTCGCGTTGGAAATGCAGCAGGGTATCCGCAGCGGGCATGAGTCCACCCGTAAAGAAGTGCTTGCCCATCCAGTCGTCCTTGCCGTCCGTCTCGAACGGATACATCAGCTCGCGATGACAGAAGATATGCACGAACAATTTGCCGCCCGGACGCAGCCAGCCTGCAATGCGCAGCAGAAGATGCTCATAGTTGCGCACGTGCTCAAACATTTCTATCGAGATCGCACGATCGAACTGGGTCGGCGTCAGTTGCAGTTGGTTGATGTCTTCAGTAATCACGCACACGTTCGTGAAGCCTCTCTCGCGACAGCGCGCCTCGATGAATTCGCGTTGCGGCCGTGAATTGGAGACAGCGGTGATGCGGGAATTGGGGTAGCGCTCGGCCATCCACAATGTCAGCGAACCCCAGCCGCAGCCGAGTTCGAGAATGTGCTGGCCGTCTGCGAGCTGGGCGCGCTCGGCGTAGATGGCGAGCATGCGTTCTTCCGCGGCATCGAGGTCGGCTGTCGTTTCATCCCAGTAGCACGAGCTGTATTTCAAGCGGCGACCAAGACAGAGTTCGAAGAAGCGCGGCGGCAACTCGTAGTGCTGTGCATTGGCGGCATCGGTTTCGATGGCTATCGAACTCGTGCCCAGATCGCCAAGCACTTCGCGAAAGCGCTGCCATGCCGACTCCAGGCTGTCGCCGCATTCCGTACGGAGGCGTTCGGCGCAGAGCCGGCGTATGCCGTGTCGGATAACGCTGTCAGGCAGCACGCCGCGTTCGGCGAGCGCGATAGGCGACCACGCACCTGCCTTCGCGGCGCGCTCGGTCTGTCGAACATTGGCTTGTCGCGACGCCAGGATTTCGGTCGTCATCTCATTGCTCCTTCGGGAACCAGGGGATCAGCGCGCTGGTCGTGCGCTGGTAGTTGCGGTAGTCATCGCCGCGCGAGCGCAATGCCTGCGCTTCGGTGAACGGAATGCCAGTGAACCAATACAGGGACACGAGCATCAGCACGGGTCCGATAAAACTTGCGACGAGCAGTAACGGACCCGTACCAATGGCGAGAAGCACATAGGTGAACCAGTGCAGCCATTCGAAAAAGTAATTGGGATGGCGCGAATATCGCCACAGACCTGCTCTGCAGGTCTTGCCGCGATTGGACGGGTCCGCGCGGAATGCAGCGAGCTGACGATCGGCGATCGTCTCGCCACCCAGACTCACTAGCCACACGACGACAGCCAGCGTCGACCATGACGTCCATCCGTCCACCGCGTTGTTTGCGGCAATCAAGAACGGCAGCGAATAAAGCGCAGTCGCAAGCGCTTGTGCCATGAAGAACCCAAAGAATCGACGCTGGTCGTCATGCCAGTGCTCGCGCAGGTAGCGATAGCGACCGTCTTCCGGCTCATTGCCGACGCGATGCATCAGATGCAGCGCGAGCCGGGCGCCCCAGATGCCGCCGAGCAGTGCGACGAGAATCCGCGGCATCTGCGCACCGCTGCCAACACTCGCATAAAACACCGCGGCGCCGGCCATGCATGCAGACCACAGCACGTCGACGATGCCGGCGTTGCGCGTCTGTCGCTGGCGCAGCCAGCCAATCAGCATGATGGCACTTGCGACCAGCCAGACGATCAGAAGCGGCCACAGGTTCATGGTGCGACGCCGTGTGTAGCTGCGAGGGATGCGTATGAGCCGCGTTGCGCGAGTGCGCGGGCGACAGCGCACAAGACTGGCGTGGCGATGGCCCAGAGCGCTGCGAGTATCAACAGCGTCGTCGCAAGCGGTTCGGCCAGCCACACCGCGTGCCATGCACGTGCTGCGATCGAATACGACAGCGGCGCACCGAGTGCACCGAGGATCGCTGCGGCGTAGAGATTTCGCTGCAGAACCGCCAGCGAATGATTGACCGTCAATGCCAGATTGACCCACAGCGCCAGAATCCAGACGGGCGCGAATGCTTCGCTCGGCCATGCTGAGGCGTAACTCACGATCTGCGTATTCGCGAGCAAGGAATCGGAGATGCCACCAAGCACCAGGGCGAATGCGATCAGCCACGCATCACTGCGCGCAGTACGCGATACGCGAAGTTGATACACCGCGAACAGACCGACTGCAATCGGTCCCGCCCACGCGGCGCCGTATGCAGCGCCGGCCACGGCGCAGGTCCACACGATCTGGAAAGCGATCGCGTTGATCCAGATTCCGGCACGCGTGCTCATGACGTCGGCAACGCCGGTGTGAATTGCGCACATTGCGAGCGCGGTCGCGTCAGCAGCATCTGCACGACACCGATCGAACGCTCGCGGAAGCCGCCTTCGCAATAGGCCATGTAGAACTCCCACATCCGCGCGAAGCGCTCCGGATAGCCCAGCGCCTTCGCTTCACCGCGTCGCGCGAGGAAGCGTTCGCGCCATGCTTTCAGCGTCAATGCATAGCTGGGTCCGATGTCTTCGAGATTGAATAGTTTGAGATCGCCGCTGCGCGCGACCGAACCGAGCATCGCGCTGATCGAGGGGATGAACGTGCCGGGGAATACATGGCGTTTGATGAAATCGACCGCTCGCAGCGCCTGTGCATAGCGATGGTCTTCTATCGTGATCGCCTGGATCAGTGCCGCGCCATCGGGCTTCAGCAGATGTCCGACCTTGCTGAAATAGGTGTCCAGATATTGATGGCCGATCGCTTCGATCATCTCGATCGAAACCAGGCGATCGTAGCGGCCACCGAGCTCGCGATAGTCTTCGAGCAGCAATTCGATGCGGTCACTGAGTCCGGCAGCCTCCACCCGTTCCGTGGCGAGCGCGTGTTGTTCTTTCGAGATCGTTGTCGTGGTGACGCGACAACCATAGTGTTTTGCGGCGTGGATCGCGAAGCCGCCCCAGCCAGTGCCGATTTCAACGACGTGGTCGTTCGGCGTAAGCGCGAGCTTGCGACAGATGCGATCGAGTTTTCGCGTCGATGCGACGTCCAGCGAGTCGTGTTCGCTCTCATACAGCGCCGACGAGTACATCAGGTTTTCGTCGAGGAACAGCTTGAACAAATCGTTGCCGAGATCGTAGTGCGCAGCAACGTTGCGTCGGCTGCCATCACGCGTATTTCGCGACAGTGCGTGCAGCACCTTCATGGCGGCGCCGCCCACGCGCGCAATGCCGGTTTCCATCGCATCCAGGTGATCCCGATTGCGAACCAGAATGCGTATCAGTGAGACCAGGTCGTCGCAGTCCCACAATCCATCCATGAATGCTTCGCCAGCACCGACGCTGCCGTTCAAGGCGGTCATTCGGTAGAACGCCGGATCGTGCACGCGTACGCGAGCATGCAAGGTGTCCTGCGGGCCTTCAGCGGGTATCCCGAACGTTCGCATGCCGCCATTTTCTTCCACCGCAAGACGACATTCGCGCAAATCTTCCAGCGAAGTCAGCAGGCGATTTCGGGTGATGCGCTCGATCGTCGAAGGTTCGCGCTGGGTGCTTTGCGGGGCGGCAGCGAGCAGGGTATCGAAGCTCATCGGTCGTGTTCCTTGGTGTTCGGATGGTCGTGAACCGGATTGCCGCGCAGAAAGATGCGCAGTGCCTGCCAATGGATCGCGGCGATCACCTTGGCGGTCATGTATGGATAGCGGAAAAGCACGCGCGATAGATTCGCGCCGGAGAATTCGTGGCGCTTCAATAGGAGTGTTGCGTCGAGTTCGCGCAGTCGACCTTCAACCCTCTGATCGATGACGTCCATGTGCACGCGAAGGCTTTCGCCGGGCAGACTGAAGCGCCAGGCGTAATCACGCTGCATCGGCACGAACGGTGATACGTGAAATGCCTTCGGGAAATCCCAGCGCAAGGCATCTCCCTTGCGGCTCGCCTTGTCGACGGGCAGCACGTAGGCGTGGCGCTCTTTCCACGGCGTGTTGGTGATTTCGGCAAGAATCGTTTCAAGCGTGACGCCGTCTTCCGCGTAGCAGTAGTAGAAGCTGACCGGGTTGAATGCGAGCCCGAAGTAACGCAGATGCGTCAGCAGGCGAATCGGGCCGAGCGGACGCTGTCCCGTTTCGCGGGCAACGCGATCGCGCACGGCCTCATCGATTGACTGCGCTGGATCGCCGAAATAGTCGCCGCGACGGAATTCCGCCACGTTGCGTCGTCCCTCCGACCACAACCAGCGTCGGTCGAACAAATGATCGAGTTCAGCAAGGTCGATGTACAGCATGTACATGCGATAGCTGAATTCATTGGCATGTGGCGTGTAGCGACGATGGCGCACCCAGCCTTCGTAGATCGCGCTTGCCAGCGGCTTGTTGCCCGAGCGTTCGACTACTGTGCTTGGCGGGCGAATGGATGCCGTGCCGCCGAAGCCGTCGCCCACGGCGTTACGCAGCTGCGAGTGGTCCTGTAGATTTCCTGCTTTGCCCATCGAGCTGGCGGCATTGGTCTGGACGCTTATCACCACGTGACGCCCAATCCGCGCGCGACGTCGATGCCGCTGCGAATGCCGTCTTCGTGAAAGGCATAGCCCCAGTAAGCGCCGGCGAACCAGGTTGCATGACGGCCCTGGATTTCCGCTTTTCGTTTCTGCGCGCTCGCCGAAGCCTGTGTCTGCAAGGGATGGTCGTAGTTGCCGCGCCAGAGGATCGTTGACGGATCGATGTCGGCGCTGCGATTGAGCGTGACGATGAGCGGTCGCGGCGCATTGATCGACTGC
>JBBRZD010000152.1:0-7645 GCA_038237055.1 Lysobacterales bacterium | reverse complement strand
GTGTACCGCAACGCCACCATTGAGTTCGATCGCCGGCTCGTAGCAGTCGTAGCACGGGTCAAGCACGATCACTTCGTCGCCGGTGCGAACCACTGCGGCAATTGCAGCGAACAACGCCTCGGTCGCGCCCGAAGTCACCGTCACTTCGGTGTCCGCATTGACCTTGCGCGCATACAGGCGCTCGGTCTTGCGTGCAATCTGCTCGCGCAGCGCGGGTATGCCGGTCATCGGCGCGTACTGATTGCGACCTTCGTTCATCGCGCGCGTGAGTGCGTCGCGCAGCGCCTGCGGACCGTCGAAATCGGGGAATCCCTGGCCGAGATTGACTGCCTTGTGCTCAGCTGCGAGCTGGCTCATCACGGTAAAAATCGTCGTGCCAACCTTCGGCAGCTTGGTCTCGATCTGCATGTCGCCCTGTCCGTTTGGACGGCTAAAGCCGTCCGCGATGGTAGCACGCAGCGGCTGCCACATTGCGGTAGCCGCCATGCGATCAAACGGCGGGGGTATTGCCCAGCAGCACACGATTCACACGCGCGATGAACGCAGCGGGGTCGGCGAGCTGATCGCCGGCCGTCAGCTGCGCTTCCTCGAACAACAGCAGGCCCAGATCTTGTACACGTGCGTCGTCCGATTCATTCTCCATGGCACGCACGAGCGGGTGCGCCGGATTGATCTCGAGAACGGGTTCGCTGGTGGGAACATCGTGGCCCGCCTCGCGCAGAAGGCGCTGCATGTGCAGGGCCATGTCGTATTCGCCGAGCACGATGCACGAGGGCGAATCGGTCAGTCGGTGGCTGATGCGCACTTCGCTCACGCGTGCGCCGAGTGCGTCGGCAATCTTCTTCAACAGCGGTTGCGCAGCCTCTTCTGCCTGTTTGCGTCGATCGGCTTCAGCGCCGTCCGGCGCATCGAGCTCGCCCTTCGCCGCGTTGCGCAGCTTCTTGCCGGCGTACTCGCCGAGATAGCCGATCATCCATTCGTCGATGCGATCGCTTAACAGGAGCACTTCGATGTCTTTCGCGCGCAGCGCCTCGATGTGTGGGCTGCCACTCGCCGCTGCATGCGAATCGGCGGTCACGTACCAGATCGCGTCCTGCCCGACCTGCATGCGACCGATATAGTCATCCAGAGAGACGTTCTTCTGCGCGTCGATCGCCTTCGTCGAAGCGAAACGCAACAACTTGGCGATGCGTTCTCGGTTCGACGTATCTTCCGCGATGCCTTCCTTCAACGTGTTGCCGAACGCGTTGATGAACTGCTGGAATTTCTCCGGCTCGTCCTTTGCGATTTTCTCCAGCAAATCCAGCACGCGCTTCGTGCAGGCCGAACGAATCTGTGCGACGAGACGGTTTTCCTGCAGGATTTCGCGACTGACGTTGAGCGGCAGGTCATCCGAATCGACGACACCGCGCACGAAACGCAGGTAGTTCGGCAACAACTGTTCGCTCGCATCCATGATGAAGACGCGGCGGATGTAGAGCTTGAGGCCCTTGCGTTCGTCGCGCCCGCTCATCACTGCATCGAACGGCGGTTTTTCCGGAACGAAGAGCAGCGACGTATAGCTCTGCGAACCTTCGACGCGGTTGTGCGACCACGCAAGCGCATCGTTATAGTCGTGCGACAGCGACTTGTAGAACGCCTGGTATTCTTCGTCGCTGATTTCACTCTTCGGGCGAGCCCACAGCGCGGCCGCATGATTGACCGTTTCGAACTCATCCGTAGCGACGCCGTCCTTCTGCACCGGCAGGCGAATCGGAAACGCGACGTGATCGGAGTACCGCTTGATCAGTTCGCGCAATTTCCAGGCGTCGAGGAACTCGCTTTCGTCCGCTTTCAGGTGCAACGTCACCGTGGTGCCACGCTGCGGCACGTCGATCGATTCGAGCGTGTATTCGCCCGTACCGGTCGATTCCCACCGAATGCCCTCGCCCACAGCTGCGCCGGCCTTGCGTGTGGTCAGCGTGACCTTGTCCGCAACGATGAAGCCAGAATAGAAGCCCACACCGAACTGACCGATCAGCTGGGTATCCTTGCGCGCATCGCCCGAGAGGGAATCGAGGAACCGGCGCGTGCCAGAACGGGCGATCGTGCCGATATTCTCGACCACTTCATCGCGTGTCATGCCGATGCCGTTGTCTTGGATCGTCAGCGTGCGCGCATCGCGATCGAACGAAATATCGATCCGAAGTTCGGCGTCATCGGCTGTCAGCGAAGCATCCGACAACGCGGCGAAGCGCAGCTTGTCGCAGGCATCGGATGCGTTGGAGATAAGTTCGCGCAGGAAGATGTCCTTGTGCGAGTACAGCGAATGCGTGACCAGATGCAGGACCTGGGAGACTTCGGCTTCGAATGCGCGCGTTTCAACGGCAGAACTCATGCGATTTCCTCAGCGATGGGATGCGGTACACATGGTGGTTGTGCGCGCAGGTTCAAGCTCGGAGGACATGGCGATTTGACGCGCGTTCGCGCTGGCGAATTGCACGGCGCGGCTATCGGTGCACGCACTGGCGTGCTTCTGCATTGCGACCCACAGGGACGTGGGGAGTGTCTGTTGGCGTCAGGAACGCCAGCGGACCGACCCACAGCGATGTGGGAACTGGTCGCGGGCGCCGGGAGCGCTCGCACAACCATCGTACCTTCATCGCGCCTTGACGCTGGCAATTGCTCCTGCATTGCCAGCGTACCGGCCATCCTGGCCATAAAAAAGCGGCCATCGTTGCCGATGGCCGCTTCTGACGAGGAGCACAGACGCGACTCGATGCTCCAAGACGTTTTTTCTGTTGGCGATCAGGCGCCTTTCTTGACGTGTGCGCTGAGATCTTCCTTGATGCGCGCTGCCTTGCCTTCGAGGCCGCGCAGATAATACAGCTTCGCGCCACGCACCTTGCCGCGACGCTTGACGACCACCGAATCGATCGCCGCGCTATGCGACTGGAAGACGCGCTCGACGCCGGTGCCATGCGAGATCTTGCGCACGGTGAAGGCCGAGTTCAGGCCCGCGTTCTTGCGCGCGATGCACACGCCTTCATAGGCCTGGACGCGCTCGCGGGTGCCTTCCTTGACTTTCACATTGACGATCACGGTATCACCCGGGCTGAACTCCGGAAGGGTACGGGTCATCTGCTCGGCTTCAAATTGCTGGATCAGGTTCATCACACTCACCAATTTAGTCTGATTTCTTCATTCGTCGGATTCGCTGTCGCGACCCGGCGTCGTTATTTGTTCGTGTTCGCGCTGGAATTCAGCCAGCAGCGCACGCGTCTTCTTGTCCAGATCCACCCGCTCCAGAAGATCCGGGCGGCGCAACCAGGTCCGACCCAGTGACTGCTTCAGGCGCCAGCGGCGGATCGCCGCGTGGTCACCGGATTTCAGCACCGGTGGTACTTCACCCCACGCATCCTGTTCGGGTCGCGTGTAGTGCGGACAGTCGAGCAGCCCGTTCGAGAACGAATCCTGCACCGCCGATTCCGCGTCGTTCAATACCCCTTCCTGCAGGCGCCCGACTGCGTCGATCACGATCGCCGCGGCCAACTCCCCGCCGGAAAGCACGTAGTCGCCGATTGAAATTTCCTCGTCGACCGCGCGTTCCAGAAACCTTTCGTCAACGCCCTCGTAGCGTCCACTCAGCAGGATCAGATGATCGCGCTGCGCGAGGTCCATCACCTTGGCCTGATCGAGCCGCACTCCTTGCGGACTCAAGTACACAACCTTCGCTTCACTCGATCCACTGGCGGCGCGCACACTGGCAAGCGCCTTACGCAACGGGTCGATCATCATCACCATGCCCGGACCGCCGCCGTAAGGCCGATCATCGGCCGAACGGTAATTGTCGCTGGCAAAATCCCGCGGATTCCAAGTCGCTATCTCAAGCAGCCCGCGTTCACGCGCGCGCCCGACGACTCCGATCCGTGCACAACTTTCGATGAAGTCCGGAAACAGCGTGATGACGTCGATGCGCATCGCGCTGGTTCCTGAATTCGTCGCACTTTATTGCTGTTCGTTCAAAACTCCGGATCCCAGTCGACCGTCAGGCTGGCCGCCTCGAAATCCACTTTCATCACGAACTGACCGATCAGAAACGGGATCAGTCGCTCACGTTTTGCATCCTTCACGACCAGCACATCGTTCGCGCCGGTCGCAACCAAGTGCGACACCTTGCCGAGCGATACGCCTTCCACCGTGACAACCTCGAGTCCTTCGAGATCAGACCAGTAATACTCGCCGAGTTGCGGCGCCGGCAGAACCGAACGCATCACCCAGATTTCCGCCCCGACCAGCGCCGCGGCGGCATCGCGATCCGCGATACCCGGCAACTCAGCGACGATCCCCTTGCCCTGCGTACGCCCATGGCAAGCATCAATCTTTCTCTCACCGGAGGCAGACCGCAACAGCCATGGCTGATAGCGGAAGATCTGCATCCTTGGCTCGGTGTACGACTCGAGCTTGAGCTCGCCCCGCACGCCATGCACTCCGACGATCCTGCCCAGCAGAACGAGTTTTTCGCCCGCCCCGCTCATGACGCTCAGGCAGCAGCAACCTACTTGCCGGCTTCCTTGTAGAGCAACTTGACCTTTTCGGTCATCTGCGCGCCCTTGTCCATCCAGGCCTTGACCTTGGCCGTGTCGAGCTGCAGACGCACGTCCTTGCCCGCGGCGATCGGGTTGAAATAACCCACGCGCTCGATGTTGCGGCCGTCGCGCGGGTTGCGCTCGTCGGTCACGATGATGTGATAGAACGGGCGCTTCTTGGCGCCACCACGCGAAAGGCGAATCTTGACCATTTTAAGTCTCTGAAATTTCTGGAATTTATTCTGGGGGCGGCCAACGTAACCGGCCTCTCCCGAGGGAGCCGCGCATTCTAGCGGAATTCGGGGAAAAATAAAGCCCCCACGCGGGGTTAGCGACTACAGGGAGCTTTCCAGCGTCAACGCGGCGGCACGAATCCGCCGCCGCCCATGCCCTTCATCGCTCCCGACATCTGGCGCATGAGTCCCTTCATGCCGCCGCTGCCGAGCTTGGACATCATCTTTTCCATCTGCTGGTACTGCTTGAGCAGCTTGTTGACGTCGGCCGGCTGCATGCCCGAGCCACGCGCGATGCGCGCGCGACGCGAACCGTTCAACAGATCCGGGTGACGTCGCTCCTTCTTCGTCATCGAGCCGATGATTGCGATCATGCGGTGAACTTCCTTGTCGTTCACCTTCGACTTCACGCTGTCCGGCAGCGTCGACATGCCCGGCAGTTTTTCCATCAGCGAGGCCATGCCGCCCATGTTGACCATCTGGTCGAGCTGGTCCTTCATGTCGTTGAGATCGAAACGCTTGCCCTTGATCACCTTCTCGGCGAGCTTGCGCTGCTTTTCCTGGTCGACGCTCTGTTCGACCTGCTCGACCAGCGACAGCACGTCGCCCATGCCGAGAATGCGTTGAGCGACGCGGTCCGGATGGAACGGTTCGAGCGCATCGACCTTCTCGCCGGCGCCGATGAATTTGATCGGCCGACCCGTCACGTAGCGCACCGAAAGCGCCGCGCCACCACGTGCATCGCCATCGGCCTTGGTCAGCACCACGCCGGTCAACGGCAGCGCCTCGGCAAACGCCTTTGCGGTATTGGCCGCATCCTGGCCGGTCATCGAGTCGACGACGAACAAGGTCTCGATCGGATTCAAGGCCGCATGCAGCGCCTTGATCTCGGACATCATCTCCTGGTCGACATGCAGGCGACCTGCCGTGTCGACGATGAGGACGTCCGCGAAATTCTTGCGTGCCGCGTCAAGCGCTGCATTGGCAATCGCGACCGGGCTCTGATCGGCAGTGGAGGGATGGAACAGCACGTCGACCTGCTCTGCCAGCGTGCGCAACTGTTCGATCGCAGCCGGGCGATAGACGTCGCAACTGACGACCATCACTTTTTTCTTCTTGCGCTCTTTCAGGAAGCGCGCGAGCTTGGCCACCGTCGTGGTTTTACCGGCGCCTTGCAGACCCGCCATCAACACGACCGCAGGAGGCGCGGCGGCGAGGTTGAGATCGGTGTTGACGACGCCCATCACGGCGGTCAACTCATCACGCACGACCTTGATCAAGGCCTGCCCCGGCGTGAGGCTGCGCAGGACTTCCTGACCGAGCGCTTTTGCCTGCACGCGCTGGATGACCGCCTGCACTACCGGTAATGCGACGTCCGCTTCAAGCAGCGCGATGCGCACTTCGCGCAAGGCCTCGCGGATATTCGCCTCGGTCAGACGGCCCTTGCCGCGCAAGCGCTGGACGGTGGCGGTGAGGCGTTGGCTGAGCGACTCAAACATGGAGCGTTCCGTGAAACGGGGAAAGACCGGAGATTATAGCGGAGCATCCGCATCGACGCGTTCACGCGCGGCGAGTGCTATGCGACACTGCGCGCATGATGATTGCGCTCCTTGCCCTGCTCTCGATCGTGCTCTATCTCGCCGCCAGCGGCCTGCTCGCGCGCCCCCTGCTCGGGCACGGCGAAGCACGCAGCCGACTCGCGCTCGGCATCGCCGCCATCGCGGTGCTTGCCCATGCCGCGGTGCTGCTTGGCATGCATCGCGGCGTACTCGATCTGCATTTCTTCGCGGCATTGTCCCTGGCTGGCTGCGTCGTCTCGGCGCTGACTCTGGTCGTGAACCTGTCGCGACCCGTCGCGGCGCTCGGCGTGATCGTGTTTCCGATCAGTGCCTTGCTCCTCGGCGTGGATGTTTATGCGGCGCCACCCACGCTGCCGCAACCGATGGACTGGCAGATCAAGCTGCATGTCACGGTCGCCCTGATCGCCTTCAGCGTGCTGTCGATCGCCGCCGCGCTGGCGATCCTGCTCGCTATCCAGGAACGCGCGCTGCGCCATCGCCAATTCGGTTCGATGTTGCGCGCACTGCCACCGCTGACGCTTACCGAGACTCTTCTATTTCGCATGATTGCCGCCGGCTTCGTCCTGCTCAGCCTGACCTTGCTGACCGGCATCCTGTTCGTGGACAACCTGTTCGGTCAGCACCTTGTGCACAAGACCGTGCTGTCGATCATCGCCTGGCTCGTGTTCGGGGTGCTGCTCTGGGGTCGCAGGCGCTACGGCTGGCGCGGACGCAGCGCGGTGAACCTCACGCTGACCGGCATGGCGTTCCTGCTGCTCGCGTTCTTCGGTTCGAAGTTCGTGCTGGAAGTGATTTTGCATCGCACGGCGTGAGCGCGGTCACGACAGCGGTCAGTCGCCGTGGCGGCTCGCTTCGATCGCCTCGCTCAGCCGCTCGACCCCGATGATTTCCATATCGCCGAGTTTCGTCTTCTTCGGCGCATTCGCCTTCGGCACGATCGCACGCTTGAAGCCATGCGTCGCCGCTTCCTTCAAACGATCTTCGCCATTCGGCACCGGGCGGATCTCACCTGACAATCCCACTTCACCGAACGCAACGGTCTTGTCCGGCAGCGGCTTGTCGCGAAAGCTCGACAGCACCGCGAGCAGCACGGGAAGATCGGCCGCCGTTTCCTGCACGCGAATCCCGCCAACGACGTTGACGAAGACGTCCTGATCGTAGACCGCGGCGCCGCCAGGGCGATGCAACACCGCGAGCAGCATCGCGAGCCGATTCTGTTCGAGGCCGAGTGCGACGCGGCGCGGATTGCCGAGCGACGACTGAT
>JBBRZD010000151.1:0-7699 GCA_038237055.1 Lysobacterales bacterium | reverse complement strand
TGCGCCATCAACGATTGGCGCAGGGGTCAATTTCAGCCTGCCCCTGCGGGAAGCGCGCGAGCAGTTCGAGCGCGCGTACTTGCTGCACCAACTCAATGAAGCCGGCGGCAGCGTAGGCAAGCTGGCAAAGGCGGTCGGCATGGAGCGAACGCACCTGTATCGAAAGCTGAAGGATCTGGAGATCGATCCGCGCGGTAATACGCGAGAAGGCTGAGCACGTTGCCAGCTGAAGCGACACGCGATGCAGCGAGCGCCCCATCCATTGCACTGAACCCACTCCGCCGCGCAAAACGGCAAGTTCACAGGACGCAACACATGCAACTCGACGGCAAAGTGGCAATCGTGACCGGCGGGGCGAGCGGCATCGGCAAGCGTATCGCCGAGGTCTATGCGCACAATGGCGCCGCGGTCGCGATCGCGGACCTCAACCCCGATGGCGCGAACGCCACCGCGAAGGAACTGGCGGACAAGGGCGCCAAGGCGATCGGCATCGCAATGGATGTCACCGATGAGCAGGCGGTCGATGCGGGTGTCGATGCAGTCGTGAAGCAGTTCGGCCAGGTGGATATCCTTGTTTCCAACGCGGGCATCCAGATCGTCAATCCGGTCGAAAGTTTTTCCTACGCCGATTGGAAGAAGCTGATGGCGATCCATGTCGACGGCGCGTTCCTGACTACGCGTGCGTGCCTGCGTCATATGTACGCGCGCGGTCGCGGCGGCGCGATCATCTACATGGGCTCGGTGCATTCCAAGGAAGCCTCGAAACTAAAGGCGCCTTACGTGACCGCCAAGCACGGCTTGATCGGGCTGGCCAAGGTGATCGCGAAGGAAGGCGCCGAGCATGGCGTGCGTGCGAACGTGATCTGTCCCGGCTTCGTGCGCACGCCGCTGGTGGAGAAGCAGATTCCGGAGCAGGCAAAATCATTTGGCATTTCAGAGGACGACGTCGTGAAGAAAATCATGCTCAAGGACACGGTCGATGGCGAGTTCACAACGGTTGACGACGTCGCTGCATGCGCGTTGTTCTTCGCCGGCTTCGAGACGAATGCATTGACCGGCCAGAGCCTCATCGTGAGCCACGGCTGGAGCATGCAATGACGCCGCCACGCACGCGCACTGCCGCGCAGCGCAAGGTGCAGCGCGAACGCGCATCGCGCGATGTGCCTCCAGCGCCCGCCAAGCGTACTGTTGGCGCCACTCCGCTTGAGTCCTCAAAGCACTACCAGACAGTCGCGCTGGTGTTGCAGGGCGGAGGTGCGCTCGGCTCGTACCAGTGCGGCGTTTACGAGGCCTTGCACGAATCGGGCATACGCCCGACCTGGTTTGCCGGCACGTCGATCGGCGCGATCAATGCGGCGATCATCGCCGGCAATGCGCCGGAACACCGCGTTGACCGCCTGCGCGAATTCTGGAGCACGATTTGCGAGCCGGCTGGCGACTTCGCGTGGTCCTTCAATGCGGCTGCCGAGATGGCGGACTGGCTGCCGCCGAGTGCGTCGCTGGGCGCATGGATGAGCGCGCTGAGCGCGATCGGTGCCATTACGCACGGACAACGCGGTTTCTACACCCCGCGTCCGATATCGCCGTTCTTGTATGCGGATGGCAGCGCGGCGGCGACCAGTTTCTACGACACCTCCCCGCTCAAGGCGACGCTGGAGCGGCTCGTCGATTTCGACCGCATCAATCATGGCGATGTGCGCCTTTCGGTCGGCGCCGCCAATGCGCGCACCGGCAACGTGCGGTACTTCGATTCCGCGCTCGAAAGCCTGCGCGCTGAGCACATCGTCGCGTCCGGGGCCTTGCCGCCAGCGTTCCCTGCGGTGGTCATCGACGGTGAGTCCTACTGGGACGGCGGCACCGTTTCGAACACGCCGCTTGACTACGTGCTCGAATCCGATCCGCGCCACGACAGCTTGCTGCTGCAGGTCGATTTGTGGAGTGCGGGCGGGGCCTTGCCCAAGACGATGGCCGAGGTGATGGAGCGGCAGAAGGACATCCAGTATTCAAGCCGCACGCGCTTCGGCACCGATGTGGTCGCGCGCCAGCAGAAGCTGCGCGCCGCGCTCGGACTGCTGCTGGAGCAGGTACCATCGAAGCATCTTCCGGCCAACCTGCTGGTCGATCTGCAGCCGTGGCTGTGCGATCGCGTATTCAACGTGATCCACCTGATCTATCAGGCCAAACACGACGAGGAGCAGTACAAGGATTACGCGTTCGCCGCGGCGACCATGCGTGAGCATTGGGCGAGCGGCGTGGCCGACATGCGCGCCAGCTTGGCGCAACCGCAGTTCTTCGAACCGCCGCCGCGCCGTGTTGGCGCGATCACGCACGATGTCCACCGTCGCGCACGCGATGCGTAATTGAACGTAAAGCCGGCTGCACAGATGTCCGAAGCGCGCGATGATGGCGGCATGGATCAGGACTTCATCGCCCGCCTGCGTGCGCAACTTGGTGGACCGCGTGACGGCGCCTTGTTGCGCTTTTCGCTCGGCAACGCCTTGCTTTGCCACGGCGATGCGATCGGAGCGGTGACGGCGTTCCGCGAGGCGGTTGCGTTCGATGCGAACTATTCCGCCGCCTGGAAGATGCTCGGCCGCGCCCTCGTCGATAGTGGCGACAGCGCCGGCGCGGTCTCGGCCTTCCAGCGCGGCATCGGCGTCGCGCGCGAACGCGGCGATGAGCAGGCGGCGAAGGAGATGACCGTTTTCCTGCGCCGCCTGCACAAGCCGGCCACGCATTAGCGCACGCATGCGCCCGGCCGTCATCTTCCTGTGCGCGCTGTCGTTGCTGGGTGCGGCCAACTGGTTCTTGCACCGTCCGATTTCACAGGCGCCCGGTGTTCTCGTCGACAGCGAGCCCTTGCAGACCGATCCGGCAAACCGCACGCCGATCCGACACGGCGACTACGAACTCACCCCGTTGGCCGACTACGCGATCGAAGCACGCGTGCTGTCGCGACAGGATTATTCCTTCGATGGCGGCAGCGCGCTGGCGCCCACCGATCTTGCGGTCGGCTGGAAGCGCATGTCCGACAACGACGTCATCGCCAAACTCGAGCTTTCCCAGTCCGCCCGCTACTTCACGTATCGCTGGAAGGACGCCTCGCCGATGCCCGCCGATGAGATCGTGCGCTCAGCCGCGAACATGCACATGATTCCAGCGGATGCCACCGCCGCACGCGCGCTGGCGCAGGTGCGCATCGGTGAAATCGTCACGATGCATGGTCAGCTGGTGCAGGCAAAACGTCGTGACGGCTGGAGCTGGACCAGTTCGCTGCGTCGCGACGACAGCGGCGGCGGTGCGTGCGAGCTCATGCTGGTCGATTCGATCGAACGTCGCCAACATTGAATTCGACCCGCCGCAGTGCCTTGCCACAGGAGCCGTTGTCGGTGCGAAAATCGATCACGCACGCTCAGTCCGGAAAGCGCTTGTAGGTCCACTGATATTGCGTGAAGGCAAGCCGCACGCAGTCTTCCACGCCGCGGTTGAGCGCGCTGCACGAGAGATCGAGGTCGGTGTCGGCGATCGCATCCGGCGCGGGCAGGAAATGCAGGCGATAGCCCGTGCCGTGCGGCAGGCGTTCGATGAAACTAAAGAGCACCGTCGCGCCCGTGCGCTGTGCCAGCCGCGGCAGCAGCACCATGGTCGAAGCCGGGACGCCGAAGAACGGCGCCATGACGCCTTCGCCGCCGCGCGGCCGCTGATCGGGCAGGATCCCGACTACCCCGCCGGCCGCAAGTCGTTTGTATAACGTGCGCACGCCGGCGCCTTCGGCACGGACCTGCTCGACCGGCATCGCGCCACGCGCCTTGAGCAACAGTGGTTCTACCAGCGCGTGGCGTGGCGCGCGATACAGGATCGCCAGTGGCGTGCGCGACGCAAGCCAGTAGTTGAGCAATTCCCAGCAGCCAAGGTGCGGTGCAGCGACGATCAAGCCAGTTCCCTGCGCCAGCGCGGCGGTGAACAACGCCTCGCCACGCACTTCGCGAATCAACGCCAGCGCGGCTTCGGGGCGGTTTCCCCAGATTTTTGCAATCTCGGCCAGTGCCTTTCCGGTTTCGGCGATCACTTTTTTACCGAGAACGTGTCTGGTTTTGTCCCTCTCTTGCGTTACTACCAATGACAGATTGCGTTCGATGACCCGTCGCGAGCGGCCGCCGAGATACCACAGGGCCCAACCAAACGCGGCGCCAAATCCGTGCAGCACGCGCAGCGGCAGGCGACCGGCGATCCGCAAGCTCCCATGAAACAGTGCGACGGACCAGGAAAGGCGAGTGGAATTCATGCAGGCGGCAGGTTTATCACGGTGATGGGCTCATGAAGGTAGCGGTTGTAAGGGCAGTGTGCACGTTGACCGCAACGCAGTGCGGCGGCGAGGATGCGCGCCCGAGTGCAGGAGAGCCCCATGATTGCCTTGATCCAGCGCGTGAGCGCAGCGCGCGTCGAGGTCGCGGCAGAAGTTGTGGGTGCGATCGGCAACGGTTTGCTCGCCTTGGTCGCGGTGCAGCCGCACGACGGCGAAGCACAGGTCCGACGTCTGTTCGAACGCATCCTCGGCTATCGCGTGTTCGCCGACGCACAGGGCCGGATGAATCGCTCGCTCAGCGATACGGGCGGCGGTCTGTTGCTGGTCTCGCAATTCACGCTGGCGGCGGACACGCGTTCGGGAATGCGCCCGGGGTTCTCGACCGCGGCGACTCCGGAAGACGCGGAGCGCTGGTTCGCGCGATTGGTCGAATTGGCGCACGAGCTGCATGAAAGGGTGGAAATCGGTCGCTTTGGCGCCCATATGGAGGTCCATCTGGTCAACGACGGACCGGTTACGTTTTGGTTAGAAGTGCGTTGAGGGTCGGCTAGCCGTTGTTGGGCGGTTGGTTAGCCAAAAAAGCGGAGAGCGGCACCAGGCGTCAATCTCGTGCGGCGCTGCTCGAAATCCCGTGAAGGATCACGAATGAAAACCGTCCATGGTGGGTCCTCCGGCCCGGCAATCCTTGGTTGGTTGCTCAGCAGCTCGCAATGCTGGAGGGCATTGCTTGAAATCCCGCCGCCCCTTGACGCGGCTCCTATACTCTTTTTCCTTTGCCGTACAGCACATCCGGAATCCACATGGCCGCAGCGCATAACCAGGAGCAACAGCAGTCCGAGATCAAGACCCTGATCATCAAGGGCAAGGAGCAGGGTTACCTGACCTACGCCGAAGTCAACGACCACCTGCCGGACGACATCGTCGATCCGGAGCAGATCGAAGACATCATCGGCATGATCAACGACATGGGCATCGAGGTGCATGAGGTTGCGCCCGATACCGAAACGATGTTGCCGGAGACGCCGGTTGCGACCGACGACGATACCGCGACCGAGGAAGCCGTCGCCGTGCTCAGTGCCGTCGACGCCGAAGTCGGCCGCACCACCGACCCTGTGCGCATGTACATGCGCGAGATGGGCACGGTCGAACTGCTGACTCGCGAGGGCGAGATCGCTATCGCCAAGCGGATCGAAGAGGGTCTGAACCAGGTCCAGGCCGCGCTGGCGAGTTTTCCGTGGTCGATCCAGTTGCTGGTCGAGGAATACGATCAGCACACCGAAGGCAAGAAGCGCCTGTCCGAAGTGCTCGCCGGCTTTGCCGATCTTGAGACGCCGGAACCCGTGGTCGCCGAGCCCGTCGCCGAGGGCGACGCCGAGGCGGAAGTCGAAGAGGAAGCCGCCGATGGCGACGCGGAGGAAGCCGGCCCCGGCGATACCGGTATCGACCTCGTCGAGGTCGCGCGTCGCATGGACGAGTTGCGCCAGATCTATGCGAAGTTCCAGAAGGCCGCCGAGAAGTACGGCAGCGCCGACAAGAAGTCGCAAAAGCTGCGTGATGAGATGGCCGAGCTGTTTCTCAAGCTCAAGCTGCCGGCGATCATGATCGACAGCTTCGTCAAGAAGCTGCGCGAGGTGGTCAACAACATCCGCCATCACGAGCGCGCGATCAGCGAGCTTTGCATCAAGCATGCACGCATGCCGCGCAAGGATTTCCTCAAGCTGTTCCCGTCCAACGAGACGAATGTCGAGTGGGCGGACGAGCTCGCGCGCAAGCGCCAGAAATGGTCGCCGGCGATCAAGGTCAATCGCGATGCGATCGTGTCCGAGCAGGAAAAGCTCATCTCGATCGAAGGCGCTCTGTACCTGGCGGTTTCCGAGATCAAGGAAATCAACCGCGCGATGTCGATCGGCGAAGCGAAGGCGCGCCGGGCGAAGAAGGAAATGGTCGAGGCGAACCTGCGTCTGGTGATCTCGATCGCGAAGAAATACACGAACCGTGGCCTGCAATTCCTCGATCTGATCCAGGAAGGCAACATCGGCCTGATGAAGGCGGTCGACAAGTTTGAATACCGCCGCGGCTACAAGTTCTCGACCTACGCGACGTGGTGGATCCGCCAGGCGATCACACGCTCGATCGCCGACCAGGCGCGTACGATCCGTATTCCGGTGCACATGATCGAGACGATCAACAAGCTCAACCGTATCTCGCGTCAGATGTTGCAGGAAATGGGTCGCGAACCGACCCCGGACGAACTCGCGATCAAGATGGAGATGCCCGAGGACAAGATCCGCAAGGTACTCAAGATCGCGAAGGAACCCATCTCGATGGAAACGCCGATCGGCGACGACGAGGATTCGCACCTCGGCGATTTCATCGAGGACGCGGCCATCGTTTCGCCGGTCGATTCGTCGACGAATATCGGCCTGATGGAAACCGTGCGCGACGTGCTCGCCGGCCTCACGCCACGCGAGGCCAAGGTGCTTCGTATGCGCTTCGGCATCGACATGAACACCGACCACACGCTGGAAGAGGTCGGCAAGCAGTTCGATGTCACGCGCGAGCGGATCCGCCAGATCGAAGCGAAGGCGTTGCGCAAGTTACGTCACCCGAGTCGTTCGGAACAGCTGCGCTCGTTCCTCGATCTGGAGTGATGTCGGCGGCGGCGCGAGCCGCGCCGGACATCGCGAAAGCTTGAAAGAAAACGCCTGCGGTTAGTGCCGCGGGCGTTTGTCGTTGGGTGGTTCCGAGCGATCATGCATCCATGGGAAACTACTGTTTCATTCCGAACGGATCGCTCGCAGCGTGAACGCAGGTATGAAGCGATGCTCGCAGGCGCGCTGCGCTGCTCGATGCTTGAACGCGGGCCCACGCAGGCTGCCGCCGCTGGTTTAGAATGTACGCTTACCCTCGGGCGGAATGCAGTGCGGTTTTGATGCGCGCGTGCCTCTGCTTGTTTCCGGTAAGTTCGCCAGTCTTTGTGGGCCTGTAGCACAGCGGTTAGTGCAGGGGACTCATAATCCCTTGGTCCTCGGTTCGAATCCGAGCGGGCCCACCACTTCAAGATGTCGGCGAGGCATCTGGATCAACCGACGACAGGGCGAGATCCACTTAGCTAACGATGCGGTAAGCCATACGATGCCAGATTCCTTTTCCCGACGTGCTCAGGCGCGAGTGCGCGCTTTGCGTGAGCATGATTTGTTTGCGCCCACCCAATGGCGGCGACGAGCGGCATTGTGGATGGGCGGCATCCTCGTGGGCCTTGCCGCGATCGCATTTGCGAAAACCAGCGATTTCGCATTTTCAGGGTTCCAGCGAATCCTGGCGGCGCACGCTTGGTTGCCGCTGTTGCTGACGCCAGTCGTGTTTGCTGCGCTGGCGTGGCTGACACAGGGA
>JBBRZD010000150.1:0-7733 GCA_038237055.1 Lysobacterales bacterium | reverse complement strand
GGCTAGGCGAACGCCGGGAAAGTGCATGGCACAACACAGCCACTGGATAGCCGCCTTATTGGCGGGCTGTATGGGCAAGCTGTGCGGAGGTGCCACGAGAAGGCATCGCTGCGGCGCCTTGAAGTCGCCCGAGCAGGGATCGCCGACGGCAATAGAAACTACCCAGGTCGCTGGATCCACCACGGTCTTGGCCTTGTGCCCGCCTTGCTATCACAGTAGTAGTCCGCGCCGCTCGCGAAAGTATTGCGCACGCGGGACTAAAGCGCGTCAGCGTCCAACTCGCCGGTGCGGATGCGAATCACGCGATCAAGCTGCCAGACGAAGATCTTGCCATCGCCGATCTTGGCGGTGTTCGCAGCCTGGGTGATCGCCTCGACCACGCGTTCGACCTGATCGTCGGCAACTGCGACCTCGAGCTTGATCTTGGGCAGGAAGTCGACCACGTATTCCGCGCCTCGGTAGAGCTCGGTATGCCCTTTCTGGCGTCCGAACCCTTTTACCTCGGTGACCGTAATGCCCTGCACGCCGACTTCGGCGAGCGCCTCGCGCACATCGTCGAGCTTGAACGGCTTGATGATCGCCATGATCATTTGCACGGAACGTCTCCTTGGGCGTGTCAGCGTGGCGCGACTATACCGGATCGTTTCGCGTAGGCATTTTCCTACAGACAGTTCCGAATTCGCCGGCTGGCGCCGCGCCATGACCTGACTAGACTGTTGGGGCGGAGAGGAGCGTCGACGGAACGGCGCTGCAGGGAGGCTCTCGACCCGTGGCGAACGTCAGTCGCTCGCCACGGGCCGACCGCAGGGAAAGGGTTTCCAATATTCGGGCCGGCGATCAGCTGCCGGCCATAACGTCGCAGCGACCGGCACAGGCCGCACGACACCAGCGATTCCCGTGCGCAGCGATTCGCGCGAGAATTGTCCGATCAGGCAACACACCGGGGTGAGCGATGATCAATGTCCAGTCCATCGATGAACTTGCGCAGCGACTTGCCGCGCTGGTTCCGCCAGGCCTCGCACAAGCGCGCGAGGATCTGACCTCGACATTCCGCAGCGCATTGCAGTCCGGTTTGCGCAATCTGGATCTAGTGACGCGCGAGGAGTTCGACGTGCAGCGCTGCGTGCTGCTGCGCACGCGCGAGAAGATCGAGCAGCTCGAACAGCAGGTCATCGCGCTCGAACGCTTTGTCGGCGCCGGTGAGTCGCAGCCCAAGCACTAGCAGCGCACGCGTACATTCACAGCTGAAAGTCTCGCGTCGTCGTTGACGGCGCCGGATGGCCGCGCCCGCGTAACGGAGTTCGCGAATCATGCGCAAGAAAGGACCCCATGTTTTCCCGGGACGCCTGCCGTCCTGCGCGGTTCACCCCACGGCGCGGACGGCGGGCTCTTTTTGGAACACGGCGTGAGCCTCGCCGTCGTTTACAGCCGAGCCCAGGACGGCATCGACGCACCGCTGGTGTCCTGCGAAGTGCACTTGTCCGGAGGCCTGCCCGGAACCTCGATCGTCGGTCTGCCCGAAACAGCGGTGAAGGAAGCGCGTGATCGTGTGCGCGCGGCGATCCTCAATGCACAGCTCGACTATCCGCAGCGAAAAATCACGGTGAACCTGGCGCCGGCTGATCTGCCCAAGGACGGCGGGCGTTTTGATTTGCCGATTGCGCTCGGCATTCTCGCCGCGAACGGCAGCGTGCCCTGCGGAGGTCTGGCCGAATGCGAGTTCATCGGCGAGCTTGCGTTGTCGGGCGAGCTGCGGGCCGTACGCGGCGTGTTGCCAGCGGTACTGCACGCAACCCGGGTTGGTCGACGCGTCGTCGTGCCACACGAGAACGGCGCCGAGGCGGCGCTCGTCAGCGGTGCGGACGTCCGCGTCGCCGGTTCGCTACTTGAGGTCTGCGCGTATCTCGCCGGTCGTATTGAATTGCCCGTTGCTGTCGCGGGCGTGCCATCCATCGCAACGTCTTCATCCCTTCCTGATCTCGCTGAAGTACGCGGCCAGCAGCAGGCGCGGCGAGCGCTTGAAGTTGCCGCCGCTGGAACGCATAGCCTGCTTCTTGTGGGGCCGCCCGGCACCGGCAAGACGATGCTCGCGAGCCGATTGCCCGGCATCTTGCCGCCACTGGATGAAGCCGAGGCGCTTGAACTTGCAGCAGTGCGCTCGATCGCTGGCCATGACAGCGACGTTGCGTCCTGGAAGACGCGTGCATTTCGCGCGCCGCATCACACGGCCTCCGCGGTCGCGCTGGTGGGCGGCGGCTCGATACCGCGTCCCGGCGAAATATCGCTCGCTCATCATGGCGTTCTGTTCCTCGACGAAATCGTCGAGTTCGACCGCCACGTACTCGAAGTGCTGCGCGAGCCGCTCGAATCGGGCCGCATATCGATTTCACGCGCCGCGCGCCAAGCGGAATTTCCAGCGCGATTCCAGCTCGTCGCAACAATGAATCCGTGTCCCTGTGGCTACGCGGGCGATCCATCGGGCCGCTGTCGCTGCACGCCGGATGCAATTGCGCGTTATCGCTCGCGTTTGTCCGGTCCGTTGCTGGATCGTATCGACCTGAAGCTCGAAATGCCGCGCGTTTCGCATGCGGATCTGCGCGAAAGCGCCACCGGTGAGAGCAGCGCGGTCGTTGCGGCGCGCGTGTTGGCCGCGCGTGCGCGTCAGTTCGAACGTGCGGGCAAGACCAATGCCGCACTCGGCAATCGCGAGGTTGAGCGCGATTGCACCCTCGACGCACGACTGCACGCATTGCTCGATCGCGCGGTCGAGCGCCTTGGCCTGTCCGCGCGCGCCTACCACCGCGTTCTTCGCGTCGCGCGCACGATCGCCGATCTCGCCGCGAGTCCGAACATCGACGCCACGCATCTGGCGGAAGCCATCCAGTATCGGCGTTTCGATCCGTCGTGACGGGCGATCATCGCTGACGAGGCATTTCCACACAGCGAAGCTCATCATCCGGTTTTTCAGACCTTGCCGGAGAGCTGGATCCCGGCCTTCGCCGGGATGACGATTTATTCAAGGATTCCCTTGCCGCGCGACGACCGCACGACGACCGCCTCCAGCTATGATCAGAGCCGGAGCACTCAATGAATGCAATCCACAATACGTATTGGCTGCTCGGCGCTGCTGCTGCGCTGGTGCTCGCGGGCATCGGTTCCAGCCTCGTCGCGCGCCGGTTTGGTGCGCCCTTGCTGCTCGTGTTCCTTGTCGTCGGCATGCTCGCCGGCGTAGATGGGCCTGGCGGCATCCGCTTCGACAACTACACGCTGACCTACGGCATCGGCTCGTTCGCGCTCGCGATCATCCTGTTTGACGGCGGTTTGCGTACGCGACGAGAGAGTTTCCGCGGCGTCCTTGCGCCGACGATGCTGCTGGCAACGATCGGCGTCGTGATCACTGCCGTGCTGACCGGTTTTGCCGCGCAATGGTTGCTCGGGCTGCAAACGGTCGAGGCGGTACTACTCGGTGCAGTGGTCGCCTCCACCGATGCGGCGGCCGTTTTTTTCCTGCTGCGCGCCGGTGGGTTGCAGTTGCGCTCGCGCGTCGGCGCCACGCTTGAAATCGAATCAAGCGCGAACGATCCCGTCGCGGTATTGCTAACGACCTTGCTTGCCGAGTACCTGGCTACGCCCGCCGGGATCACGCCGTCCGCGTTCGCGCTCGAACTCGCTTTGCAGTTCGGCATTGGCGCCGCCGCTGGCGCGATTGGCGGTTTCGCGATCGCCGGCGCGTTGCGGCGGCTGTCGCTCCCCGGCGGACTCGCAGCATTGGCCGTGGCAGCGGCAGCCATCTTCGTTTTCGGTGTCACCGGCTCGATCCACGGCAGCGCGTTTCTGGCCGTCTACGTGGCCGGTGTTGTGGTTGGCAACCGCAACGTGCCGGGCTTCGCGAATCTTCTCTCGGTGCTCGATGCCGGCACCTGGTTGTGTCAGATCGTGATGTTCCTCGTCCTCGGCCTGCTCGCCTCGCCGCATCAGATCGGCAAGACGCTGTGGCCGGCGCTGGGGATCGCCGCGTTCCTGATGCTCGTGGGCCGACCCGTGGCGGTCGCTGTGTGCCTTGCCCCATTTCGTTACGGCAAGCGTGAAATCGGCTTCATCGCCTGGGTCGGTCTGCGCGGCGCGGTCGGCATTTTCCTCGCGTCGATACCGATGCTGATGCAGCTGCCGCATGCCGCAATCATCTTCAACGTCGCGTTCGTCGTCGTGCTGGCGTCGCTGCTTGTGCAAGGCTGGACGCTGGGCCTCGCCGCGCGCCTGCTCGACATTGCGCTGCCGCACCGCGATCGCGCCGTGCGACGTGTCGAACTCGATCTGCCCGGATCGCTCGAACGCGAGCTGGTCGGCTATTCGATTGCGCCCGGCGCCGCGATTCTCGACGGAGCCCCCACGCCCGGCTGGGCGCAGTTGACGATGATCGTGCGTGGCGGCGCGATCCTGATGCCCGAAGCTCTTGGTGTACTTGCGGTGGGCGACTATGCGTACCTGCTCGCGCCACCCGGCCGCGTGTATCGCCTCGACTGGTTGTTTGCACCACCGGATGAGGCGCGCGAGGTCGAACGCGAAATGTTCGGCGAGTTCAGTTTCGACGCCAACGTGCGCCTCGTCGACGTTGCCGATTTTTACGGCTTGCCGATCCGGGCCAAGGATGCGCCGCTCACGCTCGCCGAACATTTCTCGCGTCGCTACGAGCATACGATCGAAATTGGCGATCGCGTCCGTCTCGGACCGGTCACCCTGATCGCACGCGAACTCTCCGACGACGGCGTGGCCAGGGTCGGTCTCAAACTTCAACGCCTCGGTGGTGTGCTGGTGCGACGCGCGTGGCTCTCGGGCAGCATCGCCAGTCTGTTCAAATGGAAGTGAGGTTCGGACCGACGGGGCTGGGTGGCACGCGCGCGCTGGTCGCGGGCCTGCGCGAACTCGCCGCGCGCAGTGTCACGGGCGTGCTTGCCGTCGTCGTCGGCACCAGCGGCTCGACCTATCGCAAACCCGGCGCGTTGATCCTGCTCGATGCCGACGGCGTGCGTGTCGGCAGTTTGTCCGGCGGTTGCCTCGAAGCGGAACTGGAATCACGCGCACGCGAAGTGCTCGCCCGTGGCGTCGCCGCGGAAGCGCGCTTCGATACCAGCGGCGATGAAGATCGCGTGTTCGGTTCGGGCATGGGTTGCGGCGGTTCCACGCGCGTGCTGTTGTTGCCTTTGCCGGCGGCGGCGTCGCCGCTGCGCGACGCCTTGCTTGATGCAGACAAGCGCGGACTGGCGCTGACGCTGGCGCTGTCGTCCATGCGCCCTGGATACGGTGAGGCGAGTGTTGGCATCGAGCGGTATGGCTTCGACCAGCACGGCGCTCGCGACATGTCTGCGCACGAGATCAGCGACACGATCGAGCTGTCGATCGCACCCACGCGACGCGTATTGCTGCTTGGCGCGGGACCGGAAACGCGCCCCTTGCTCGCTTTCACGCGCATGCTGGGCTGGCGCGTCGAACTCGTCGAGCATCGCGAGCGCTGGCTGCGTTTCGCCGATGGCGAGGCCGTGGATCGCCTGCACCGCGACGGTCCTGATCTGCTGGCGCCGCTCCTCGCGATGACTCGTTTCGACGCTGCCATCGTGATGAATCACAACGTTCATCTCGATGCTCGCTGCCTCGACCATCTCGCTGCCAGCGATGTTCCGTATGTCGGCTTGCTCGGACCAACAGCACGCCGCGACGATCTACTTACCGAATTGGGCGCGCAAGCAAGCGAGCGGTTGCGCCAGCGTCTGCGTGCGCCGGTTGGCTTGACGCTCGGCGGCGAAGGTGCGGAAGCCATTGCACTTGCAATCGTCGCGCAACTGCAGAGCGAGTTCACGCGCAATGCGCGCGGATGACGCCGGCGCGACACGCCGTGTGATCCGCCATGGCGCGATCCTGCTGGCCGCGGGTGCGTCGACACGACTTGGTCGCGCGAAACAATTGATCGAGACGGACGGCGAGCCGCTGCTGCGTAGGGTCGCACGCGCGCTGCTCGCATCGGAACCATTCGAGCTGATCGTCGTGCTCGGCCACGATGCCGCTCGTATGCGCGAGGTCGTCGCCGATCTTCCGTTGCGCTGCGTGGTTGCAGCGGATCACGCGCAAGGCATGTCGGCATCGCTGCGCGGCGGCATCGCGGAACTCGACGCGCGCTGCGATGGTGCGGTGATTGCGTTGACCGACCAGCCGGCGCTCGACACGGCCCACCTGCTCGCGCTGCGCGATGCGTGGCGGCATGCGCCGGCGTGCGCGGTCGCGAGCGCGTATGCCGGCGTGCTCGGCGTACCCGCTCTGCTCCCGCGCGGCTGGTTTGCCGAGATCGCGCAACTGCGTGGCGATGTAGGCGCGCGCGAACTCCTGCGCACGCGCTTGCACGATGTCATCGCGATTGCTGCGCCCTTGCTTGCGCATGATCTGGATACGCCTGCAGATCTTCACTGAGTCGCATATAGCGCAGAATCGGCACGAGCCTCTCGGGTCATGGATGCTGCACTTTGATCCGGCACAAATCCAACCCGAGCTATACCGTCATTCGCACTGGGATGATCTACAACTTGTGCCATTGTGGAAGCGACCGCACGTCATATGTCTCTCAGAGACGGCGTCCGGTGTCGCTCCACACCTTTTCAAGCGGATCGAATTCGATGGTCGTCTGCCGATCGGTGCGCGCGCCAAAACCGCACACCGCGATCGGGCCTTCCTGCAGGGGATCGAGACCGAATGCCTGCTCGATATCCACTTCGTTGATTGCCGCCGTGATGAAGGCGCCGAATCCAGCCTCGGTCGCGGCCAGGTACAGGTTCTGCGAAACATGGCCTGCTTCGAGCAAGATCGTGCGATACGCCTTCGGATGGTTGCGATACTTCCAGAACGTTCGACCGAAGCGCGCAACCAAAGCGACCAGCACGGGCGCGTCCGCCAGATAGTCCTGACCGGCGACGAAGCGTTCCGCGAGTTCGGCCGTCGCTTCGGCGTCGAGCAGGGATAGCGGCTCAAGCGCGTGGTCGACAACGTGGTAGTGATAAAGCCCGGGCTCGAGACCTTCGACGCGACGAACCAGCAGGTACGCTTCGAGCGGATGCATGCTGCCGCCGGACGGGTGCGACTTCTTCAACGCATGCACGCCGGGCAGCAGTTCAGTGACAGCGTGGCACCCGAAGATGCACTTGAGCAGATCGCTGAAATCAGTGGTAGCAATGGCGGCTTGCGTGTCGAAATTGCGACAGGTCGCACGCTGGCGAAACAACGCGTCCAACGCCGATTCGCGTGGCGGCGGCAGGCCGATACGCTCAGCGGCGGACACGCGTTCGATCACGTGCGACGGCGGCAATCCATACTCGGTGAGCAAGTCGCTCAGCGACCGATTGCGTGGGATGTTCGGGTCGTCGGCTACATCGGAATCGTTCCAACGGCTGAAGTAATGCGCGACTGCCGCAAGCGGAGACCAGTGAGTATTTCGTACGAGCTCATCACGAGCGCGCCAAACGGCGTGTTCGTGAGCGTCGCCGATCAACAAGCCCTTGGCGAGCAAACGTTCGAGCACCGCGGCAGGCGTCTCACTCATGAGTTCGTCGATGCTTCGCCAATCTCTTTCGCCAATCTGGCCGAGCGCGCTGACTTCCTCGTCGTCGATTTCGACTTTTGCATCGAGATGTGGTGCCAGAGCAAGCCATCGAAGGCTTGCCTTGAGCGCGATGCCGCCGCTGAACAAACCT
>JBBRZD010000149.1:0-7752 GCA_038237055.1 Lysobacterales bacterium | reverse complement strand
TGGATGGCCGACGACACGAGGTCCAGTGAGAGCCGACGCCGCCGAAATTCCTGATCCGCAATATCATTACGCCCACCCGGATCGGGTGAGCGCTTCACTTCAAGCCCATGCAAACCATCGAAGTAGATATCACCGATTTCACCCACGATGGTCGTGGCGTTGCCCGCGTCGAAGGCAAGGCCGTGTTTGTCACCGGCGCGTTGCCGGGTGAGCGCGCGCGTATTCGCTTGACCAAACGCAGTCGCAGCTTCGATGAAGCGAAGGTTGAGGAGCTGCTGACGCGTTCTCCCGACCGCGTCGAACCGCGCTGCATGCATTTCGGTACATGCAGCGGATGCAGCCTTCAGCACATGTCGCCTGCGGCGCAAATCGAGGCCAAGCAGCGGGTGCTTGCCGACAATTTTGAACGCATCGGCAAGGTCGAGCCGGAACGTTGGCTCGATGCGCTCAGCGACGAGGCTTGGGGCTATCGCCGCAAAGGTCGCCTCTCGGTGAAATGGGTGCCAAAGAAGGAAAAGGTTCTGGTTGGCTTTCGCGAGGAAAATCCGCGTTTCGTCGCTGATCTTTCGATCTGCCACACCCTGCTGCCACAAGTCGGCGAACGCATCGCGGCGCTCGGAGAGTTGGTCGGCTCACTCGAAGCCAAGGCTTCGATCGCGCAGATCGAGATCGCAGCTGGCGACGAAGCGGTCGCGCTGACCTTTCGCAATCTGCAACCCTTGTCGGAATCGGATCGAAGCGCATTGATCGCGTTCGGCAAGGCAAACGATCTGGCGATCCTGCTGCAGCCGGGCGGTCCGGACAGCGTGACACCGCTATGGCCGGACGAGATTGCTCTATCGTTTCGTATTCCGGCATCGGATATCGACATCGCGTTCCGCCCGCTCGATTTCATCCAAGTGAATGCGGGTATGAACCAACGCATGATTGCTCGAACGCTTGACCTGCTGGATCTGCAGGCTGCTGACAGCGTTCTTGATCTGTTTTGTGGACTCGGCAATTTCACCTTGCCGATTGCACGTCGTGCGGGCAGCGTTGTCGGTGTCGAAGGCGAAGCGGCGCTCGTCGCACGCTCGCGCGAGAACGCCACCCGCAATGCTATTACGAATGCCGATTTCTTCGCTGCCGATCTTGCGACCGATCAACGCGCGACCGCGTGGGCGCAGCAACGCTACGACAAGCTGCTGCTCGATCCGCCACGCTCTGGCGCTGCGGCCGTGCTCGAATACCTGCCGCGCAAGGGCACCGATCGCATCGTCTATGTCTCCTGCCATCCCGGCTCGCTCGCTCGCGATGCGGGAACGTTGGTCACCCAGCACGGATTTCGCCTCGCCGCAGCAGGCGTGATGGACATGTTTCCGCATACCGCACACGTCGAGTCGATTGCGTTGTTTGAGCGCAATTGAAGAGTGCGCACAGGTATGGGCGTTTTTTGATTTTTTCATTCAGGGTTGAATGCACGGAGATACTGTGTGCTCCACGGACGAATACCTCGGAACAAGCTCATGGCTGTAGAAATCGAGCGCAAGTTTTTGCTTGAAGGTGATGCCTGGCGCGACGAAGTTTCGCGCAGCGAGGATATGGCACAAGGCTATCTGGCCGGACCTCCGGGCGCGCGTTGCTCGGTGCGCGTGCGTATCGTTGGCGAGTGCGCATTCCTCAACATCAAATCAGTTGCGAATGGCATGGCGCGCGATGAATATGAATATGCGATCCCGCTTGACGATGCTCGCCGCCAGTTGTCAACGCTGGCTGGCGACATCGTCGAAAAGCGACGCCACTACGTGAATGTCGACGCGCATCTGTACGAGATCGACGAATTCAAAGGCGCCAATCAGGGCCTGATCGTCGCCGAACTCGAACTCGACCGGGTCAACGCGGTGTTTCCGCGACCTCCATGGCTGGGCCGCGAAGTCAGCAGCCTCTCGCGCTACTACAATCTGAATCTCGCCATTCATCCGTACTCATGCTGGAGCGAAGCGGAGCGCAATGGCAACGACGCTGGATGATGAGATGATGACCTCATGTTGATTATCGGACTTCCCGGCAAGATTCTGACCGATGCGGATCGCATCCAGCTTGCTGCGCCGCGGGTCAGTGGAGTGATCCTGTTCACGCGCAACTTCGACAATCGTGATCAAGTCACGGCCTTGATCGATGACATCCGCAGCGCCAGGCCAGATCCTTTTCTCGTCTGCGTTGATCAGGAAGGCGGCCCCGTACAGCGTTTTCGTGAAGGCTTCACGCGCCTGCCGGCGCTTGCGCGGCTCGGTGAGTTGTACGCGACCAACCCACGCGCGGCGATCATGCGAGCCGAGGAGCACGCGTGGTTGATGGCGAGCGAGATGCGCGCGATCGGCGTGGACATGAGCTTCGCACCCGTCGTTGATCTTGCGCGCGGCAATCGCGCAATTGGCGAGCGCGCCTTCGACGCCGATCCCCAGGTTGCGTCCGAACTTTCTCAAGCTTACCTGCGTGGTATGCGCCTGGCTGGCATGGCAGCGACGATCAAGCATTTCCCCGGGCATGGCTCGGTCGCGGAAGACACTCATTTCGATATGGCGGTCGACGCTCGCTCGCTGGATGAATTGCGTGCGACCGACCTGGTTCCCTTTGCTGACGCGATCGCCGCCGGCGCGGAGGCGGTCATGATGGCGCACGTCAGCTATCCGGCAATCGACGAGCACGCAGCCGGCTACTCGCGCGTATGGATCGAGGATGTACTGCGTGGAGAACTCGATTTTCGCGGCGCGGTAATTGGTGATGATATCGGCATGGCTGCCGCCGAACGGCTCGGTAATATTTCAGCGCGCATCCGAGGGCATCTGGTGGCCGGTTGCGACTTGTTGCTCGCGTGCAGCCCGGCCATTGTCGATGAAGCCATCGCCGCAAGCGTGCACGCAACGCCATGCGATCCGGAGGTGCTCACCAAGCTTCAAGGGGAGGTCGCGCAAACCTGGGATGCCTTGGTCGCGAATCCGCAGCGCGACGAATTCATTGCGCGCCTCGTTGCGCTCGATGCCGCACCCATCAAGGAAGACTGACAATGACGACACCAAAACTTTCCGATGCACTCGCAAGTGCCGATCTGGTTCATGACCAGACGACGTTAAGCAGCGCGATTGCTCGCGTCGGCGCCGAGATCGATCAGTTCCTCGACGGCCATCCAGCGGTATTCGTGACCGTCATGCAGGGTGCGCTGATCTTTGCTGGGCAGCTTGCGACTGCGATCAAGACGCCACTCTTGTTCGACTACGCGCACGCGACGCGTTACCGCGGAGCGACGACCGGTGGCGATTTGCACTGGATCAAGCGACCAACGGGTTCGTTCGCCGGTGCGACCGTATTGCTGGTCGACGATATTCTCGATGAAGGCCATACGTTGAACGCGATCCGCGAATTTTGCGTCGCACAAGGCGCCGCGCGCGTGCTGCTGGTCGTATTGTGCGAGAAACGTCATGGTCGCGGCGTCGCCGACTTGCGTGCGGATTTTGTCGGCGTCGAGGTGCCGGACCGTTACGTGTTCGGCTATGGCATGGACTATCACGAACAAGGCCGCAACCTCGCGGCGATCTACGCGGTGGACGCATGATGCACGGTATCGATCTCGCTTTGATTGGCGGCACTGGTTTGTACCGGCTGCCCGGTTTCGAGCAAGTCGAGCGCCATGCGGTCGACACGCCGTATGGGCCGCCGTCCGACGCACTCGTTGTCGGTCGCCTCGGCAAACGGCGTGTCGCTTTCCTTGCACGACACGGTGAGTCGCACACGATTCCGCCGCACCGCGTGAACTACCGCGCCAACATCTGGGCCTTGCGTCACCTTGGTGCTCATCGCGTGATCGGCGTGAATGCGGTCGGCGGCATCCGTACGGACATGGGGCCGCGCGTGCTTGCGGTGCCCGACCAGATCATCGACTACACGCACGGTCGACTGACCAGCTATTGCGATGTTGCCGGTGCGGAAGTGCGGCACATCGATTTCAGCGAGCCGTACACTCAGGGTCTTCGCAAAGACCTTCTGAGCGCGGCGTCCCACAGCGGCGTCGCCATCGTCGACGGTGGTTGCTATGGCGCGACGCAGGGACCGAGGCTGGAAACCCGTGCGGAGATCGCGCGCATGCGCCGCGATGGCTGCGATCTGGTTGGTATGACCGGCATGCCGGAAGCCGCGCTGGCGCGTGAGCTGGAGCTGGACTACGCCTGTCTCGCGCTCGTCGCGAATTGGGCTGCAGGTTGTGGCGATGAGGCGGAAATCAGCTTGCCGGAGATTTTTGCGAATCTCGAAGCAGCCACAGCGGAAGTGCCCAGGATCATCACGGCTCTGCTGTCCGCATGAGCCTACGGAAGCGCAGCCTGAAGACGTTTTGCATGGAGTTCGTCGAGCGCGTGAGCGAACTCGACCGCTTGTTCCTTTGAGTTGCATAGACGCGCCAGAACCCGTTCGCGCAAAATGGGGCGTCCGCGGCGCAGCGATTCAATGTTCGCAGCGGCCATGACAGCCCTGTCCACGTAATCTTCCACATCGCGCGCTACCCATTCGGTTGCCCCGAGTCGCCATAACAGGCTCGCGCTCTGTCGGCTGACGAATGTCGTGCCGGGCAGTGTGATCGTTGGGCAGCCCATCCAGAGCGCGTCGCAGGTTGTCGTGCAGCCGGAGAATGGAAACGGATCGAGCGCGATGTCGACGTGCTGATACGCCGCCAGCAGGTCGAGATACGGCAGCTCGCCCCGCAGGCGCAACCGGTCAGTCTCGATACCGCGTGCTGCGAATCGCGCGGCGATATGCGCGCAGGTTTGCGGATCGCCCAGCAGACGTGCACGCAATTCCAGTTGCGAATCGGGAACGCGACGCAATATCTCGGCCCAGGTATCAATCACACCATCGTTGAATTTGGCGAGACGGTTGAATGAGCCGAACACGATTGCTCCGCCATCTGCGCGCACAGGTTGCGGTGCGTCGATGAGTGGCGTGTAACAAAGGCGGCCAGAAGCGAGTCGGATCAGTTGCTCTGAATAGAGCTGGGTGGAATCTGGCGGACTCAGCCACGCGTCCGATATCCATGCATCCATTGCCGGAGTCGCCGTGGTATCGAACCAGTCGAGCCAGCACACCTGCACGGGCGCCACGCGCTCGGCCAGCACGGCGAGCCGGTTACTGGTCGAGTGACCGGCAAGGTCGATCACGATATCGAGGTCGAGATTGCGAAGTTTTTTCAGCAGCATGGCGTCGTCGAGACCGCCGGCATCGATGACTTCGTCGGCGAGCGCATGGAGACGTTGCGACGACGCGTCACCCGACGGCTGCAGATCGAGCAACAGATGGTGATGGCTTGAGCGGTCGAAGTGGCTGAGGAGGCCACTGAGAAAGGTTGCCACCGGGCCACCGGCAAAACGCGGTGACAGCCAGCCGATTCGCAGCTTCGCCGATGGCGCGTGCGGCCCCGGCGCGAAAGCCCGGCCGCGCGGCACTAAATGGCGTTGCGCGAAAGCGTGGTGCGCGGCAAACAGGCCCTCGTTAGTCTGTGCCGGGTCGTAGTGCATCAAGACCAGGTAGCGCGCTGCAGTTTCCGCATCGCCAACGTGCAGCAGATCGTGGTAAATCGTCAGTCCTGCTTCGACATCGCCGCGATCGATCAGTGACGCGGCGCTTATTTCCCGCGCACTACGCGCTTGTGGCTGCATCGCCAGCGCGCGCTCACTCCAGCGCAAGGCTTCGCACGGTCGGCCGAGCGCATGCGCTGCCGCTGCCAGAGTCATTACGGCTTCGATGTCTTGCGGGTGACGTTGCACGTATGCGCGCAGCAGATCGGCGTGTTGCGTGGACGCGCCAGTCGTTGCGAAATCCGAAAGCACCACAGCAAATTCTTCGCGCGCGTCGAACAGTTGGAAATTGCTGGCGGCGCCGATTGCGCTCTCGAAATTGCCAGTGGCCAACAGGCTGCGCACGAGGCCGCGCCGTGCTATCAACCACTCAGGGCGCGCATCGAGTACGGCGGCGAATTCGGCGGCGGCCTCGTTTGCCCGCGCATAGGCGAGCAGCGCGTTCGCGTTATGCAGATGCGCGAGGGCCGGGTCGTACGGCAGGGGCATAAGGTTGCAGCGCTAGGCCGCAAATTGCAGGCGCGCGAGTTCGGCGTACAGTCCATCCGCACGCACAAGCTCGGCATGGGTGCCCTGCGCAACAATGCGACCGCCATCCATCACGACGATGCGATCGGCCTTCTGCACGGTTGCGAGACGATGCGCGATGACCAGAGTCGTTCGGTTGCGCATCAAGCGTTCGAGTGCATTCTGGATGAGGTGTTCCGATTGCGCGTCGAGGCTCGATGTCGCCTCGTCGAGCAGCAGCACCGGCGCATCGCGCAGCAGCGCACGCGCGATTGCGACACGTTGCTGCTGGCCACCGGACAGGCGCACGCCGCGTTCGCCGAGGTAGGTGTCGTAGCGCTCCGGCAATGCATCGAGGAATTCGTGCGCTTCTGCAGAGCGTGCGGCCTCGACAATTTCGTCGAGACTGGCGCCGGTACGGCCGAAGCCGATGTTGTCCGCTGCGCTTGCGCCGAACAGCACCGGATCCTGCGGCACCAGCGCGAAACTGCCGCGCAGATCGGGCAGGGCGATGGCGCGCAGATCGTTGCCATCGAGCGTGATGCGCCCGCTGAGCGGATCGTAAAAACGCAGCAACAGCTGGAACACGGTGGTCTTGCCGGCGCCGGAGGGACCTACCAAAGCGATGGTCTGTCCGGGTTGGATCTCCAGCGTGAAGTCGTGCAGCGCAGCGCGATCGGGTCTCGATGGATAACGAAACTCGACTTGCTCGAAGCGGATCGCACCAAGCACCGGTTTGGCCAGAGCCTGTACTGACGCAGGTGTATCGATCGAAGCGCTCGTATCGAGCAGGTCGCCGATGCGCCCGAGCGCGCCGCCCGCGCGCAGTATCTGGCCCCAGACTTCGGTCAGCGCGCCGACCGATCCTGCCGCGAGCACTGCGTACAACACAAATTGGCTCAGCACGCCGACCGCCATGGTTCCTGCGATGACTGCTTTTGCGCCCATCCATAGCACCAGAGTGATCGCGCCGAACGACAGCAGGATCACCAGCGCAGTCAAGGTGCCGGTCATCATGATGCGTTTGCGCGCGGTTGCGAGCGCGCGTACGACCGCCGTGGCGTAACGCGCCGATTCCTGCGGTTCGCGTGTGTACGCCTGTACGGTGTGTACCGCGTTCAAGATTTCGCTGGCGGTCGCCGAAGCGTCGGCAATGCGATCCTGGCTTTCGCGTGAGAGCTTGGAGACGCGACGACCAAAGACGACGATCGGCAGCACGACGGCGGGAATGACCAGCACGGTGAAACCTGCAAGGCGCGGGCTGGTCAGGACCATCGCGATCGCCCCGCCGATCAGGGTGACCACGCTGCGTAGAGCCACCGAGAGCGTCGAACCGACTACGGTCTGCACCAGTTCCGTATCAGCGGCGAGGCGGGATACGAGTTCGCCGGTACGCGTGCTCTCGAAAAAAGTCTGGTCGAGGGTCAGCAGGTGATCGTAGAGGTGTCGACGCAAGTCCGCGGCAACGCGCTCGCCGAGCAGGCTGACGAAGAAAAAACGCGCTGCCGTCGCGACGGCGAGCACACCGGCGACCCCGAACAAGCCGAGGAAGGCCGCGTTGATCGCCGACGCATTCGCCTGCGTGAAGCCATGGTCGATCATCACGCGCACGGCTTGCGGCAGAGTCAGCGTGGCCGATGAG
>JBBRZD010000148.1:0-7769 GCA_038237055.1 Lysobacterales bacterium | reverse complement strand
AGTTAAAACGCGATATGGCTATGAAGAAAGCAGCAGCAAAGAAGAAACCCGCCGCTAAGAAAGCAGCGAAGAAGGCCGTGAAGAAGGCCGTCAAGAAGACAACCGCCAAGGCAAAGACCGCCACCGCTCGCAAGACCGGTGTGGCCAAGAAGCCGGCAGTCAAGAAAGCGGCAAAGAAAGCTGTAAAGAAGGCTGCAAAGAAGGCCAAGTAAGGCCTGCCTTCAAATCGGCCGCGGTGTTTGCGCGCCGATAACCGCTGCCGGCTTCGCACTGATGTTGGGTGCGAAGTCGGTCAGCAGCAAGATTCAAGCAATACCTGTTAGTCAGTAACAAGCAATAGCAAGAAATTCGGAAAGCTACTCACTCTCCCTGCGGGAAGCCCAGCGCAGGGAGAGTATTTCCCTCCCGCGATACCCCTAATCCAAGTCAATAGTGTTCGCTCTGCGCCAAGCCGTAGTCGAGCGCTAGGCCGCGCGTCTGCCCGCGCCCGCTGATTGACTCGTCACTGCGACAGCAGTGTTGCGAAAAGACTATCTTCAGTACCGCGCCCCGCGATAATTTTTGCGCAACTCATCAGCGGCACTGCCAGCAGAAGGCCTGCGACACCCCACATCCAGCCGAGCACGAGCAGGGTGAGGAACACCATGACCGGGTCGAGTGCCAGGCGCCGGCCAACGAGGTGCGGTGTTACCAGCTGGCCCTCGATCAAGTGCAAGCCCAGGAACGCCGCGGGTGCGATGAGTGCGGAAATCGGCGACGCGAATTGAGCGAAGCCTGCGACGGCCAATGCGACTGCGGTCAGCAGCGGTCCGATAAACGGAGCGTAGTTCAGCAGCGCAGCGACGCCACCCCACAGCAGGGGATCGGGCACCTTGAGCGAATACAGCACGATCGCCGTTGCCAACCCGAGCCCGGCATTGATCAGCGTGATCGTGATCATGTAGAGCGAGAGTTCGTGCTGCGCCTGACGCGTTGCCAGCACGAGTTCGCGTTTTGCCCGCAGGTGCGGCGCCATGGTGACGAACTTGCGCAACAGCGCATCACCGTGGAGCAGAAAGAGGAAGGTCAGGAACACGGTAACGATAAATCCTGCGAGTGCAACGGGCGCTGCGCCGAGAATTTGCGCAACGAAGCCCGGCGATGCATCGACCTTGTTTACAACCTGGGCTCCATCGAAGTTCGCCATCTTGCCAAGCTCTCGCGTTGCCTCTGTCGCCGCTTGCAGCGGACGGCGCAGATCACGCAAGGCGGATTGTATGTGCGTCATCGCTTGTGGAACGCGCGCCATCCATTCGCGCGCCGGTGTCACCAACGCGCCGATCACGGCGCCGACCAAGGCAACTGCGAAGACCACCGCGAACAACGATCCGATCGCGCGTGGCACACGCCAGCGTTCGAGATAACGGACTGCTGGCGCGAGCATCAGGCCGAACAGTATCGCGACGAGGATCGGCACGATGACCGCTTCGGCAAGAGCGCAGGTGTAGAGCACGAGCAGAAATACCACAACGCCGAGAAGTTGATTGCGTGAACCGTGGTCGTGCGCTGCAGTCGGCGCCTGTACGATATTGCGCTCGTCGGCGACGCCTGTGGCGACGGCGGCTTGATGCAGTAGCGACGAATCCGTGGACACGGGCGTATTCATGAGTTCGTCTCCAATGGCCCCGGAGTGCCCGCGTCTTCACGGCTGCGGGCGAAGCCGTCTGCTAGCAGCGCGCCGATCGGTGTGCGCATCATGAATGATGCAGCACTCGCCGTCAGACTGACAGCACGGCTGAGGTGACGCAGCGGAAGTAAGCCGACGATGAACCCGCCAGTGAGAGCCGCACCAACGATCCATGCTTCCCGATGCCGCGCGATGTACATGCGGATCGATCGCGTCTTCACGCGCCAGCTGTCCTGTTCAATAATGAGACGGTGCTCCGCGAGCGCGGCATCTCGGCGACGCTGAAGCAGCTTCATTCTTTTTCCCGTCCGATTCGGCCGAACGCGCGTCGCGTTCGCGGTAGTGCGAGGTCGCGCCAGCAACCGCGCATGAAGAACAGAACGATGGCGACACCGATGAGGTTGGCGATCGCGACGCTGCCGATGCCGTAGAACACGTTGCCCGTCAGTTCGTAGATGCCCGCTGCGATCGCCGCACTGGTTGCAAGCCACGCACCGACGCCGAAAAATACCAGGGCAAATCCAAGCCAGACCAGCATCAATGCGCTGCTGCGCGCGAGCCTGAGCTCGGCACGCAGCAGCGCGAACGCCGCATAGGCAACCTGCTTCGCCTGCTCCAAGGCGTTGCGTGCGACATCAAACGTATCAGCAGCGTCTTCTGATTCATCCGTCGCGGGAGCGGCTGCTGATTCCATGTCAGCGGCTGCGCAACCAGCGTGAGATGACGACACCGGCTGCAAACGCGACCCCGAAGGCTGCCACCGGGTGCGCGCGTACCTGCTCAGCGGCTGCTTCGCCGAATTTCTTCGCGCCTTCCGTAAAACGCTCGCCGGCGTCGCGCAGATCGTCTTCGAGCTGGGCGCCATTGGAGCGCAGCTTGGCACGCAGGCGATGCAGTTCGCCTTGGGTCTCAGCCACGCTTTCGCTCGCCGCATCGGCTATGTCTGCGCCGGCTTCGTCCAGCTGCTGTTTCACTTCACGTACGCTTGCCATGGTGTGGTCCTCTATAGACAGGGAATGTTGCACGCATTCTGGCGTTATCGGCTGGCGGGATGTCCCCAGGGCAGACCGAAACCAGATGGTCGCGCCAGCTTAGCCGCTTAAAACTGAACGGGACGCGCGGCCGAAAGCGGCGGCTGTTTCCAGTCACGGCATGCATTGTGCATTTCATGCGGTGTCTTTCTTTCAAATGCGCTATGTTCCTGTTGCGCCCGGCGCCAGCCGCAGCGTTCAACACCAAATGCCACTGGGGGTGATGAGATGCGGAGTTCAATTCACAAAAATCGGATATCGGGCGCCACCTTCGGCGGCGGCTTGGTCCGTGGCGCGGCCTCGGCGGCGCAAATGGCGATCGGCGCAGCGCTGGTCGTACTCATTGCTGTCGCGGCATGGTGGTTCATGGGCTCTTCGAGCCAGGCACCGGTGACTACCGCCAAGGCTCCGGCATCCGCTCCCGCATCCGGTACCCCCGACGCGACGGCGCCTGCGGAGGTGCAGGCGCTCACGACCGATCAACTCTACAAAGCAGCGCGGTCCGCCATGGGCGAGAATCGCATGGTTACGCCCGCCGGTAACAACGCGCTTGAGTACTACTTGCAGATTATCGCCAAGCAACCTGATGACGCAGGCGCAAAGGACGCGCTGCGAGAGTTGTTCCCGTTTGCGACCGGCAGCGCCGAGGATCAGGTCAACCAAGGCAATTTCGACGAAGCCACGCGCATCATGAATCTGCTTGCGAAGGCGGATCCGAGCAACTATGCGCTGACGATCCTGCGCAACAAGCTGGATGCAAAAAAGAAACAGAATGACCACGATCAACAGGTAGCACAGCAAGCAGCTGCAGCTGCAGCGGCCAAGGCCCAAGCGGCAGCTGCGGGTACGACCACACCCGCGACGACTGCAGCAGAAACGGCCGCCGCCGCGGGCACGCCTGCGGCCGATGCGGCTGCGACTGCTGCAGCGCGAGCCGCCGCCCCAGCACCCAAGACCGAGGTTGCGCGTGCCACGCCACCACCAACAACAGCGCCGCCGGTAGCACCCGAAGCACCGACCGGAGAGTCACACGATGTGCGTGTGGTGACGCCGCCTCGGCCATCGTACCCGCCTGCTGCTGCACGCAATCGTCAAGACGGCTGGGTAGAGGTTGAATTCACGGTTGGGGCTGATGGTTCAGTGCAGAACGCAAAAGTCGTCTCGTCGAATCCGGCGCGCGTCTTCGATCGAGAGGCCGTGAAAGCGATCCAGCAGGCGAAGTTCGAACCGCGTATGGAAAAGGGACAGGCCGTCGCTTCGACGCTGCGGCGCCGGATAGAATTCAAGCTGGGTGAGTGAGACTCAGCCTATCTGTCGAGCCGGTGGTTGTCAGTTTCGGATGCGGGCTCGACAAGCGCAACATTATTGTTCTTTGCGCAACGCATCCACTGAATGGTTCGTGCGGCGAGGATGATCGGCTAGCGACTCGATCATCCCTCGGCGGATGGCGCGGCGTTTTGCCGATGTCAGGCGTGCGCGCATCTTGTCAATTTCGGACAATAGGCGACCTCATCGAAAGTGCGTGCGCTTAGTTCGCACCGCCAGCCGCATCCGAAATATCACCGTTGTCGATGCCGGCCCAGTTCACTTCCGGCAAACCAAGATAGCGGTCGAGCAGCATCGGCATCAAACCACCCGGCAGCCCCGATTCGCAATTCCACAACATGACGGCGCCAAAGCGGTACTTCGGTAGAAACGCGATCATCGCGCGATAGCCTTGGACGGCTCCGGCGTGAAATACGAGGGTGGTGCCAGCGTAGTCGTAGATGCGCCAGCCCAGCGCGTAGGCCGCGTCGTTGAGCCGGCCACGTCGCCATGGCGACGCGCGTCTTTCGAGTCCGGTCTCAACTAGCGGTCTGTGCAATTCGTCCAGCAGCGCGCTCGACAGAACATTGGGCCGCCCGCCCATCTGCGCGATCAGCCATTGCTCCATGTCGCGGATACTTGCATTGACGCCGGCCGCGGGCGCCACGTGATAATAGTTTTCGTTCGGTACAAACGGCCCCCAGCCATTGGCGACGTGGTGGTGCGGGCGAGCCCAGCTTTTTGAACCCTCCAGCGCTTCGCGGCCGTAAGTTGCATCGTTCATGTGCAGTGGATGAAAGATGCGCTTCTCGACCTGGTGGTAGTAGAAATCACCCGTCGCCGCATAGGTCACATCGCCGATAAGGCTGAACGCGATGTTCTGATAGCCATAGCATTCGCCAACCGGACAGGCGAGCGGCACGTCCTTGAGCCGATCGACCAGCAGTTCGTACGGCTCGTCCTGTTCGAGCAGATTGTCGTAGGTATTGTGCGGAAGGCCGACACGGTGGCTCAGGATGTCGCGTACGGTCAGTTTTTCCGCGCTGGCGGCGTCGTTGAGCGTGAAAGTCGGCAGCATCCCGGCGATTTTCGTGTCCCAATGCATCAGGCCGTCTTCGACAAGAACCCCCGTCAATGCAGTCGCGAATGCTTTCGACAGCGAAGCAAGGCGGAACACGGTGTCGCCGGATACAGGCTCTTGCGTGTCCCAGTCCGCGAAACCGATGCCGCGTTCAAGCAGCACCTTGTCGTCCTTGACGATCGCCGCTGCGAGCCCGGAAACACCATTGGACGCCTGAATGGCATCAAGCCAGCGATTGAACTCGCGAGTGATTGCTGCCGTATCGTGCGAGACCGCGCGTTCGTCCGCGATCGGAATCACGACAGGGGCTGGTTGCACGATATTGCGAGCGTGCATCACAGGCTTTCTGCCACTTCGAATCATCGTGGCTTTTTTCAGGTGCGCAGTGGCGACGCCTCTTCGGTGCGGCGCGGCGGACGCAACCTTCTTCGTGCTTGAAGAGCTAGGTGTGCGATGCGTCGAATTTGATGTCTTCGTCGTGCCAGCCGCTGCGGCGGCGAACGAAAACGCGACTGCAAATGCCGTTGCAAGGACTATCAAGACACGCTGCCTGCTGCTCAATGCGATCTCCGGGGCCTGTAACGACCCTCGTGGTATGCTCAAAAACAGCTTGATTCTAGCAGCATATAGCGTGATTCAACCCGCCATTTTCTCGGTGCGGCGATGCTGTAGCACACTCGGGCCTGCTTCGCCGCCGGCTTGCGCGAGTCTTGAGTTTTGGATGGCCGCTACGGTTTTCTGCAGCTCGCCCGCATCGTCATAGAAGGAGCAATCCATGAGTTTGACTATTTTGCTGGTGATTCTGATCGGCGTTGGATTTTTTGTAATCGGTCTCTATAACGGACTGGTCACCGGCCGCAATGGCTACAAGAATGCTTTCGCCCAGATCGATGTGCAGCTGACTCGGCGCTACGATCTCATTCCCAATCTGGTGGAGACTGCGAAAGCCTACATGGCACACGAGCGTGGCACGCTCGAAGCGGTGATCCAGGCACGTAATTCGGCGGTATCAGGATTGTCGGCTGCGAAGGCGAATCCGGGTGATGCCGCCGCAATGCAGCAACTTTCCGGCGCCGACAATGCCTTGACCCAGACACTTGGCAAGCTGTTCGCGCTTTCCGAGGCGTATCCGGATCTCAAGGCGAACCAGAACATGATGCAGCTCAGCGAAGAGCTGACTTCGACCGAGAACAAGGTCGCGTTCGCACGCCAGGCCTACAACGATGCCGTCATGGGCTACAACAACCGGCGCGAAATGTTTCCCGGTTCGATGGTCGCGAACATGTTCGCGTTCCAGGCGGCCGAGCCGTTGAAGATCGAATCGGAAGCGAAGCGCGAAGTGCCCAAGGTTTCATTTGGCTGATGGCGGCGCTGTGGGAGCGGCTTCAGTCGCGATGCTCTTGTGGTGGCTATCAAGAGAGTCGCGCCTGAAGCCGCTCGCACAATATCCTTCTCATGAATTTCTTCGCTCACCAGGATCAGGCACGCCGACAGACGCGCAAGATGCTGCTGCTGTTCGCTCTCGCGGTCGTTGCGGTCGTCCTTGCGATTGATCTCGTGTTGACGGTCGCGCTCGGTTCGCATGCGCGCCACGGAATGTCGCCTGCCTGCCTGTTTGTGATCAATCTGCTGATCGTCATCGTGATTGGTTGCAGTTCCCTCTATCGCATCGCGACGCTGCGTGGCGGCGGTGCGGAGGTTGCGCGCCAGCTCGATGGCGTGCCGGTACCGACTCACACAGGCAACTTCGCATAGCGGCGCCTGCGCAACGTGGTGGAGGGACTTGAAATTGCTGTGGGTGTGCCGGTGCCGGAAATCTTCGCGGTCGAAGAAGAGGCAGCCATCAATGCATTCGCGTCCGGCTACGCGCCGACCGATGCCGCGGTGGCGGTAACGCGCGGCGCGCTCGACAAGCTCACACGCGAGGAATTGCAAGGCGTGATCGGTCACGAGTTCAGCCATATCCTCAATGGGGACATGCGCCTCAATATCCGCCTGATGGGCGTCGTGTTTGGCATCCTCGTCATCGCGACGATCGGCCGCAAGATCGCCGAGTTTTCCGGGCGAGGCCGCGACCGCGATTCCGGCAGTGTGGTTTTCTTCGGCCTTGCCCTGCTCGCGGCCGGCTACATAGGCGTCGTGTTCGGGCGCATGATCAAGGCATCGATTTCGCGTCAGCGCGAATTCCTTGCCGATGCATCGGCCGTGCAATTCACGCGCCAGACCGAAGGCATCGCGGGCGCGTTGAAGAAGATCGGCGGCCTCGCCGAAGGCTCGAAGCTCGCGAGCAGCGACACCGAAGAAATTGCACACATGCTGTTCGGCGATGGCGTGGGTTACTCCGCGCTATTTGCCACGCATCCGTCGCTCACCGCACGAATTAAGTGCATCCAGCCTGCGTTCCGTATCGATGAATTCAAGAAGGTCGCCGCAGCATGGTCGCATCCGATTCTCGTCGGCGACGAAGAATCGGATCGTGCGGATGTTTCAATCGCGGGTTTTGCTCCGGCGTGTGCGATCTCGCGAGTCCCATCGACGAGCGCCACAACGCTACCAGCTGCGAATGCGCAGCTGCACTTATCCCCCCAAGTGGTGGTTGGACAGGTGGGTAACCCTGGTGCCGATGATCGCGGCGCAGCTCAAAGCATCCATGCTGCTATTCCGCAGACCTTGCGCGAAGCCGCGT
>JBBRZD010000147.1:0-7852 GCA_038237055.1 Lysobacterales bacterium | reverse complement strand
GCTGATTTTCCGTATCGCTGCACCGAGCAATTGCTGAGTCAGGGCATGCCAGCCCTGGTGTTCGATGCGCATCCGGAATTGGGCTCGCTGGTGCGCGGTCAGGATGCTCCGACTCCGGCAAAGGCTTTCGCCGAGCTGATCGCTGTATTGCGCTCGCGTCAGAATGCCGAGGGCGGGTTCGGCCTTTGGACGGCGACGCCGCAAGCGGAACGCTACGTCTCCGCGTATGCGGTGCAGTTCCTGCTCGAATCACGTGAGCGTGGCAAGAGCGTGCCGGACGATATGCTCGAACATGCGAACACGTATCTGCTCACGCTGGCCGCGGATGAGAGCGACGGCAGCCTTGATGGTCTGCGGGAACGCGCGTTCGCGATCTATCTGCTGTCGCGTCAGGGAAAGGTGATGACGAACCAGCTTGCATCGGTGCGCAAGCGCCTCGACGAGCGCTATCCAAAGGAGTGGCGAGAGGATTCGGCGGCGGCCTATCTTGCCGCGTCGTTGCAGTTGCTCAAGCAGGACAAGGAAGCATCCAGCTTGATGGAAGGACCGCAGAAGGTTCTGCTGCGTCAGGTGCAGGACACGGCCTATCGCTACGCGCGCTACTACGATCCGCTGATCCGCGACAGCACGACGCTGTACCTGATCGCAAAGCACTTCCCGGAACGCGCGAAGGCGTTGCCGGCAGATGCACTGCGAAACATCGTCGCCGGCTTGCAGCGCGGCTGGTACAACACGCTGTCGTCGGCGCAGATCGTACTCGCGCTGGATGTCTATGCGAGCAAGGTCGGTATGGAGCTGATGGACAAGCTTGCGATCGAAACAGTTGCGGCAGACGGCAAGGCGACGTCGATCGGCAAGGTGGACGGCATCGTCGAGTCGGCGAAATTCAACGCAGCGGCGAACGCACTGCGTCTACGCAACGGCGCCGATGCGAATGCGTGGTACACGGTCGCCCAGACCGGATTCGATCGTGCGGTGCCGAGTGTCGAGCGCAAGGAAGGCATCGAGATCCTGCGCGAGTACACCGATGCGCAAGGTCACGCGGTCGACAAGGTTGCACTGGGTGGTGAGCTGCAGGTGCACGTGAAGATCCGTGCGACGCGCAACGATGGGGTCGGCAATGTAGCGATCGTCGATTTGCTGCCCGGCGGATTCGAGCCGGTGCAGGAGAATCACACGACGGGCGACGCGCCGGCGGCTGACGGTGCCGATGCGGCCGCAACTGCGGACACCACCGGAACAAACACGACCACGTGGATCAGCCCGATCGGCCTCGCGTCGTCGAGCTGGCATCCCGAGTACGCCGACGTGCGCGACGACCGCGTCGTCATCTACGGCAGCGCGAGCACCAACGTGCAGGAATTCGTCTACCGCATCAAGGCAACCAACGCAGGCACGTACGTGGTGCCGCCGGCATATGGAGAGTCGATGTACGACCGCACGATCCAGGCTCAGTCGAAAGGCGGCGGCAAGCTTGTGGTCGAACGCGCAAAGGAGTGATGCGCGTGTTCGCGCGCATGCGGCGACACTGGCACAACGTGCTGGCTGTCGCCGCGCTGTTCGCGGTGGTACTCGTTGGCGTGCGGTGGTGGCCGCACGCCCCGCTGTCGGACTCCGCGCCGACCTCGACGGCCGTGCTCGATACGCAAGGTCGCCTGTTGCGCCTGAGCTTGAGCACGGATGAGAAATACCGCATGTGGACGCCGCTCGCGGCGATCCCGCGAGATCTTGTCGCTGCGGTGCAGTTGCACGAGGATCGCTGGTTCCGCTGGCATGTCGGGTTCAATCCATGGAGTCTCGCGCGCGGCGCGTTCGTCACGTATCTGCGCGGCGGCAATCGGCAAGGCGGGTCGACGCTCACTATGCAATTGGTGCGCTTGCTGCATCGCGAAAGCACGCGCACGCCCGGCGGCAAGTTCGTGCAGGTGTTGCGTTCGGTTTGGCTGGAGTTGCGCTATTCGAAGGACGAGATTCTTGAGGCCTATTTGAATCTCGCGCCGTATGGCGGCAACATCGAAGGCGTCGCTGCGGCAAGCCGGATTTATTTCGACAAACCGGTGGAACAACTCACGCTGCCGGAGGAACTCACGCTGGCGGTATTGCCGCAGGATCCGAGTCGACGCGCGCGCCCGGATGCCGGCGATGTCGCTCTGATTGGCGACAAGTTGCGCGCCGCACGCGACCGCTTGTTTCGCCGATGGGAATCGATTCGTGGCGCCAACGCGGCTGACCGTGCGCTGTTCAATCTGCCGCTGCGCCTGCGACCCGCGAGCGAACTGCCGTTCCTAGCGCCGCATGCGGTGGAGCAGGTGTTGTCGGAAGCGCGCTTCTCCACCAAACGCGAACCTGCGATTCGCACGACGCTCGATCTGCGCCTGCAATCACTGCTCGAACGTCAGGTGCGCGACTATCTCGGGCAGCGCAGCGTGAACGGTCTCGTCAATGCCTCGGCGCTGCTGGTCGACACGCGCGACATGGGCATCAAGGCGATGGTCGGGTCGGCCGATTATTTCAATGTGGCGATTGCGGGCCAGGTCAACGGAACCGCGGCAAAGCGTTCGCCCGGTTCCACGCTCAAGCCCTTTATCTATGCGCTTGGTCTCGACGAGGGCGTGCTGCATCCGCTCACGATCCTGCGCGATGTGCCGACCGCGTTCGGTCCGTTCGCGCCAGAAAATTTCGATGGGCGTTTCCTCGGTCCGATCAGCGCGACGCAGGCGCTGATCCGCAGTCGCAACATCCCCGCGGTTTACGTCGCATCGAAACTGGCGAATCCAAGTTTCTACGATTTTCTGAAAGCGGCCGGCATCAGTCACCTCGCCAGCGAGCGCCACTACGGACTCGCGTTGGTGCTCGGCGGCGGCGATGTCACGATGCAGGAATTGGCGATGCTGTATGCCATCCTGCCCAATCATGGCGAACTGCGGCCCTTGCGCATGCGTGAAGACGAGCCCAAGGCACAAGGTGTGCGTTTGCTCAGCGAAGAAGCAAGCTTCGTCGCGCTCGACATGTTGAAGCAGAATCCGCGTCCCGACGAAGCGACCGCGACTCCGGTCGCCCGTCTGCCAGTCGCGTGGAAGACGGGGACCTCGTGGAGTTTCCGCGATGCCTGGAGTGCAGGGACGTTCGGCCCGTATGTGCTGATCGTCTGGCTCGGCAATTTCGACGGCGCCGGCAATCCGTCATTAATCGGCATCGAAGCAGCGACGCCGCTGTTCTTCCGCATCGTCGATGCGATTGAGGCCGAGCATCCGGATCTGGCCGAACCGGCGTGGCGGATTCCCGCTGGCGTGAAACACGTAGAGGTCTGTCTTGCCAGCGGCGATTTGCCGAACGCCTGGTGTCCGCGCCGTGGCGAGACCTGGTTTTTGCCTGGCAAGTCGCCGATCCGCGTCAGCACCGTGCACCGCATGCTGCATGTCGACACGCGCAGCGGTCGCATTGCGTGTCCGCCGTACGATCCTGCGCATACCAAGGAACAACTCGTCGAAGTGTGGCCGACGGATCTGGCCAAGGTCTTTAGCGATGCCGGCTTGCCGCGCGCAAAACCGCCGCCGGAGGGCGATTGCGCCGCTGAAGTTGTTGGCGATCCACCGCAGATTACTTCGCCACTGCGCGGCGCGTCCTACACCGTGCAGCGTGGCGCGGAGGAAACGCGGATTGCGTTCAATGCGACCGTCGATGGCGCGACACGCACGCTGTACTGGTTTGTCGACGACGCCTACGTCGGTTCGGCCAAGGCCGGCGAACCCTTGTTCTGGACGGCCGTCGCGCCGGGTCGACACAGCGTGCGTGCGGTCGATGATCACGGCCACGCGGACTCGCGGGAGTTGCGCGTCGAGATGATCCAATAGCGCAGCAAAGCGTTATCGAAGCATTCGTCGTCGACTCAGGCTTTCTTTGCGTTGCGTTTGCGCGGTTCCTGCGAGGTGCTGTGTGCGTCGAACAGATCGCGCGGCAGCGCCTGAAAAACCTCAGCCAGCAGTTTGAGAAAGCGCGCGATGGCGGAACTCTTGCGCCAGACCATTGCGATGCGCCGGCTTGGCGCGTGGCCGCGAAATTCGATCAGGTGGATCGCCGCTGACGGCGCCACCGGAGGCTTTACGGCGAGCGTCGGCAGCAGCGTGATGCCGACGCCAGCGGCAACCATCTGGCGCAGCGTTTCCAGACTGGTCGCGCGAAAATCGCTGCGCTCGAATGCGCCGGCAAGCTGGCAGGCTTCGAGCGCCTGGTCGCGCAGACAGTGGCCATCTTCGAGTAGCAACAAGTTCTGCTCGGCCAGATCACCGAGCTTGAGCGTGCGATGGGTGGCCAGTTCGTGGTCTTCCGGCACGGCAAGCACGAACTCTTCCTCGAACAGGAATTCCTGATGCAACTGGTCGTCATGGATCGGCAGTGCGAGGATGCCGGCATCGAGTCGTCCCTCGCGCAATAGCTTGAGCACGATCTCGGTTTTTTCTTCGGTCAGCAACAATTCCAGGCGCGGAAAGCGCTTGCGGATCGTCGGTATCACGTGCGGCAGGAGATAGGGGCCGAGCGTCGGGAAAATACCGAGACGCACCGTGCCCGATTCGGGATCGCGCGTGCGTTGCGCAGCGGCGCGAATCTGTTCGACTTCGTTCAACACGTCGCGTGCGCGTTGCGCAATCTCGCGGCCAACTTCGGTCAGCAGCACCTTGCGAGATGTGCGTTCGACCAGGGAAACGCCGAGTTCCTCTTCGAGCTTGCGGATCTGCGTCGAGAGGGTCGGCTGGCTGACGAAACTAGCGGACGCGGCACGCCCGAAGTGCTTGTGTTCGGCGAGAGCGACCAGGTAACGCAGATCACGCAGATTCATTGATCGATTGACCCTTGCTATCGATCCGATTGTATCAATCAATTGGATAGATGGTCAGCCGAACCGTATTCTTGGCCCCTGACTTAGCGCTGCCTGACTCCGCATGTAGTCTTTAGCAGCTTTCAACAACCGTCCACTATCAACCGTCCAACCCAGGAGATCCACCATGCTGACCGTCGGCGACAAGTTCCCGGAATTCAACCTGAAAGCGACCGTTTCCACCGAAAGCGTCGAAAAGGCGTTCTCCCCGATCACCAACACGACCTACAAGGGCAAGTGGCTCCTGGTGTTCTTCTATCCTAAGGATTTCACCTTCGTCTGCCCGACCGAGATCAAGGGTTTCGGCGACTTGAACAGCCAGTTCGCCGACCGCGATACCCAGGTGCTCGCCGCCAGCACGGACAGCGAGTTCGTCCATCTTGCCTGGCGCAAGGATCACAAGGATCTGCATGACCTCCCGTTTCCGATGCTCGCCGATACCGCGAAACGTCTGTCGACCGCGCTCGGCATCCTTGATGCGGAAGAAGGCGTGGCCAAGCGTGCGACCTTCCTGGTCGACCCGGACGGCATCATCCGCTTTGCTTATGTGACGGATGGCAGCGTTGGCCGCAACCCGCAGGAAGTTCTGCGCGTGCTCGATGCGCTGCAGACCGACGAACTGTGCCCGTGCAACTGGCACCAGGGCGAAGCGACGCTCAAGGTCGCTTGAGCGTCCTGTTACGGATGGCGGCGTGAGCCGCTTGTTGCGCAGCCGGCATTCTCCTCTCCCTTGTCGATGCCGGCTGGGGCGACGACTTCCCCCTGAGTCGTCGCCCACCTCTTCTTCGGAAACCCGGCCATCGCGGTCGGGTTTCCCTCCCAACCCGGAGACTCCCGATGACCCTCGACGACATCAAGGGCGTATTGCCCGACTACGCCAAGGATTTGCGCCTCAACCTTGATTCGGTACTGAGCGAATTCGGTTCCGCTGGCCTCAATCCGAAACAGATCGCGATCATCGCGATCGCCAGCGCGATCGCCGCGCGCCACGAGCCACTGACGCAAGCGATCGTCGCGAAGTTCAGCGGCACGCTCAGCGAAGCGGAAGCCAACGCTGCTCGCGCCGCGGCAGCGATCATGGCAATGAACAACATCTACTACCGTTTCACGCATCTCGTCGGTAGCGAAGAGTACGCCGCGATGCGCGCAGGTCTGCGCATGAACGTGATGGCGAATCCCGGCTGCGACAAAATCGATTTCGAGCTCGCTTCGCTCGCGGTTTCCGCAATCAACGGCTGCGGCATGTGCATGGAGTCGCATGAAAAAACGCTGCGCAAGCACGACGTTGCGGCTGCGGCGATGCAGAGTGCAGCGCGCATTGCGGCGGTGATGCATGCGGTGGCGGTGACGGCTGAGCAGGCTGGGGCGGCTGCGGGGCAGGGCTGATAACGCCCATGGCAGCGCGCGCATCAGCATGCGACTCGGAAAGCATCGAATCTCCATCAGCAGTGGTTCCGCGAGCTGCCTGAGCCACTTTGATCTTCCTTATCGATCTCAATATCGCCGAGCGGTGGATTCCGCTCGGCGCGCGCAAGTTCCGCGAGGCCGGCCAAGTAATCGTTGAGCCTTCCCCCATCGGAGGGCATCGAATGGCAAACCAGCACGCATAACGCGCCTCAAGGAAGGTCCGAGGGAGTTTCGACCTGTGAACGAGGCGCGTCCATCACATCAGTCATTTGGGCGCGCATCGAACGCTATGGGAACGATCATTCAAAACCGTTTGCAAAGATCCGGTCGAGGTCGAGACAGTTGGATAACTCCGACGTGTTGCCACCATTGTCAGTCAATGTCGCGCCGACGCGGGCTGCATTCAATATATTGACCGGCAGCACCACAGGCACGTTGATCGAGCCTGCCTGCGTCTTCGAAACATGCGTCGTCAACACTTTGTGATCGGCCATGGCGCGACCATTCGTCAAACAACTTCCCGTCGCGTAAACGTCCAGCGTGTACTCGCCGACGGGCACATCGATACTTGCCGTGAACGCCCCCGCGTTGCCGGCGTGGGTCGGACTTCCCAAGACCGGATAGTTGAGCAGATTGTTCGGCCCGGTATCGGCGTCTCCGTCATCGTTCGGGGTGGCGCCCTGGTCGCCGAGATCAAGCACCATTGTGTCTTCGGCCAGCGGAGACTCGATGACCGTGAGCTGGTTGTCGCGTACGCGGTTGAAAATGCCAGCCGTGGCGTCGATCCACACGGCCCCGGTCAAGTTGTTGGTGATGCGATTGCCGCGACCCGTATCTGCGCCAGTGGCACCAATCGTGTTGGAAGACGAGCCTGCATTGAGGATGATGCCGATCGCATTGGGCAGCGGTCCGCCGATGTCGTTGTTCTGCACAATGACGTGATCGGCCGTCGCGAGGCGTATGCCATCGTTGCTGCAGCTACCGATGCGATTGTCGGTGATCACGTGTCCGCTGTTGACCGCCACAATGCCTTGGCCGAGCTCGGCCGCCGTCAGTCCGCGATCCATGCCGATCAGGTTGTTGCGTACCTCGGTTGCATGATTGCTGACGCCGCCGACCAGCACACCGATGCCGGTGAAGCCGCTGTGCCCCGCCACGAGGTTGCGATCAACCCGATCGGGGCCACCCATGATCGAATCACTGCTGCTTCCGGAGAACGCGACACTGATGCTGTTCGGCTGCAACGTCACGAACAAGGGACCGGTGGGAAGCGAACCGCCGAACTGATTGCCCAATACGCGATGGCCACTGCCGGTGAAAAAAATCAGTGGGCTCCCTATTCCGGAGAAGGCCAATCCGCGCACGGTTACCGATGTCGGAACCGCGCTATTGATCAGTACAGCTTGGGACACGCTGGGCACCGATGGGCTTGCCGCGACAACCACGCAAATATGCGCGTCGAATCCAGTCGCCGACGTATTGACCAAGCTTCCCGGTTGCGACGTGCCGTCAATCACCATGGACACGGCTATCTCGGGCAGAGCGCGGTCGATATTGATGTCTTGCGGG
>JBBRZD010000146.1:0-7863 GCA_038237055.1 Lysobacterales bacterium | reverse complement strand
GCCGACGCGTAGCCGACATCGAGATTCTTCTTGCGGATATACCCGCGCACAAAAGTTTCGATGTGCTGCATGCGCTCACGCGGTGTCCTCGCATCACCAATGGCCTTTTGGGCAAGATGCACCACTTCGGGCGCTTTGCTCTGCAGCCAGTCGTTCGGCAGATAGTCGACCGCAGCGGGTTTCACCTCATCGCGCTGGGTGGTCGCTTGCTGGATCGTCACTGTCCACAAATCGCCGTCGCGCACAACGCTTTGTTCATCTGTCCGCGGCAAGTTGAGCGCCGGACCATTGTCTCGAGCTTTCAATGAATAGCGCATCGTGCCGGCAAGTTCGCGCGCGCTCAGAGCGTGCGGCGAAGTCATCAACGTGCGTGTGAAGACGTCGCTGCCCTGATTCGGTGCCGTCGCGCAAGCCTTGTCGCAAGCGAGCAGGGTGAGCTCGACACCGAGTATCGGCATCGTCAATTTGTAGACGGTCTGTTCGGCGTCAACCCAGGTTTTGGTTTGCATCGGTGCGCCCGGGAATGCGACCGTCTGATCGATCGAATTCAGATTCATTTGCCCGCCCGGCAGATCGACGAGTTGCTTCGCGTGCACGACGCTGGTCACCTCCGCCGTGTCGAGACTGGATGGCTGGAACGACAGCGCGCTGTAGCGCGTTCCCGAGGCAAGTCCGGCGCGCAGGCCGGCCAAACGCAGCCCTTCGGGCAGCAATGCACCGGTTGGCCACGGCATGCTTCGATGCTGCTCGTCGCCACCCGTGTGGGTGACGATGTCGATCGCGCCATTGTGCAAGCTGCCTTCGATCGTCGTCTCGCTGCCGGAAAGCTGCGACGTGCTGCGAAATGCCAGGGGTTGGCCATCGCTGGTTTCAGTCGAGGTTTCCGCATTGCTCAGCGCGACGTGAGAGCCAGCTCGGTCGAGCACCATGTCGAGCTTTTGCAGCGTGACAACCTTGGATCCCTGAAGCTCGCGCCTGGATTCGAATGAGCCGATCTTGCGACCATCCAGCAACACCGTGAACCATTGATCGGTGGGTGGTGCAGCGCGACCAACCGCTGGCAGCGTGAGCAGGCCAGCGAGCAGGATGTTCCATCTGGAGGACATGAGCATGCGCGGATCCGGTCGGGTAAAGACGCATTGTGCCAAGACCGGGCGAAGCGTGCGGCCATTTCGCGGTCCCGGTTGTGAAGGCGATGTGTGACGTCGACTTTGTGAAGCCAACGAACAGCGCAAAGTTCCCTCCATTACAATCGCGGCCCCGCAACTTGGGCCTGCACATGAAAGTTTTCGGCACCCCGCATACCGACACCGCGATCCGCGTACTCCTGCTCGGTTCGGGCGAACTGGGCAAGGAGCTCGCGATTGAACTGCAGCGGTTTGCAGTCGAAGTGATCGCGGTCGATCGCTATGAGAACGCGCCGGCGATGCAGGTCGCGCATCGCTCGCATGTGATCAACATGCTCGATGGCGCGGAGCTGCGCCGCGTGATTGAACTTGAAAGGCCCGATTTCGTCGTGCCAGAGATCGAGGCGATTCACACTCCCACTCTGCTCGAACTGGAAAAAGGCGGCCTGACCGTGATTCCGACCGCGCGCGCTGCGTGGCTGACAATGGATCGCGAAGGCATCCGTCGCCTCGCCGCTGAGGAACTCGGATTACCGACTTCGCCGTATCGCTTTGTCGATTCGAATGAAGAATATCGCGCCGCGATAGCTGCCATCGGGTTGCCCTTTGTAATCAAGCCGGTGATGAGCAGTTCCGGCAAGGGGCAAAGCACCGTGCGTCGCGATGACGAAATCGACGCGGCCTGGGAATACGCCCAATCCGGCGGTCGCGCGGGCAAGGGACGCTGCATCATCGAAGGCTTCGTCGATTTCGACTACGAAATTACCCAGCTCACGGTGCGCCATGTCGGCGGCACGAGTTTCTGCGCGCCGATTGGGCATCGACAGGAACACGGCGACTACCGCGAATCCTGGCAGCCGCAGGCGATGAGCGATGCAGCGCTCGCCGAAGCACAGCGCCAGGCGAGCGCCATCACTGCAGCGCTCGGCGGACGTGGCGTATTCGGTGTCGAGTTTTTCGTGAAAGGTGACGCGGTCATTTTTTCGGAAGTCAGTCCGCGTCCTCACGACACCGGTCTGGTCACGTTGATCTCGCAGGATCTTCCGCAATTCGCGCTGCATGCCCGCGCGATCCTTGGCTTGCCGATTCCGCAGATTCGCCAATTCGGCCCTTCGGCTTCGTGCGCGGTGCTTGCCTCGGGCGACGGCGACCGTCCGCGTTATCACGGGGTCGTCGACGCGCTGATGGAGCCGGATACGATGCTGCGCCTGTTCGGCAAGCCCGAGGTGCGCGGTCAGCGGCGTATGGCAGTGACGCTTGCGCGCGATGTCGATATCGAATCAGCCATCGCGAAAGCCGTTCGTGCAGCAGCAAAGCTTTCCGTCCAGCCGTAACGATGCAACTTCAAATCATTGCGGAATCCCATGGCCGAACCGATGAACTACGCTGTCTTCCTTTTTCCGCAAGCGCTAGAGACCCTGGGCGAGCCGATCAAGCCGTATCTGCGCGTGGGGCCGGGAGGCCCACATATCGTCTGCGCGGAGATCGACGCTTCGGGTGCGCTGTTCGGCATGACGCTGGCAGGGAAGGGACCGAAAAGCGAAGCGCTGGAACTTGAAATCATGCTGCCGGCTGCGATGGTCAAGCTGGTCATGTCGATGCACGGCGAACACGACATCGGCTTCGTCTGAGCGTTTCTTCAGCTTGCCGTTTGCGCGATGCCCCGAGGTATCGCGCAAACGGGGTCAGGCTCGACCCGCAAATTCGCCGGTCGTTGTGTTGATGACGATCTTCTCGCCTGTGGTGATGTATTCGGGCACCTGGATCTCAAGGCCGGTCGACAACTTCGCCGGTTTCGGTCGCTTGGTCGCCGTCGCGCCCTTCAGTTCCGGTGCGGTGTCCACGACTTCGAGCGTCACCGATTGCGGCAACAGCACGGCGATGGGTGCGTCGTCGATCAACTGGATCTGGCAGCCCTCGATACCGTCGGCGATATAGCCCGCGGCGTCGCCGACCACGTTCGCGTCGAGCGTGTACTGCGTGTAGTCCTCGCTATCCATGAACACGAATGCTTCGCCGTCCATGTACGAGTACGTGACAGGACGCCGCGTGACTTCGGTTTCCTTGAGTTCGTCTTCGGCGCCCAATGTGATGTCGAACTTCTGCGAGCCCGGCACGCTGTACATGATGAAACGGAACTTCACGTTGCCGCCGCGACCCTGGGGCGAACTGCGTTCGATGTCGCGGATCTGATAGATCTTGCCATCATGCTCGACGACGTTGCCCTTCTTGATTTCAGCTGCTCTCATGGATCGATCCGTTTTCTTTTGTTGCGGGTTGGGGGTGATTGGGCAGGGCGATATCAGAATCGCACGTGCCAAGGGTAGCGACGGCAAACGCCTATTCTCCCCGATTTCCGCGTGCTAAGCGCGGGCTGGCCATCCGTTGATGTGCCGACTTCAGCCGTGATGCTTTTTGCCTCACGAATGGCACCATCCCCACCCAACCCTCCCCTTGAAGGGGATGGCTACAGCGCGCGGCTTTGAAGTCCTCCCCTTCAAGGGGAGGATTTAGGTGGGGATGGTGTTGCGCTTCGCAGCAACAAGCGTCGCGGCTTCCGCCGCGCCTAGAGGTGTCTCTTACTTGGGTGCCAGTCGGATCGCGCCATCGATGCGGATCGTCTCGCCGTTGAGATAGCGGTTCTGCAGGATGAATGCGACGGTATCGGCATATTCCTCGGGCTTGCCCAGGCGCGACGGGTAGGGCACCTGCGCGCAAAGCGACTGATAAACCGCCTCGGGCATGCCGTCGACCATCGGCGTGTGGAATACGCCGGGTGCGATCGTCATCACGCGCACGCCGATGCGCGCAAATTCGCGCGCCATCGGCAGCGTCATCGCGACAACGCCACCTTTCGACGCCGAGTAGGCCGCCTGACCAATCTGTCCTTCGTATGCCGCGATCGACGCGGTGTTGACGATCACGCCGCGCTCGCCGTCTTCGCCGGGTGCGTTGTGCTGCATCAGGTCGGCCGCCGCCTTGGCGACGTTGAAGCTGCCGATCAAATTGACCGTCACCGTGGTAGCGAACGTCTTCAGCGGCATCGGTCCTTCCTTGCCGAGCACGCGGCCGGCTCCGAGGATGCCTGCACAACTGACAACGACATTGAGACCGCCTAGTTTGGTTTGCGCGTCCTTCAGCGTTGCGGCGATGCCTTCTTCATTGGTGACATCGGCGCGGAAATAGCTCGCTGCCTGCCCGAGTTCCAGTGCGGCGGCATGGCCTTTTTCGTCGTTGACGTCGAGCAGTGCGACGCTCGCGCCGTGGGCGACGAGATGTTTCGCGACCGCGAAGCCGAGCCCGGAGGCGCCGCCGGTGACAACGGCCTTGACCTGATCGAGTTGCATTGAAATTCCCGCGATGAAGGAGGGCGCGGATTCTAGCAGCCCCGATGAACGTACTCGCCTATACGAGTACGCCGGGCACAGGCCACGGCCGAAACCCCCTGCATTTGCTACGCCGATGCGGTGTTCGGGCAATCCTTCAGCCGAGGAAGCCAAGATTGCTGGTCGGGAATTTGTTGAGGTAGGGAAAGATCGTTGCCAGGTCGCAGTCATTGACGCCGAACCAGTGCGCAAGTGTTGCGGAGTATTGGTCGCATGACGTCGCTGGGATCATTTGGCCGCGTTGCAGGCAGTCCGGACCGTCGAGTGTCTGGTCAGGGAAGATTCCACCGCTGGTTGCAGCTGTGCCGTAGAGCTTGCGTCCCTGCACGGCGCCACCGAAAACGAGCTGGTTTCCGCCCCACGCGTGGTCGGTGCCGTCGCCATCGGTGTTCAAGGTGCGCGAAAATTCCGACATCGTGAAGCACGTCACGCTGTCCTGCACGCCGAGTTCTTCGGTCGCCTTGTAGAACGCGCCAAGCGCCTTGGAAATGGTGTCGAACAATACGGGCTGATCGGCCAGCATGTTGTCGTGCGTGTCGAAACCGCCGACTGAGACGAAGAAGATTTGCCGTTGTGCCTTCAGCATTGAGCGCGCCGAAATCATCTGCGCAATCATCTTGAGCGAATCGCCGAGCGAGTTGCCGGTAGGAAATGGCGTCGTCAGATTCGGCGCATTCGCAAGCGCGTCGGTCATCGTGCCGTAGTAGTCGAGTGCATTGTTGAACGTTGCGGCATAGGTGCGCGTCAGCGGGTCGGGATAGGCATGCTCGAACAAATCGTGCAGCGCCGCGTCCTGAGCCACATTCTGCGCGCCGTTGTAGCCGCGGAGCATGGTCGGGCCTGCACTGGTCATGGCATACGGCTGAACGCCGGCGCCAGCTTGATAGCGATTCTGACCCGACAGCGAAATCGAAATAGGTACTGTTGCGCCCGCGTTCAGCACGTGCAGACGATCGGCGACAAGTCCGCCCCAACCGACCGTTCCATTTGCGGTCGGTTGGCCGTATTGCCATTGACCTTGCTGGTCTGCGTGCGAAAACAATTGCGGCGGCAATGGATGTGCGCCGCTCAGATATTGCGTCTTGTTCGTCGGCTGCAGCAGAGTGCCGGCATTGACGACGAACGCGGCGTGTCCCTGGTCGAACAGATCGGCGAGGTCGCTCACGCTCGGGTGCAAGCCATAGCTTTGTCCAGCGCCCGCGCCAAGCACATTGATCGGTAGCAACTGCTCGCGCGCAATCGCCATCGCGCCACGCGAGGCGGAGTACACGCCGTAGCGCTGCGCATCGCTCGGCACCAGCAGGTTGAACGAATCGTTTCCCCCTGCGAGGAATACGCAGACCAGCGCCTTGTAGTCGTTGACTGGCGGATAGGTGGGACAGGTCAGGCTCGCTCCAATGGCGCTGTTGATCAGGCGCATTTGAGCGAACAGCGCGTTGCCGGATGCTGCTGCGAGCGTGGCGCAGGCAGCGTTGCGGAGGAAGTCGCGGCGATTGCGGGAATAGGAAGTCGTCATGGCGCTCTCACTTCTGGATCGCAAATTCGGGGGAGGCGAGCAACACCTGCAATGCTGCCGTTACGCGGCCATAGGCGTCGCTGGCGGGCAAGCCTGCAACCATCGTCGTAAGCGTTGTCTGCATGTGCGTACTCATAGCGCCGGCCATGAGGTCATGGTTGAGTTGTCCGATCAGCGTCGCCGGATCTCCGGCTTGCGCCTGCAATCCGCGCAGATCGAGTGCGATCGTTGCATCCGTATTCGCGGGATTTCCAAGGTAGGCCATCGCACGCATGCGCAGGTCGTTGGCGACGGTGAAGACAGAACTTTCATTGGTGATCTGGAACTCCGGTCCATACAGTCCGGCGGCGCCGAGTTCGCCCGGAGGGTGATAGTCGGGCAGGTAGAAGTTGAATACCGACGGCGCTCCGAGCGGAATCTGCAGATACGCCTGGTAGTTGCCCGGCGTAAACGCATATAGGCCATTCGCAGCCGCGGCATTGTAGTAGCGATACAGCGCGGTCAGTTTCAGCAGCGGTTCGCGCGCTTTGCCGAACACATAGGGTGCGGGCGGTGCGGCCGCGTTGCTGCGCGCTTCCGCATCGAGCAATACCGCCTTGATCACTGCGCCGAGATCGCCGTAAACGCCGTGACCGTTGTCCGCGAACACATGCGCGACACGCGCGATGTACGCGGGTGATGGATTGCTGGTGGTGAAACGCTGGATCAGCTGACGCGATATGAACGGCGCGACATTCGGATGATTCGCGATGATCGCAACTCCCTGCGCCAGATCGTTCTTACAACCGTTGTGCGCGGGCAGGACATGCGCGTCGCTGGTTTCCGCGTTGTAGTCTCCCGTGTCGCTGAGCAAGGTCTTGGTATCGGCCTCATCGTGGTATGTGTCGTAGCAGATCATGGGTTGGTAGTCCGCCATCGACCAATGGCCGCGGGTCGGATTGCTGTTGAAGCCGCTGGTATAGCTCCAGCCGGTGAACACTTGCGCATAGGCGCTCACGGTGGCCTGTGGATAGGTGGGTATCGGTAGACATTCGGCGTCGTGCAGCGGATCGCAGCCGGCCGGATAGATCGGCGAGAAATCCGGGTTCCGCAGCACGAGGCCGATCGAAAACAGCTGCATGACTTCACGCGCGTAGTTCTCGTCCGGCAGGGTGCCGAGTGCCGCATCAGGCGCCTTGTTACGTCGATAGGTCAGCATCTTTCCCATCGCCGGCGTGCGCGTGACGTCGTAGAGCAGGTTTGGATACGTGCCCGCGTGATAGGCTTTGTTGTCGTCGTAATAACCCGCTGCATCGCGCGCAAGCATGTCGTAGTACTCGGCCAATGCGACCGGGTCGCCGGCCAGCATGCTTTGCGCATAGGTCACGACCATGATCTGGCTCAGTGCCCACGCCATGCGTTGGCGCAATTGATCAGGTGCGGTGACGGCAGCTTTGAGCCATGCCTGCAGGCGATCGTTCTGGCCCGGTTTCTGCATTTGCGTGACGCCATCGACGTGTTCGACATACGGGCGTTCCAGCGTCGTCGGCATCGACAGTTGCTGCGCTATCCATCTGTCATAGCCGACGGCACGCACGTGTGCGATCTCCGCCGCCGTCGGCCCGAATGTCGCCATGCCGAGGAAACGTGCAGCTTCCGCGTCGCTCGACGGCGCGTCTGTCGGGACTTCAAACCCGTTTCCAAACTTCTCGTCGTAGGCCCACGCAGGCGAAGCGCCCAGCACGAGTGCCAGCAGACCGAACGAAAGGAAATATCGACAGGCGCGCCACAACCCCAGCCCACGCACAATACGACAAGCACGCAACGTCAGAGGCCGCATGGTCGGCTCCTCCCT
>JBBRZD010000145.1:0-7874 GCA_038237055.1 Lysobacterales bacterium | reverse complement strand
TCCACCAACGGCACGCTCGATATCGCGTATGCCGACATATTCACAGACAGCGGCACGAACACGCTTGCATTGCAGCCAAATGGAAAGCTGATGTTCGGTGGCCAGTTCCAACTGATTGATGGACAGCCGCGGCATGCGCTCGCGCGCTTGAACGCCAACGGCGCGCTCGACGCCGGATTCGCCGACGTGAACTTCAACTTCAATGCCGGCGATCCGAACGGCTATGTTTTCGGCCTCGCCGCGCAGCCCGACGGCGACACCGTGGCAATCGGAAATTTCACGCTTGCCGCCGGACAATCCCGTCAGTTCGCTGCGCGTGTCGTTACCGGCGATGCCGTCCTCAGCAAACTCAGCGGGCAGGCCTCTGGCACCACCGTGATCGCCACCTGGACACGCAGCGGCGACGGCCCGGAGCTGGCGCAAGCGCCAACCCTGCTGCATTCGAACGACGGCGTCACCTATACCGTGGTGGGCCCGATGGCGCGTATCGCCAATGGCTGGCAGGCAACGGCGAACTACAACGTCAATGGCGCGCCGTTCTATTTGAAGGCGACAGGTGTGACGAGCACCGGTGCCGCCAATGGTTCATCCGGACGCATCGCCAGTCCGATCTACGTGAGCGACCGCATATTCGCGAACGGATTCGACTGACATCAGGCATCCCGCACGCATCGTGCTGAAGCCGGTGCTCCAAAGAATGAATGCCCGTCACGCCCCAGGCTCAGTCGAACCGGTTGCAGCCAGGCGGACGAGCGAGCGGCGCGCAGCGGGTGCGCAACGGATGCGCACCGGCGTGGCGCGCCGAAACCCGATACCATCGATGAAAGACTGTCCATGTCGGGCGCAGCAAGGTCCGGCGTCAGGTCTGTCACGACATCGGAACGGCGTGAACATATTCCAGGAAAGCACCGTATCGCCTGACGGCAGTGCACTGTTCGTGCTCGTGTATCAGGAATTGCGCCGGATCGCTCGCGGCCAGCGTCGCGCGGCAGGCAGCCCGGTTACGCTCGACACGACGGCCTTGGTGCACGAGGTGTATCTCAAGCTTCACGGCGTACCGGAGGCACAGCCTTACGATCGCGTGCACTTCCTGTCACTCGCCGCACGTGCAATGCGCCAGATTCTCGTCGATCACTCGCGTTATCGCTCCCGCATCAAACGCGGTGGTGCGCTTTCGATCACCGGATTGAACGACGACATCGGTATCGCCCCCGAAATGGTGGACATCGTCGCGCTCGACGAAGCGTTGACGCGTCTCGCGCAAATCGATTCGCGCGCGGGGCAACTGGTCGAATGGCGCGTCTTCGGCGGTCTTGAGATCGCCGATATCGCGCAACTGCAAGGAGTCACCGAGCGCACGGTATTTCGCGACTGGCGGCGAGCGCGCGCGTTCCTGGTCGATCAACTCGGTCACGAAGAAATTCAGGACTAGTCGTGGACACCCAGCGCTGGCAGCGGATCGGCGCGATCTTCGATGAGATGGTCGAAACGCCAATCGATGCGCGCGCCGCATTACTCGATCGCCTGTGCGGTGGCGATGCCCGATTACGCGACGAAGTCCAAGCGCTGCTGGTCGCTGATGGCGCGGCCGATCGATTCGATATGGGCGTGGTTTCGGCACGCAACACAGCAGTAGCTGATTGGGCCGAAAACGACGACGTTCAGAACGTTCGCGCAGGCGAACGCATCGGACCGTGGCGATTGATTGAAGAGCTCGGTCGCGGCGGCATGGGCGTGGTGTGGCTGGCCGAGCGGGCAGATGGCGAATTCGATCAGCACGCAGCACTGAAACTGATAAAGCGCGGCATGGACAGCGAGGCGGTGCTGGCGAGATTCCGGCGCGAGCGTCAGATTCTTGCGCATCTGGAACATCCGAACATCGCACGCTTGCTCGATGGCGGCATTGCAAGCGACGGGTTGCCGTATTTCGCAATGGAGCATGTCGAAGGTCTGCCATTGCTGCATTACGCCGCACAGCGCCATCTCGGTCTGCCAGATCGAATCGGGCTGTTTCTGGACATCTGCGCGGCTGTCCAGTTTGCTCATCGTCAACTGGTCGTCCATCTCGATCTGAAGCCCTCCAATGTGCTGATCACCTCGGACGGATCAGCGAAGTTGCTCGACTTCGGCATCGCCAAACTGCTCGGCGCGGAAATGGGCCACGCAACACAAACAGGCGACGCCAGCAACCGACCGCTGACGCCGGCCTATGCATCCCCCGAGCAACTCAGCGGCGCGTCGGTCAGTACAGCGACCGATGTCTATGCACTCGGCGCGATCCTTTACGAATTGCTGACCGGTCGACGGCCACACGATCTCGGCGATACACCGACGCTGGAGCAAATCCGCAAGCTGCTCGAAGACACGACGCCGGCTGCACCAAGCAAACGCGTGGCGATCGACGCACCGATGTCGGCGCGCCAGCTGCGCGGCGATCTGGACAAGATCGTGCTCACGGCACTTCGTCGCGAGCCAGAGCGGCGTTATCCAACCGTCGATGCGCTCGCGGTGGATCTTCGCTGCTATCTGGATGGCCGTCCGATTGCCGCACAGCGCGACAGCGTCGTGTATCGCAGCGGAAAATTTCTTTCGCGCCATCGCCTGGGCGTGACGCTTGCGAGCTTCGCCTTGCTCGGATTGTTTGTCGCCACCGCGTTCGCATTCTGGGAAGCAGCGCGTGCACGTTCACAAGCGCGCGAGGCCGAGGCCGTGACCGGGTTTCTGATCGACACCTTCCGCGTGGCCGACCCCAGGAACGCCGCCGCCGGAGCCAAGCTCAGCGCCGTGGATGCGCTGGATGCCGGCGCGCAGCGACTGGATTCCGAACTGGCCAGCCAACCCGAACTGGCATCGCACTTCGCGTCGGTATTGGGCGCGATTTATCTTGAGTTGGGTCAATACGATCGAGCGATCGCTTTGCTCGAGCGCTCGCTGGCTTTGCAAGGTGCCGCGGTGGACGACCTGGTCAGGGCCGACGTCGTCGCGCAGATTGCGCGTGCGCAATACGAAAAAGGCGACTATGCCGCCGCCAAGAAAAATTCTGAGCTTGCGCTGGCTGCACACAGCGCCACGGCGGGTGGAAACAACGCCGTTGCGGCGAATGATCTTGCACTGCAAGGCGAGATTTCCCGCCGTCAGGGCGACTTCAAAAAGGCCGAGCCATTATTGCAGCAGGCATTGGCCATCTCTCGGGCAAACCTCAAGGCTCCAAACGCAAAAATTGCCTCTGACCTCAACGAGCTGGCTGTGCTCTACAGCGACATGCATCGGCTCGACGAAGGCGCCGCATTGACTGAGGAATCGCTCGCGATGTTCCGTGCTACGTATGGCGAGAATCATCTCGACGTGGCCGAGAACCTGATCAATCTCGGAGCGTTCCGGATGCAGACCGGCCGCACCGCAGAAGCACTACCGCTACTGGAGCAGGCGACCGATATCTACCGACGCTTGCTGCCGGCAGATCATCCGCTGCTTGCGACGGCGCTGGTCAATCATGCACGGGCGCTCGATCGTCTCAATCGCTACCATGACGCCGAACCCTTGTATCTTGAAGCGCTTGCCATGCAGCGCCGTGTCCTTGGTGAACAGCATCCTGATGTAGCGGCAACATTGAACAATCTCGCCGTACTTCATATGCACATGGACGATTTTGTCGGTGGTGCCGACTACAGCCGTCAGGCAATGGCCGTCTGGGTAGCGCAAGGCAAACCGGAGCATCCATTCGCGCTCGGCTCGAAGGCGAATCTCGCGGTCGCGTTACGCGAGTCCGGTGATCTGGTGGAATCGGAACGCCTCGTTCGTGAGGTCCTGATCGCCCGGCGCGAGCAGCTGGGTGAAAAGCACGTGCTCGTGTCGTTCACGATGGATCAGCTCGGCATTGTCCTGCGTCTGTCCGGGCATCCTGGCGAGGCAATGGAGCAGCATCGCCGGGCGCAAGCGATGCGCGAAAGCCTGACGGGAATGCCGCCCATGGAAACCGCCGTCGCGCATGTGCAATACGCATTGAGCCAGGCGGACTCGAACGAACTGCCTGCTGCGCGTGCGCAAGTCGACGATGCGGTGCATGTGTTGTCCGCACTAAAGCCGGCAAACCTGGAGCAGCTGGCGAACGCACTCCTCGCGCAGGCGCGCATTGCCTTGGCGCAACGCGACATCGAAGCGGGCTGCGCAATGACAAAGCAGGCGTTGGAACTTCGACCTTTCGACGATCCGAAAACCGGTTGGCGCCACGCGGAAGCCGAAGCAGTACACGGAGCATGTCTCGCAGCGCGCAAAGAATTCAGCCTGGCACTCGGCGAGCTGCAGTCCGCGTACGCGACCCTGCGGCGCGTACGCGGCGCCAATCACTGGATGACGCGCACGGTTCAAAAGGCGCTGCAATCGCTACCCGCAACGTAGGCGAATCAGTGCGTGATCGCGCAGTAGTGCTCGTGCGAACATTACCTGGGCGGCCATGCTTGAAACTCGCAATAGCGGACTCGATTCTTCCCATCATGCGACTGAGCGAATAGTCGTGCGCGCTCACTCGAATCCGCTTTGGAAAATACGGTCGATCGGTACCGACGTGTTGAGAATGACGGAAAGCTGGTTGGAGCCGCTGTCTGCGACGACCATGTCGATTTTTCCGTCGCGATTGAAATCCCCGATAGCGACGCATGTCGGGTTGTACAGGCCGCCCGTGATCGTCAGACCCGTGTAAAAACCACCGTTCCCGACAAGCCGGTCGCGCAAAACAACAACGCTGTTGTCGGTGTAATTGGCCAGCGCGATGTCGGGAAACCCGTCACCGTCAAAATCGGCTGTCACCGCAGCAACCGGGTTCGAGCTACCTGCGGCCTCACTGACGATGAAGTCACCCTGGAATGTTCCATCGCCGTTTCCAAGTCGCAGCGAAAAATCGCCATGGTCGTAACGCGATATCGCCAGATCGCTTTTGCCATCGTTGTTGAAATCGGCGACTGCGATCGCATACGCGCTCGCGAGATAGGAAGCCGTATCGCCGGAGAATCCGCCACCGCCATTACCCGTATAGACAACGAAGGAGCTGCCGCTCCGGCTGCTGACGACGAGGTCGCTGTCACCGCTCGCGGTGAACCTGCCCGTCGCGACTGCGTCCGGCACGAATTGGGGGTAAAGCGTTGCACCGAGATAGAACGTGCCGTCACCGTTGTTTCGCAGCAGCGACACGGTTCCGCAGGGCGCAAAAGGCGGGGCTCCGCAGACATTGCCCTGATTCGCCGTCACCAGATCTGCGTAGCCATCCGGATCGAAGTTGTCTGCGGCAATCGAGATCGGCAGCGAACCCACCGTGTACGCAACCGCTGGTTTGAACGTGCCATCACCGTGACCGGCGACGTTGCCACTGTTGCCGATCAGTATCGATACGTTGCCGCTGCCAAGATTCGCGGTCGCAAGATCCAGAACGCCATCGTGATTCAAGTCGACCGCAACGATTGCGGTGGGATTGGTTCCGACTGCACGATAGCCGCCATATGAAAATGTACCGTCGCCATTACCGGTATAGATGTAAACGTCGTTGCTACCGAACATGGCCACTGCCAGGTCCAGCTTGCCATCACTGTTGAAGTCGCCTGTGGCGATCGCCCGCGGAGAGTTGCCCGTTGCCAGGGGCAACTGCACTTCAAACGCAATCTGTGCGGAGGCCGATATACTCATCGAAGCCATCACGCACCCGAGCATTGATGAAAAACATGGCGTCGCCAGACGACACAGCCCGCTGCTGATCAACGCCAAATTTTCCCGCGCCGTGATTCTCATAGCTTCACTCCTGCATCGACGCCGGCGCTGACAATCAGGCACGTTGTGTCGTTCACAGGGTTACGCCAATGAGCGCACCCTACTGACATGCGCCTGATTGCCGCCGCAAACTGATTGCCGGACAACCGCGAGGAGGCCGCGATGCCATCGCGCAGTCAGAGCAACATCTCGACATCAAGACGGCAGCGAATATGGCCAACAAAAGACCAATCGGCCGGATGAAGGGGTTTGGCTGCCGGGCGAAGACCGCTTGACGCGATACCCTGAATCGCGACAACGCTTTGGGCGGTCTTGCACGAACAAACGACTCGAACGACTAATCAAGCCGCTTGCGAAATCTCGAAATGGCAGCCGTCATCATCACCACGATGAACGCAACCAGCGCGAGCACGTCGACCCACAAATCCAACAAGGTCGCCCCGCGCAGCATCACACCACGGATCAGGCGCAGGAAGTGCGTCAGCGGCAGCACTTCCGCAATCCATTGCACGAGCTTTGGCATACCCGCGAACGGGAACATGAATCCGGACAGCAGTATCGACGGCAGGAAGATGAAGAACGTCATCTGCATCGCCTGGAACTGCGACTGCGCGCGCGTCGAGATCAATAGTCCCAGGGTCAGGTTCGCAAGGATCAACAAACCCGCAGCGATATATACATCGAGCAGACTGCCGCGGACCGGAACAGTGAACAGCCACATGCCAAACGCGAGGATCACCGTGGTCTGCACGAAGCCGATGCCGACGAAGGGAAGTACCTTGCCGACCATCAACTCGGAGCTGGTCAACGGCGTCGCAATCAGCAATTCCATGTTGCCGCGCTCGCGTTCGCGCACGATCGAAACGCCGGTAAACAACACCATCGTCATGGTCAGGATCACGCCGATAAGCCCTGGCACAATGTTGATCGCCGAGCGTCGCTCGGGATTGTAGAAACCGACGACGCTGATCGGCCTTGTCGGTGGCGTACTCGTCGCCGGGGACTGCAGCGACGGCACGGAACTGTCCAGCGGAGTCTGCGCGAGTTGCGCCGCCGCCGATTGCACGGCGGTGTCGCTGCCGTCGACGAGAACCTGCACCGCCTCGCGACCATCGATGCGACGCCGCTCGAAATCCGGCGGTATCGCGATGCCGATGCTGATCTTGCCCGCCCGGATCATTGCCATCAGCTCCTGCGCTGTGTTCACCGTCGCAACCGGTGACACCACGCCGGTCGCAAGCATGTCCATCACCACTGCGCGCGAACCAGCGCTGTTGGACTGATCCGCAATGCCGGCGTCGAGTCCGCGCAAAGTGAAATTTATAGCGTAGCCAAACAACACCAGTTGCATCACGGGAATGCCGATGATCATCGCCATCGTGATGCGATCGCGCCGCATCTGGCGCAATTCCTTGATCACGATGGCCCACAGACGTCGCCTGTTCACGGCGCATGCTCCTTCTCGGGCGCGGCCGCGAAGTTCTTTGCGTTATGCGTAACTGCAACGAACACGTCTTCGAGATTCGCCGTCGCCAATGCGACATCCGCCTTCTGGCCAGCCTTCGCCAGCGCATCCTGCAATTGCGTTGCATTGGACGATTTACCATCCGCTGACGAAGCTTCGCCTTTCGTCAACACGCGCAGGCTGTTGCCGATTTGCGCCACGCCGAGGACTGAAGGGACATCGACAAGGACGCGCTGCACCCGGCGCGGGTCCGCCGTCTCGACGATGAAGGTGCGCCCCTGCAACTTTCCGGTCAGCTCAGCCGGCGTGCCGTCGGCGACAAGAACGCCCTGATCGATCACGGCCAGGCGATGGCAGCGTTCCGCTTCGTCCATCAAATGCGTCGAAACCAGAATGGTGGTGCCGATGTCCGTCAACTCAAAGAGTTTTTCCCAGAAGTCGCGCCGCGACTCCGGATCGACGGCACTGGTCGGCTCATCAAGGAATAGAAGTTCCGGCTCGTGCATCACCGCGCAGGCAAGCGCCAGACGCTGCTTCTGGCCGCCGCTCAGCGTCCCCGCCAGCTGTTTCTGGCGATCCTGCAAACGATACTGCGCGACCAATTCGTCGATGCGGCCTTTCGTCTGTGCTCTCGGCACACCTTGTACGGCGG
>JBBRZD010000144.1:0-7883 GCA_038237055.1 Lysobacterales bacterium | reverse complement strand
TACGTGTTGAACCACAGGAAACCGAGCCCGGCTCCACCCAGCGCGCTGCAGAACACCGCAAGCTCACCAGCACCCGGGATGGCTGGAATGGCGAGATATTCGGAGAACACGCGATTGCCGGCGAGATAGGCGAAGACGCCGAGCGCGGTCGAAACGAGCACGCTCGGCATGATGGCGAGGCCATCGAGTCCGTCGGTGAGGTTCACCGCATTGGAGAAGCCGACGATGATGAAGTAGGCAAGGCCGATGAATGCAACGGCGCCGGCAGTCGCCAGCCAAGGCGATGCGACGAGCGTGTCCGCTGCGTAAGCGAGCGGCACCTGAGCGTGTTTGATCAGCGGCAGATAGAACGTGGTCGCGGCCGGCGTATCGGCGGTGAAATAGAGGAACAACGCAACACCAAGACCGAAGACCGATTGCCAGAAATATTTCCAGCGCGCTGCGAGGCCACGACTGTCCTTCAACACCAGCTTCTTGTAGTCGTCGTAGAAGCCGATCGCTCCGAAGGCAATGGTGACGCCGAGTACGAGCCAGACATAGCGATTGCGCAGGTCCGCCCACAGCAGCGTTGAGACCGTAATCGAGGCAATGATCAGCAAACCGCCCATCGTTGGCGTGCCGGCCTTGACCAGGTGCGATTGCGGGCCGTCGCTGCGAATCACTTGTCCCGCATTGACCGCAGCAAGTTTGCGAATAATCGCGGGACCCGCCAGCAGCGACACAGCCAGCGCGGTCAACGTACTCATGATCGCGCGGAAGGTCAGATACTGGAACAGATGAAAGCCGCTGGCCCATCCCCTCAACAAATCGGCGAGTTCAAGCAACATGCCGCTCGCCTCCGTTGTTTTCCGCACGATCAAGCAGCGCATCGACGACCCGATCCATCGCCGAAGAGCGCGAGCCCTTGATCAGCAAACTGACATTGCCGCGCAATTCCTTGCGCAACGCTTCGATTAACTGCGTCTGATCCTCGTAGTGCAGTGCCCCGCCGTTGAACGCATTGACTGCAGCGCGGCTGAGCTTGCCGACCGCACGAAGGCGCTGGATGCCGCTGCGCTTGGCCAGCGCGCCGATTTCCGCATGCAGGCGTTCTGCGTCGGTGCCGAGCTCGGCCATGTCGCCCATCACGAGCACGCGTTCGCCGCGCTCACGCGCAAGCGTCGCAATGGCCGCGGCAAACGAACCGGGATTCGCGTTGTAGCTGTCGTCGATCAGTACTGCACCCGACGCGTGTGCGTGGCGCATGAGTCGACCGGCGACGCTCGGCGCAGCTTCGAGTCCTGCGCGGATGGTTGCGAGAGGAACACCGAGCGCTACTGCCACAGCGCTTGCCGCGAGCGCATTCATGACGTTGTGACGACCAGCGAGCGGCAGCGCGACTTCAGTACTCACGTTGGGCGTGAGCAGACGGAAGTGGCCGTCAGCATTCACCTCGGGATCGAGATTCGCACTGATGTCGGCTCGGTGCAGCAATCCAAAACTCAGGCTCTTTCGCGTGCTGGAGATCCGCGAGAAATATTCCGCAAATGCATCGTCGGCGTTGATGACAGCTACACCGTCAGCCGGCAGTGAACGATAGATCGCACCCTTGGTTTCCGCGACGCCTTGCAGTGAACCCAGGCGCTCCAGGTGTGCCGCAGCGACGTTGTTGACGACAGCAACATCGGGTTGTGCGATGCGCGCCAGATACGCGATGTCACCGGGTTTGCCCGCGCCCATCTCGAGCACTGCGTATTCGCTGTCCTCTGGCATCGCGAGCAGGGTCAGCGGCAAACCGATCTCGTTGTTGAAGTTGCCAGCGTTGACGTGCGTTCGGCCGTGCCGTTCGAGGATGGATGCGACCAGCGTTTTTACCGTCGTTTTGCCGTTCGAGCCGGTGATCCCGACCACGCGTGCGCGACTGCGCGTGCGCACGACGCGTGCGAGTTCGCCGAGCGCGATCAACGTATCGGCAACGATGACTTGAGGCAGGTCGACGTCAAGCACATGCGTCACGAGCAGTGCGGTTGCGCCGCGCTCACGTGCGATTGCTGCGAACGCGTGCCCGTCGTGGTGTTCACCCTTGAGCGCGATAAAAAGCGTGCCGCGTGCCAGCGTGCGAGTGTCGGTCGACACCGCGTCGATCGTCGCATCCGCGCCGTGCAGGCGACCGTCTGTCCATTGGGCGATGTCGACAAGCTGCAGGTTCAACATGCGCGATGCTCCAGCACGTGACGCGCGATCGCGCTGTCATCGAACGACTGCCTTCTGCCGGCTGTCTCCTGGTACGGCTCATGGCCCTTGCCGGCAATGAGCACCACGTCGCCCGGCTGCGCCCATCCAATCACTTGTTCGATGGCAGCTGCACGGTCGCGCTTGATCGTCGCCTGTTGCGGCTCTTTGAGTCCTGCGACGATCTGCTCGATGATGGTGTCGCCATCTTCGCCGCGCGGATTGTCGTCGGTGATGATGATGCGATCGGCCAGCGCCTCGGCGATCGCGCCCATTTGCGGCCTTTTGCCGGCATCGCGTTCGCCGCCGCAGCCAAACAGGCAAAACAATTGACCAGCGCAGTGCGCGCGCAGGCTGACAAGCGCCTGCTCAAGTGCGTCCGGCGTGTGCGCATAATCGACGACGACCAGCGGTTGCGCAGCAGCGCCCCCGAGGCGGCTCATTCGACCGGCGACCGGATCAAGTGTCGTCAGCACGGAGCGAATCGACTCAAACGGCAAGCCAAGTTGACCCAGGCACGCGGCGACCGCCAGCAAATTTGAAATATTGAAACGACCTAGAAGGCGCGTCGCGATATCGCCTTCGCCCCACGGCGTGATGAGCCGGAAGGATTGTCCGTCGGCGCTGCTTTCGATAGTGCGCGCGACGATTTCGGCGTCGTCGTGGTCCACGCCGTAGCGTAGTAGCGCGACATCCGCCGGGATGCGCGTTGTTAGTGTGCGACCGAAGGCATCGTCGACATTGATGATGGCGGCGCTTATCCCCGGCCATGCAAATAGTCGCTGCTTGGCGTCGCCGTACGCGGCCATTGAACCGTGGTAGTCGAGATGGTCGCGGGTCAGGTTGGTGAACACGGCGAGATCGAACGCAACCGCATTGACGCGACCCTGGTCGAGTGCGTGCGACGACACTTCCATTGCGACATGGCTCGCGCCGTCGTCTCGAAATTGCGCCAGCAGGCCGTGGACAGCAATCGCATCCGGTGTCGTGCGCTCGCCTTCGCGAATGGCGCCGTAAAGGCCGGCACCCAGGGTGCCAATCGTCGCGACGATGTGGCCGGCATGATGCAGCGCTTGAGCAAGCAGCTGCACCGTCGAGGTCTTGCCATTGGTGCCGGTGACGCCGATGACCTGCAGTGCGCGCGACGGCTCACCGAAGAAACGTGAAGCCATTGCGCCTAGCGCGCCGCGCAGGCCATCGACCCAGACAATGGGCGCGACTTCGCTGTCGCCTTCAAAGGGGTGGCGGCCATCGGGCGCGAACGTCGCAGGCGCTGGCTTTTCGGCCAGAATCACAGCGGCTCCGCGCACCGACGCCGCCGGGGCAAACGTGATGCCATGTGTAGTCGCGCCGGAGAGCGCGACGAACGCGTCTCCTGCCTTGACCAGACGCGAGTCGAGCGCAAGTCCGTGCACGACGATGTCGGCAGCGGTGCCGGCATCAGCACGACCTTGCAGCAGTTCGCGCACGCTCATTGCGCGATGCATCGTATTCATTCGGGTACACCCTCGGCAAAATCCGGTTCGGCGGTGGCGCCATCCGGCGCCTGCCTTGCAGGTTTCAGGGTGTGCCCGGGATCGGGCGCCGCGGTGTACCAGTTCTGGACATCGTCGGGCGGCACGTCGAGAAGACGTAGCGCGCCTTCCATGACCTTGCCGAATACCGGCGCCGAAACGAGGGCTCCGTAGTAAGCACCCTGCGGATCGTGAATCACGACGACGCCGACCAGGCGCGGCTGGCTCGCAGGAACCATGCCGGCGAATAGCGAGATGTACTTCTTCTGATAGCTACCGCCGATTGCGGTGCGTGAAGTTCCGGTCTTGCCGGCCACACGATAGTTCACGATCGATGCCTTGATGCCGCCGCCGGGCGGATGCACCACGGTTTCGAGCATCGTCTTGAGGCTCCCAGCGATCTGCGGATCGATGACGGCACGGTCCGGACTCTGGCCACCCTTGACGAACGTCGGTGAACGCAGGCGTCCTTCATTGGCGAGGGTCGCATAGCCTTGGGCAAGCTGCAGCGGGGTCACGCTGAGGCCGTAGCCATACGCGATCGTCGCCTGCTCAACCGGACCCCAGTTCTTCGCGATTGGCAGATTGCCGGGCGATTCGCCAGGAAAACCGCAGCCGGTGATGTCGCCGAAACCGAAGCGATGAAACACGTCGTACATGTGTTCGCGCGTCATGGTGCCGGCGATCCTTGCGGCGCCCACGTTGCTCGAATATGTGATCACGCCGGTGACGTCGATCAGCCCTTTGTTATGCACGTCGCTGATTGTGTGGCCATACAGCGTGTACGTGCCGGGCGACGTATCTATGGGCGTATGCGCCTTCCATTTGCCGCTTTCCAGCGCCGCCGAGATGGTAAACGCCTTCATCGTCGAGCCGGGTTCGACCACATCGGTCACCGCACGATTTCGCCGGTACGATGGATCAACGTTGCCGCGCGCGTTTGGATTGAATGAGGGCTGGTTGACCATGGCGAGAATCTCGCCGGTCGGCACGTCGAGAATCACCATCGAACCGGACGAAGCATGGTGTTCGGTCAGCGCCGCCTTGAGCTCGCGATACGCGAGGTACTGGATGCGGCGGTCGATCGAGATCGTCAGGTCCTTGCCCGGCTTCGCTTCGCGCACGAGTTCGACGTTCTCGACCTCGTGACCAAGACGATCGCGAATCACTCGCTTGATGCCTTTTTCGCCAGACAGCCACTGGTCAAATGCGAGCTCGAGCCCTTCCTGCCCGGAATCGTCGATATTGGTGAAGCCGAGCACGTGCCCGCTGATTTCACCGCTCGGGTAGTAACGGCGGAATTCGCGCTGGCTCGCGACACCCGGAATATCGAGCTTGAGGATGGCCTGCGCGTCGTCCGGATTCAGATGTCGCTTGAGGTAGACGAATTCCTTGTCCGAATACGCCATCAATTTCTGCTTCAGCGCATCTTCGTCGAGCCCGGCTGCAGTCGCCAGCTCCGGGATGCGCTCGGCGTGTTCGAGCAGAGCCATTGGATTGGCCCAGATCGACTCCACCGGCGTCGACACCGCGAGCGGTTCGCCATTGCGATCGAAGATGGTGCCGCGCGAGACTGGAATATCCAGATCGCGCAGGTAACGCGCGTCGCCCTGCTCCTGATAGAAATTCTTGCGCACCACCTGCAGATCGACAGCGCGCACGACCAAGGCGCTGGATGCGAGTCCGAGCATCACCAGCACGACATAGAGCCGCGTGCGCGCATTGGCCGGCTGAACGCGCTCGTTCATCGCGTCCCGCCGAACGCGGTGCGTGCACGCGATTCACGCCGCATGCGTTGGAAGTGTTGGATGCGTGTTCCCTGCACCGTCTTCACCGCTTGATCACATTGGTTGCCACGGCACTCGGCGAAATCATCCCCAACTTGCCGCGTGCGATCTGCTCGATCCGGTTGTTTTCCGCCCAGGTCGCCTGTTCGAGCTGCAGGCGACCGAATTCAAAGTTGATGTCGTCGCGCTCATTTCCGAGCCGGGTTAGTTCGACAAAATTCAGACGGCTTTGCTGGCGCGCGTAGACAACGCCAATCGCAGTGACAAGGGTCGCGAGCAGCAATACCGATAGAGCAAGCATGCGAACAATCACGAACGCTTCTCCGCAATTCTCAACACGGCGCTGCGTGAGCGTGGATTTGCGGAGAGCTCGGCATCGCCTGCAAATTGGGCCTTGCCGATCGCAAGCAACGGCGATGATTTCACTTCCGGCGGCGGCAAACCACGCCGTACCGCGCGCACGACTTCGCCGCGGATGAACTGTTTCACTGCGCGGTCTTCAAGCGAATGGAAACTGATAACCGCAAGGCGTCCACCCGGCTTCAGGCAAGCCAGCGCACCAGCGAGCCCCTGTTGCAGAGCGCCGAGTTCGTCATTGATGTGGATGCGCAGCGCCTGAAACGTGCGCGTTGCGGGATGTTTGTTGCGCTCGCGATATCCGATGGCCTTGGCGACAAGGTCGGCAAGTTCGCGCGTCGTCGCCAGGGGTCGTTCACCTGTCCGCTCCACGATGGCCCGCGCGATTCGTCGACTCATCTTTTCCTCGCCATGGCGCCACAGGACATCGGCGATCTCCTGTACATCCGCTGCGGCCAGCCATTGCGCCGCACTCAATCCACGCGTCGGATCCATCCGCATGTCCAGCGGGCCTTCGTGCTGGAAACTGAAACCTCGCGTCGCGTCATCCAATTGCGGCGACGACATACCCAAATCCAGCAACACACCGTCCAACCCTGCGATCGCTTCCTGCCAATCCGCGATCGCCGCGAAATTCGCATGACGGATACGCACCCGCGCATCCATCGCAAATTCCTTCTGCGCGCTCGCTATCGCTTCCGGATCCCGATCCATCAGCAACAAGCGACCATCCGGACCCAGCTTCTTCAGTACCTCGCGCGCATGTCCGCCGCGTCCGAAGGTGCCATCGAGATAGCTTCCATCGGGTCGCACGCAAAGGCCTTCCACGACCTCCGTCAACATCACCGGCACATGCTCGCGTGGCGTCGTGCTCATGGATAAGCCCGCGTCACAACTTCAGCTCGAGCATGTCCTCCGTGATCTGGTCCTCACCGATCGTTTCGCGGATCTTGGCCAGATGTGCCTGCTCGCTCCAAAGCTCGAATTTGTTGCCCATGCCGAGCAAAACGGCGCGCTTCTCGATCCCGGTGGCAGCGCGCTGGCTTCCTGGCAGCTGGATTCGACCATTGCCGTCGGGCTCGACGTGCGCCGCAGCGCCGACCAGTTTCATCTGCAGGTTGCGATGCACCGCCTTCACGCTGGGGAGTGCGTTGATTTCATCGCGCACTCGCTCCCACTCTTTCTCCGGAAAGATCCACAGACAGCCTTGCTCGAATGGGTTATAGGTCACGACGAGCCGATTGCCCGTCTTGGAGACGAGCTCGCGATGGGCTGCGGGGATGGCTACCCGACCCTTGTCGTCCAACGTGACCGCAGTTTCGCCCTGAAACATAATCCACCAAACACCACAAAAAACCACTTGAATCCACATTAGGGCGCAAGCTATGGACTGTCAAGGAAAAAACAGGTGAAAAATCATGCAGATTCAGCACGATTTGCGGCCTTCACGGGAAGGCGGGCCAGACGATTTTCAGGTCCGACATGAGGAGATTGTTGCAAGGTACTGATATGACTACAGCACTCAAGTCAGAATGATTTCAACAGCCGCAATCCGGCTGGATTCCGCTGGTCGAAATTTTTCAAGTCGAAGGATGGCGGGATTGGCGCCGCCACAAGGTTCGCGTGAATCACGCGCGCGTCGGGCGCTTCGCGCGAAGGCATGAAGCGCGCGAAGGCAATAAGAAAGAGGTGGGAGCCGGCCGATAAGCCGGGTTCTGTCGTGAGCAGCCATTCCTCTAGACCCTGCGTCGCCGCAGGGTTCAAGCGACCAACCCGGGAACGACGCGGGCCACGTCATGGTTCCCCTATTTGGTCTTGCTCCAGGTGGGGTTTGCCGTGCCACGCGGCGTTGGCCCCGCGCGCGGTGCGCTCTTACCGCACCGTTTCACCCTTACCACGCACATCCGAAGATGCCGTTCGGCGGTTTGTTTTCTGTTGCACTTTCCGTCGGCTTGCGCCGCCCAGGCGTTACCTGGCACCCTGCCCTGTGGAGCCCGGACTTTCCTCGGCGCTT
>JBBRZD010000143.1:0-7907 GCA_038237055.1 Lysobacterales bacterium | reverse complement strand
GGGTCGAAATCCTTCGGCTTGTACAATTTGGCGTAGATCGGTGGCTTTGTATGCGTCGATGGCACCTGCACGATATCGAGCGCGGGCCACGACAGCGCCATGTACTCGGGCGTGCGCGTGTCGGTCAGTTCGCGCGCCGTCGCGCCGCCGTCGCTGCCGACGATCGCGAGCTGTGCGGGCACATACGAATCCGAGTGCACGATCGCAAGCTGCTTGCCGTCGGGCGCGAGCGCAAAGCTCTGCATGCCCTTGAACGAGGTGATGCGTTCCAGCTTGCCGCCCTTTGTCGCGACACGGTAGACGTCGTACGCATACGGCGCTTCCATGTTCGAGCGCAGGTAGAACCAGTTGCCGTCGGGCGAAAGCACGGGGTTCGACACTTCAAACTTGCCGCTGGTCAGCGCGGTCGTCTTGCCATTGGAGGACTTCGCGTACAGCTGCGCGTACCCGCTTTCCTCGGACACGTACCACAGCGTGCGGTCGTCTTTTTCCCAGCCAAATTCGTTGAAGTTCCAGTTGATCCAGGCCGCGTCCGTCAGTCGATGCTGGTTGACGAGCTTGGCGCGATCGAAGTCGACACTGGCGATCCAGCGGTCCTTGTTGTCGATCGCGCGGATCTGAATCGCGAGCGCCTTGCCGTCGCGGCTCCAGGCGATGCCGCCGCCACCCCCATCTTCGCCGTCGGCGACGATGCGCACGGCGCGGTTCTTCGGCGCGTCGTCATGTTTTGCATCTTTCTTCTTGTCGGTGAACTTGTCGGCATCCTTCTTTTCGATGCCACGCTCGCGCTTGAGCTTCTCGTTCTCTTCGCGCACGGACTTCAGCGGATCATCGTGAATGCCCGGCAGGCCTTCCATTGCGAGTTCATGCTTTTCGTGCTTGACCAGATCGAGCAGCAGCAGCGACTGCGGCGCCGGATCGTTGCGGCCGACGCGCGTGTGTTCGTCTTCCTGTTCCTCGTAACCCGATTCGGTGACGAAGCGCTGCAGCTTTCCGTGCTTGCCCTCGTCGTAGCCTTTCGGCGAGGTGACCACCAGCAGCGTGCGGCCATCGGGCGACTGCGATGTCGCTTCGATCTTGATGTTGTCGCCGATGAAGAACGGCATTGGCGCGCGGGTGAGATCACCCTTTGCGAAATCCTCGCCGTGCTTCTTCTGCGCTTCGCGATCGCGCTTGATCTCGCGCAGGGTCGAAAAATAGCGCAGCTGTTGCTCGCCCAGTTCATCCGGCTTCTTCGCAGCCGGGTCCTTGTCGAGTTTGATGATCGCGATCGGCGCATCGACCGCGCCGGCGATGTCGTAAGTGAACCAGTCGTTGCCGCTGCGATACTGCAACGCATGGCCGTCGGCTGCGAACTGCGGCGACGCTTCGACCTGCGGAGTGCGCGTGACCTGGATCAGTCGACCGCTTGCAAGCTCGCGGATGAACACGTCGCCGTTGCGCACGAACGTCGCGCGTGCGTGCGCGCGATCAAACACAGCCTCACCGCCATCGGCGTTCGCCATCGCCTGTGGATCGACGACGGTGTCCTTGCCGCTGGCAAGGTCGATGCGATGCAGGTCGCGAATTGACGAACCCTTTTGCTTCAGGTGGTAGTAGAGCTGGCTGCCATCGACGCTCCAGTAAGCGCCTTCGACCGGCGATCCAATCCAGTCGGGATCGGCCATCGCCTTCTCGACCGTGATGGCACGCGCGGGTGCTGCGGCGAGGGTGAGCAAGGCGACGAGGCAGGCGACGAATGCGCGATGCATTGGGGGGCTCCGGAGCATGAGGGGCAAAGGGGCGAGCATAGCGACTTGGTGAGCAGAAGCACCGGGCCGGAAGTAAGCGGCAAGATGATCCGACAGCCACCGGGGAATTGGAGGGCCACGAGCGTCCCGTCTCCGGCGTTCTCCGCGAATGAGCCGCAAGCGACCTCTTGTGACGCGACAGGTTTCCGCCGTCAATTGGCCTCGAAGCCGTTCCTGAAGATCGCATCGCCGCCGCTGCGAATCACGCGGATCGCATCGATGCGCGCGCTGCCTGCGCTGCCGTTCGTGAAGACAATATCGAGCGTTCCATCGCTCACCGTGACATCGAAGTGGCGTACGGTCGCGACGTCCGCGCCTACGCTTGCCACGATGTCGAAGTCGTTCAACACCGTCGTGCCTTCGATCGCGACGTCGAAGATGCGTTTGCCAGCGGCAGTGTTATAGGTGTCGGCGAACTGCAGTTCGACCGTGTAGGCGCCGTCGAACATGGGGATGTGGTACGCGAAGTTGCCGTAGCGCCAGTCGTTGTAGAGCGGGCCGTCTGCGGTGCCGGCGATGGTATGCGTGGATACTTGCGTACTGCCGCCCTCGAAGTCGGTGTCGGCCGCGTACGGCGTTCCATCGCCCGCGATGTAGGCGCCGCCACCTGCGTTGATCGCCGCAACCACGCTGCCCGGTTGCGGTGGCGAATCGGTGCGCGTCACGCGCAGGCTGTCGTTGAAGGTGGTGTGTCCGCCATAAGGGGTGTACTCGCTCGGCGACGTCGCCGTCACGTGGATGAGATTGGCGCCTTGATTGAGCGATATCCCGGCTGCGCTCCACGTTGTGGTGCCGCTCGCGTTGCCGTTGCCGGCAGGCGCGTCCCAGCCAAGCGCATCGATCATGTTGCCATCGTTGTTCGTGCTGCCGGCGAGGTCGATCGTGGGCTGATCGGTCGACCACGCGTTGCCCGCGGTCGGTTGCGCGATGCGCAGGATCGGCGGCGTGATCGTGCTCGGGTTGCCGCGTTGCTGCGACACCAGCCAAGGAAACAGTAGCGGATGCGCGTAGGCGGCCGACCAGATGGTGTGGCCGCCGGTGTCGTAGCGCGTGTAGATCGTACTTGCGCCGGCGTTGCGCAGGGCGGCGACGAGCGTGTCGGATCCAGCGACGGGGACGGTGCCGTCGTTGTTTGCATGGAAGAACCAGAACGGTATCGCGCTGACCGCGGCGGCAGGATTGGCATTGCCGTTGCCGGACATCGGCACCGCTGCGGCGAAGCGTGTTGGTTGCGAAGTGACTGCGCTCCACGTGCCCATGCCGCCCATCGAAAGGCCGGTCACGTATACGCGATCAGGATCGATGTGATAGCTCGCGGCGATCTGATCGATGATGCCGATCGCGGTCGTGAGTGTCGCGCCGCTCCACCAGCCGTCGGTCGGGCATTGTGGCGCGATCATGAAGACCGGTTGCAACGCGAGCTGGTTGTCGCCGATCAGCTGCAGCGCACCGTTCGCATTGTTGTTGAGCTGGGCCTCGTTGTCGCTGCCGCGCTCGCCCGAACCATGCAGGAACAGGATCAACGGATACGCCTGCGCGCCGTTATAGCCCGGTGGCACGAAGTAGCGGAATGGCTGATTGGCGCCATCCGTGCTGTGCCCGTAGAGGAAATCGGCGTGCGTAGCCGCAGCGGCGGGTTTGGCCGTCAGCGCGAGGACGGCGCAGGCGGCCAGCAATTTGGATACATGCATGGCGGGTTTCCGGCAGGGGCGGGGCGATCGCGCGGCACGCTAGCACACGTGCATATTGCATTCCGGCATTCGATTTCGCGTCGACGTGCTTGGCAAATCGGGGCAACACGGGCAGCCTAGACGTCTGATCGACTGCCAGGAGTACGCCTTGACCCTGCCTTGTGTAGAGACCGAAACCGCGGCAAATCCGCGCCACGCGATCATCTGGTTGCACGGCCTGGGTGCGGACGGCAACGATTTCGCGCCGATTGTGCCCGAGCTGATCGGCCACGAATGGCCGCCGCTGCGTTTCGTGTTTCCGCACGCACCGATGCGGCCGATTACGATCAACAACGGTATGTCGATGCGCGCGTGGTACGACATCCGTGGCATGGCGATCGCCGACAAGCAGGACGAAGCAGGCATCCGCGCATCGATCGCGCAAGTGGATGAATTGATCGCGCGCGAAGCCGAGCGCGGCATTCCCGCAGAGCGGATATTGCTGGCCGGTTTCTCGCAAGGGGGGGCGATTGCACTGACGGCGGGCGTGCGGCATGCCGCGAAGCTGGCCGGAATCATCGCGTTGTCGACCTATCTGCCGCTGGAAGAAAGGACGGACGGCGAACGAAGCGCGGCCAATGCACGCCTGCCGATATTTTTCGGCCACGGAAGTTTCGATCCCATCGTCCCGCAGACGCTCGGCGCCGCCGCCTGCGAAGCGCTGAAGGAGCTCGGTTACGAAGTGGCCTGGCACAGCTATCCGATGGCGCATCAGGTGTGTGCCGAGGAAATCGACGATCTACGCGCGTGGATCGCTGCGACCCTGCACGTAAACGCGTAGCGATCCCACGCCCGCACCAAGCGTATCGCTGAGCACGCAGCGCTGCGTGTGCTTGCAACCCTATACTGCGCGAATGGGATCGGGATCTTCCAGCACACGTGGCGAGCAAGCGAATGCGTCAGCGGCGAACTGGCTGCCGCAGTTCTGCAGCGCGCCGACCCTGTTCGCGGTAATGATCGTCGCCGAGCTGGTCGCTCTCGTGGTCGTGCTGGCACCGGATTTCGACACGCGGCCATGGTTGTCGCGGCTGGGTGTGATCAGCGTTTACGTACAGTGGCTCGCGTTGCTCAACGCCGTTGTGTTGTGTTCGCTGCGACGAGCGCTCGGATCGTTGCGCATGCGCCACGGTTTTTTCGTCGCCTGGATCGTCAGTGTGCTGGTGACGGCGCTGGCCAGCGCGGTGGTATGCCAGATGGACCAGGCGCTTGGCTTGGGCATGAGTGTTCCGATCGGTTCCGCTTCGCGCTTCGTGTTCGACAACGCTGCCATCTGCGGATTGATTGGAGCGGCGCTGCTGCGCTATTTGTTCGTGCTCGAACGCTGGCGCGAACGCGTGCGCGCGACGGCGAAAGCGCAGGTTGATGCGCTGCAGGCGCGCATCCGGCCGCATTTCCTGTTCAACAGCATGAATACGATCGCGAGCCTGATCCGCACTCGACCGATCGAGGCTGAGCGCACGGTCGAGGATCTCGCCGACCTGTTTCGCGCCGCGCTGGGTGCCGACGACGCGCCGGGCACGCTGGGCGAGGAACTCGATCTGGTCGCGCGCTATCTGCACATCGAGCATCTGCGTCTGGGCGATCGTCTCAAGGTCGAAATGGATGTCGCCGACCTGCCGCGTGATCTGGCGATACCGCGCTTGCTGCTGCAACCGTTGGTCGAGAACGCGGTCTACCACGGCATCCAGCCGCTGGCCGACGGCGGCACCGTGAGTGTGAGCGGTCGCCGCGTGCCGGGCGCGGTCGAGATCGTTGTGCGCAATCCGCTGTCCTCGGATGCGCCAACGCATCGCAATGGTGTCGCGCTCGCGAATATCCGCGCGCGCATCGAGTACCATTTCGGTGCGCGCGGCGAGTTGCGCGTGGAGCCTGGTCCGGAGACCTATGTCGTGAACGTGCGCCTGCCCGAGACGCGTGCCTGATGAATGTGCTGATCGTCGACGACGAACCGCTTGCACGCGAACGCCTGGCAGCGATGCTCGGTGAAATCGACGGCGTCGTCGTGGTCGGCACCGCCGGCAACGGTCGCGACGCGCTCGAAGTGGCCGCTCGCATGCGGCCCGATGTGGTCCTGCTCGATATCCGCATGCCGGTCATGGACGGTCTTGAGACGGCACGCCATCTCGGTGCGCTGGAATCGCCGCCTGGCGTGATCTTCTGCACCGCATTCGAGGATCACGCGCTCGCGGCCTTCGAAGCAAACGCTGTGGATTACCTGGTCAAGCCAGTGCGTAGCGAACGACTGCAAGCGGCGCTGGCGAAGGCGCGCCGCTGGACCGGTGCGCAGGCACAGGGCGTCGAACGCGCGATTGAATCGGGTCGCCGGCGCACGCACCTGTGCGCACGCGTCCGCGGCAGCCTGGTGCTGGTGCCGGTCGCTGACATCGACTATCTGCTCGCCGAGGACAAGTACGTTGTCGTCCATCACGCTAAAGGTGAAGTGCTGATCGAGGAACCATTGAAAGCGCTGGAAGACGAATTCGAGGGTCGCTTTGTGCGCATCCATCGCAATTGTCTGGTGGCGCTCGGCAAACTTGCCGGCCTGACGCGCGCTCCGGATGGCCGCTTGTTCGCGAATGTCGAGGGGGTCACGGCATCGCTCGAAGTCAGCCGGCGCAATCTGCCAGCGTTGCGCAAGCTGGTCCGCACGCTATGAAAAAACTGCGCATTGCCACGCGCAAGAGCGCGCTTGCTTTGTGGCAGGCCGAACATGTCGCGACACGTCTGCGCGCGTTGCATGCGGGAATCGTCGTCGAGCTGGTGCCAATGACCACGCGCGGCGACCAGATCCTCGACCGACCGCTCGCCGAGATCGGCGGCAAGGGTCTGTTCCTGAAAGAACTCGAAGTCGCGATGCTCGAACAGCGTGCGGATATCGCGGTCCATTCGTTCAAGGACGTTCCGATGGAGCTGGAACCTGGCTTTGCGATCGGCGCAGTGCTCGAACGCGCCGATGCGGCCGATGCATTCATCAGCAACCTGCATGCACGTCTGGACGAATTGCCGCATGGCGCGCGCGTTGGAACATCGTCATTGCGGCGCCAGGCGCAATTGCGCGCGCTGCGTCCGGATCTCGAACTCGTCGATCTGCGCGGCAACGTGAATACGCGATTGGCGAAACTCGATGCGGGCGACTATGCCGCGATCATTCTCGCCTGTGCCGGCGTCGACCGACTTGGCCTGGGCACGCGCATTCGCGAACGCCTTGCCGCGCCGGGTTGGTTGCCGGCGGTCGCGCAAGGCGCGATAGCGATCGAATGTCGCGTTGGCGATGCGTCCGTACTGGAACTCGTCCGGGGGCTCGACGATGCCGACACGCACCGTTGCGTCGCTGCCGAGCGTGCAATGAATCGCAGCCTGCATGGCAGCTGCAACGTGCCGATCGCAGGTTATTGCGTGGAAACAGAAACCGGACTTGCGTTATGGGGTCTGGTCGGCGATGCAAAAAGCGGGCGCCTCGTGCGCGCGCAAGCGCAGGGGTCGATGGACGACCCACAGTCGCTGGGCGAGCGTGTCGCGCAAGGGTTGCGCGAACTGGGTGCGGATGAAATGTTGTCGCATGCGTGAGGCTGCAAGGTTGCGCATGGGAGCGGCACAAACCGCTCCCATGACGCGATTACAACGCCCGGTGCTCAGCCGCCGAAGTTGTAGACGAGGTTCGTGGTCAACAGCTGATCGGTCTTTTTGGTGCCGGGTGCTACTTCCGAGTTGCTACGGACCTGGTATCCGACCTTGAGGGCGAACGCCTTGTTGATGCTGACCGCAAGTCCGGCATCGTTCTGGTAGAACTTGTTGTTGCTGCCGGCTTCGACCAGGAACGTATCGACGAAGGCCGTGTTCTCGCTGAAGTTGTGCTTGTAGGACATCAGGCCGCGCCCGACCAGTTCGCTCTGCGAATCGAACTTCACCGGCACCGGCTGACCGTTGACCACGACGGCGCCATCGATCGGCTGCACGGTCTTGTAGCCTGGTCCGATTTCGAATGAGAGCTCGTTGCTCGAATTCTTTAGCACCGTGTAGCCGTAGCCGATGGAGGCGATCCATTGGTATTCGAACGGGGAGAAATCGTCGTTCTCGTAACGCAGTGCGCCGACGATGTAGCTGCGCTCGTCGAGCTTGTAACCCGCCGACGCACCCGTTTCGATTCGATTGGAGGTCAAGTCATAACTGGAGACATTGACCAGCTGGCCGTTCTGCACGGTCGCTACCTTGACTTCACCTTTGCTGCGCAGTGCGCTCAGATAGAAGCTGTCCTTCCACTGATCGTCTTCCTTCTTTAGCAAGAATTTCGCATTGAGATTTTCGGACTTCGCATTGCCGCGTGAGGCGGCGAAACCGAGTTCGCCTGCGCCTGACCAGCCGCCATCATCGGCGAATGCCGTCATCG
>JBBRZD010000142.1:0-7914 GCA_038237055.1 Lysobacterales bacterium | reverse complement strand
CTCTGTAACCATCTCGCAGCCAGGCTCGTACACGTTGCAACTAACCTGTTCAAACCCCGGTGGTGCGCCAAACAGCCTCATCAGCCCCCCACTGGCAATCACTGTTGTTGGCGCTCCGCCGAGTCCGCCAACTTCAACCGATGGTTTGACGCTCGCCGCCTACCCGGCTGCTCCCACGATGGCCGTTCCGTTTCCGATCAGCTGGAATGTCGCCAATGCCAGCACGTGCACGGGGATGGTCACAGCTGGAACTGCCGCCAATGTGACTGGCTGGACTACGCTCAGCACGGTCACATCGCCGCGCACGGTAACGATATCGCAGGCTGGTAACTACACGCTGCAGCTTACATGCGCGAACACGGGCGGCTCTATCACCAGTCCGCCGTTGCAGTTGGTCGTAAGTCCCTTGAGTGCTTGTGCGGGAGCTCCTGCTGTTCTGACCAGAATTCTGACCACCAGCGTCTTCTACGGCGCATATACGACACCCGTTCGAGCGGGTGTGGATACAACCGAGTGGGACAATATCTGGGGGCATTACAGTACAACAGATACGAGTCTGCCTTGGCCGGGTCGTCAAGGTTCAGCGCCCACGCTGAAAAACTTTGTGCGCACTAATTTCCTCGCGGCGCACTTCCGCACCGGGGCATCTTCTCCGACCAAGACAGGGGCTTTCACCTTTCCCTACAATATTGCGGCGCCTATGATAGACATGACCGTGAGCACAACATGCGGCAGCTTCACGAATGCGAGTGCGGGCTGCATCAGGTCGGCGTCGGGAGCCGGCGACAATTTGCTCACCTGGACTTTTGCCACGACAAACCAGTCGAAATGCATTCTGCAGGCGAACACGGACTACTATCTCAACGTCAAATACGATGATCCCAATGAGGTGACAGTCGCATGCGTGGCCGGAAGCCAGGCATGCGCGCTTCCGACGCTGCATAACTATACGAACTAGTAGGTAGCCTTTACCATCACATCAATACAATTGGTGGTCGAGCTCTGCAAAATGGCTCGAGGCTCGTAAGTAACAAACGAGCTTCGAGTCTGCGGCTGATGAAGTTGTTTCGTTGATGATCTTAGCAAGTGGAAACATCGAGACAAGTTTCTGTCGAAAGCAGCATTAATTGGTGTCTGAAGCTATTCCGTCCCAGACTAATTTTCTTTCGAAGGGATGATTGCCGAAAGCGTGCCCGCAGTGAGAGTCTGCATGCGGCAACGATGCTGCTCTGTTGTATTTCTGAGTCATCGGCGGCGATATCAGCCACCACCTGCGCGCGCCATCCGGTTCGCAAAATCTATGGAGAAGCGCTTCCCATGCTGTGCATCAAACGCACTCTCATTTCTTTAGCGTTGATCGCTGGTGGCGCTTCTGCCTCAGCAATTGCACAGGATGTCGCCCAAGCCAAGCCCGGCGCTGTGATCGCAACGCAAGGCGGAGTATCCGTTACCTTCGCCGATCTGGATGCATTCGCAGAGCACATACCACCGGCGCAGCGGCCTGGTTTCTTCAATAGCCCCACGCGCATTGAAGGCGTCATTACCAATTTGCTGATGCAGAAGCAGCTCGCTGCCGAGGCGCGCAAGGCGGGCCTGGATCGTGATCCGGACGTAACAAGCGGATCTTCTCCAGCGACGGATGAAACCTTGGCCAAGCTGCGCATGGAGCACTTCAGGGCAGAAGTCAAAGTGCCGGATATGAGCGAACTTGCAAAAGAAAAATATCAGGCGTCCACGGAAAACTACCTTAAGGTTGGGATGCTGACCGTCAAGGATGTGATGATTTCAACGCAGTCGCGTAGCCCAGAAGAAGCGAAGGTCATCGCGGATGCCGTAGAAAAAGAGGCCGTGGCGCATCCTGAACAATTCGATGCGTTGATCGAAAAATATTCAGACGATCCAGGCAAGTCGACCAGCCAAGGCTTGCTGGAGAACGTTGGCGAAAGGGGGAAGTACGCACCGGAATTTGCCGAGGCGGCCAAGGCGCTGACCAAGCCCGGTGATATTTCGCCCGTCGTTTCGACGCCTGCTGACTTGCATGTCATGAAATTGATCGAGCGCACGCCGGATCTGCAGAGCAGCTTCGATGAGGTCAAGGACGCCATCGTTGCGCAGTTGAAAGCCGAGTTCGTCGACAAGGCGGTCAGGGAGCACACGGACGAGCTGCGCAATCTGGCCATGAACGCTGATCCCGCGCTCGTCGCCTCACTGCGCGATCGTTACGGCAAGGTCGCGCCCATCCCAGGCGCGGAAAGCAAGCCGACTCCACTTAAATAGTAGTTGTCGGAACGCTGCAGCTGCGTGAAGAATTCGCCGCCGCCGCGACCGTGCGTAATAACATTGCGCGTTGAGCTCAACCTATTCGCGTTACCTCATCGTGACGCTATGTCCGTTTTTTCATGTGACCTGCGGAAGATTGTCTGACCTGCCCGTGAGTCGTTCCGGCATGGCGCGAAGAAATTGGGGTTCTACGCAAGGCAAGAGTGACGCCACGCCACTTCACGTCGAAACACTGCAAAACGGTTGGTGGGAAACTATGGCAGCGCGCACTGAGCAGCACATGCGAGCAACCATCGAGTCAGAATCTCCTATGAGACTGCCAATAATTCCATGTCCGCCGTCTCGCTGACCCTGCGCTTCTTCGCGCGCGAACTGCGCAATCGCTTTGCGGGCAGTTTTTCCGGCGGACTGTGGGCACTGATCCAGCCACTGCTGCAGCTCGCGATCACGAGCTTCGTCTTTGTCTACGTATTCAAGGCGCGCATTCCCGGCGACGTCTCGTTTGGTTACGTTCCCTTCCTCGCCACCGCGCTGTGGCCATGGTTGGCGTTTTCCGACGGCGTTTTGCGTGCGACAACGGCACTGCAGGAAAACGCTGCCTTGATTGGAAAAGTCGCATTGCCGCGAGAGATCCTGGTACTGGCAAGCGTCGGTACCAGCTTTGCGATCAATCTTGTCGGATTCGTCGCGATCGTCGCGGTGCTGGGTATTGGCGGCCAAGGCGTGCTCTGGGCCGGACTATTGCCTGCTGTTCTCTTGTACGTGCCGTTGTTCGCACTCGCGCTCGGCGTTGCACTGATATGTGCTTCGGTGCAAGTGTTTGTTCGCGACCTTGTGCAGGCGCTCGGACAGTTGCTGCCGTTGCTGATGTTCGGCGCGCCGGTCTACTACGATCGCGCGCAACTTCCAGACCGCTTCCGCGCACTACTTGATTTCAATCCCTTCACGTTTTATGCGGAATCGTTTCGTGCTTTTCTGCTCGACTACGGAGTGTTCGACTTCCTGCGCCTGGGCGTCGCCGTGTTGGTGGCTATGCTGGTCCTGTTGTTCGGTCATTGGCTGTTCCGGCGGCTCGATCCGCATTTCGAGGACTTCCTGTGAGTGATCTGCTGGTCGAAGCACGCAACCTCGGCAAGGCCTATCCCAAAGTCCATCGCAGCAGCGATCGCCTGCGCGCGCTCGGTCGCCTGCTGTTCCGTGGTGTCGATCGCGATCGCATCAGTGTGCTGCACGACGTGAACCTGGAAATCCGCCGCGGCGAATCGCTCGGTTTGATCGGCGAAAACGGCGCCGGCAAATCGACCTTGCTGAAACTCATCACCGGTGTGCTGACGCCGACTACCGGCAGCGTGCGGGTGAACGGTGAAATCGGCGCGCTGCTGGAACTCGGCGCCGGATTCCACCCGGAATACAGCGGGCGCGACAACGTCGCAATGTCCGCGGCACTGCACGGCCTTGGCGGTGCGGAGCTGCGAAAACGGCTACCTGAAATCATTGCCTTCGCCGACATCGGCGACTACATCGACGAACCGGTCAAGCACTATTCCTCGGGCATGGTCGTGCGGCTTGGTTTTGCGGTGGTCGCTGCGTTGAAACCCGATCTGCTTGTGACCGACGAAGTATTGGCCGTCGGCGACGAATCATTCCAGAAGAAATGCGTGCAATGGATCAAGGACTATCTCGCCGGTGGCGGCACCCTGATCCTCGTTTCGCACAGCATGTACCATGTGCAGAAGCTGTGCCGTCACGCCTGCTGGCTGCGTGATGGCGCGATAGCGATGAACGGTGACGTGTTCGATGTTACACAGGCCTACCTCGCTCATCACGAGCGAAAATCGGCGCCGATGCTGGAAAAGCGCGAAGCCGGGCGCGGGGCGCTGGAGTTCAGCGTGATCGACGTCTCCCTCAATGGCTCGCCATCGATGAACGCGCTGATGCTGGATGCCGGCGATACGCTGCACGTGCGCGCGCGCATCCACTCGCGCGACGGTCGCGTGCCGAACGTGGCTGTCGGCGTCGTGCGTGTCGACGGCACTCCGGTGTATGGCGTCAGCACCGACATGGACGGCTGCGTACCGCATCGCGTCGACGCCGATGAATATCTCAGCGAAATCGAATTCGGGAGTCTGGCCTTGCTGCCAGGCAGCTACATGGTGCGCGTGCATCCGATGGACTCAGAGGGTGTACGCGTGTTCGACACGATGGAGCGCAGCCTGATCGTGCGCGGCACTTCGCGTGAATTGGGCCTCGTGCGACTCCCCCACCGTTGGAACGACGTGCCGACGGGCGCCGGGACGCCATGAGCGACGATGACGCGCTAGCGTTTACCGGCGAACGCTTCACGCCCGAATGCGTCCGCGAAATCTGGTACGAGCACTGGCACCGCTATGCCTTCGCGCGCGGATTCGCCGCTGGCAAGCGCGTTCTTGATGCGGCGTGCGGCGAGGGTTACGGATCGGCCTTGCTGGCGGACGCGGCAGCGGACGTCGTTGGCGTCGATATCGATGAAAAATCCATCGCACATGCGCGCGCGCGATACGCGGCGACGCCGCGCTTGCGTTACGAACACGCCGATGCGACCGCGCTGCCGTTCGCGGACCGCGCCTTCGATCTCGTTGTCTCGTTCGAGACGCTGGAACACTTGGTAGCGCAGGAGCAATTGCTCGCCGGATTCGCGCGCGTCCTCGATACGGAGGGCGTGTTGCTGATTTCGTCGCCAGACAAGCGCACCTACAGCGAGCTTGCCGGGTTCCGCAACGAGTTCCACGTGCGCGAGCTGTATCGCGAGGAACTGCTCGCGCTGCTGGCTCCGCATTTTCCGCATGTGCGTCTGTACGGGCAGAAGTTGCTGTTCCAGTCCGCGTTATGGGCGTTGCAATCGGACGGTTTTCGTGTCGAAGTCTGTACTGCGAACGACGCTGGCAATTCACTGGTTTCCGGTTTCGACTACGAACCGATGTATTACATCGCCGTGTGCTCACAACACGAATTGCCGGATAGCCTGCCCGGGATTTCCCTGTTCGGTGATCGCGAGGAATCGGTGTACACGCATTACAATCACGAAATTCGCAAGAACATGAGTGCCGGCGCGCGCATCGCCGAGCTCGAAGCCGAAGTGCAGCGGTTGCGCGAAAACGCGTCATCGATATCCATCCCAAACAATCCGCCACAACGCCGCGATTGGCGCTGGTGGCGAAGCAAGTCATAGAGCCAATGAGCACCGATCTCAACTACCAGATCAATTACGGCAGCTTCGCTGCGACTCCGGCACAGCCGCGCGTCGACCCGAATGCGCCCCTGTATGCGTCCGAAGACGGCGTGGTTGCTTCGTTGTCGAACAGTGAATGCATTTTCCAGGTCAAGCGCAGCGGTGAAACGCATGTGATGACCTTCCAGGTCCTGCAGGCGCTGGACCAGAGCCGCGAATTTCGCACGCTGGACGAACATTCCGCTCGAATTCTCGCCACGATCCCGGGCTTGCAGACTCAGCGCGAAGGCGTCTCGCGCGTGCTCGAAGGACTGACGAGCCGTGGCCTGCTCGTTTCCGATCGTGATTTCCTGCAGCGCGTGACGACCACGGTTGCACGCGAACCTGCGCCGCTTCGAGCCGTCTTCATCCGTGCGTGCGACCGGCCCGATCAGCTCGCGCGATTGCTCGATTCGCTAGCGGAATACGAACGCCGATTCCGCGCCAATCGCCATTACGTGCTGCTCGACGATTCAAGCACGTCGGAAGCAGCGAACCGGCACCGCGATCTGCTGCGTGAGTTCGCGCGCGCGACCGGTTGCAAGCTTTCCTATCTTGGCGCCTCCGAACGCGAACGCCTAGTGGCGAAACTTAGCCGTGCAGTGCCGCAGGCGGCGTCGATCCTCCCGCACTTGCTGTTGCGCACCGATTCAGCGGGCCGCTTCGGCGGCGGGCGCAGCTGGAACATGGCGTTACTGTTGTCGGCCGGTGCGCGACTCACCCTGCTCGACGACGATCATCGCCTGCCATTGCGTCGGCCAGACGATGCACGCAGCGGACTCGACCCGAATCCGTCGCCGGAGGTTTACACCCACTTCCATCGCAACATGGAAAATGCGCTCGGGGCGGGCGAAGAAGTCGAGGGCGATCCATTCGAACTGCATCTCGATGCGGTCGGCAACGCCCTGGGTACGCTGGCAAGCAGTCCGCGTTACGCAATCGACCGCACATCGCTGCGCGGGTTGGCGCTGAGTCGACTCGATCATTTGAGCGGTGATGCGCGCATTCTCGCGACCCAGCATGGCAGCTATGGCAGTTCGCGTACCGAGTCGGGCATCTGGTTGTACCAACTTCCCGCGGCGAGCCGCGCCGAATTCGTGCGTGATCGCGACAGTTACCTGCGCAATGTCGAAGCGGGCAGTCTCTGGTATGGATACCGTCAGGCGCGCGCGACCTCGGCAGCGACGTTCACGCCGTTCGCACTCGACAATACGGTGATGCTGCCTTGCGCAAACCCGATAGGGCGTGGCGAGGATGCCTTGTTCTCATGCGTGACCGAGCTGTGTCATCGACGTGCATTGATGCTGGAACTGCCGGTCGCGATCGGTCACGTGCAGGAAACGCAACGCAAGCGCTCGCCGCGCACGATGACCGCGAACACGCCACGCTTCAACTATTTCATCAGCGATTTCGTGCGTCGCCAGTTGCCGGATTTCAATGCCGAAAGTCCTGCGCAGCGCCTCGGCCTGCTCGCCGCGCACTTGCGCGACGTCGGCTCGGCGGGCGAGACCGGCTGTCTGCGCCAGCTGCGCGAATACCTCGCCTATGCGCGCGCTGACCTCATCGAGCGCCTGCAGAACCAATACGACGGTGCGCAGGATGCGCCGGTGTATTGGCAAGCCGACGTGCGCTCGATCATTGAAGCGAATGGCCGTGCGTTGATCGCGAAAGATCCGCCGCGACTGGGCGATTGGCCGGAAACTGCAGACAATGCCACCTGTGCAAAGCTGCTGCGCGATGAAACGGGGCAGCTAGCTACCGCGTACGATGCGTGGCCTGCGTTGTGGACCTATGCTCGCGAGCAGGGCGACCGGCTGCTCGGTGCGATTTGAATTCGTCAGGATCGATGACCGCCACCATCAATCCCGGCCTGACCAGCATCGTTGTCGTTGCGGCCGATAGCGGACCGTTGCTGCAGCGGTGCATCAATTCCGCGCTGGCTTCAGATGCGCGCGTCGAAATCGTTCTGGTCGACAACGCGTCGACCGATGGCGAAGTCGAGCGGGCTGCTGCGAAGCATGTAGCCGATCCACGCCTGCGGGTTGTGCACAACGATACAAATCTCGGCTTTGGACCAGCGTGCAATCGCGGCGCAGCGCTGGCTGGCGGCGATGCGCTGCTATTCCTGAATCCCGACTGCGAAGTACTTGCGGATACGGTGACGAAACTACGGCGCATCTTGCAGGATGACGTGCGCATCGGTGCGCTCGGCGCGGCCGTCTGCAATCCGGATGGAACCTTCGCGCGTGGCAACCGGCGTCGCGATCCGAATTTCCGCCGTGCGCTTGCGAGTTTCAGTGGTCTGGCGCGTTGCGAGAACCGCTGGCCGGCCTTGGCGGGCGTCGAGATGCCGCCGGCCACTCGAAACGACGAAGTTGAAAATGTGG
>JBBRZD010000141.1:0-7954 GCA_038237055.1 Lysobacterales bacterium | reverse complement strand
GCGCCACCCCTGCGATGTCGTCCTCAGCAACTACATGCAGAATTACCGGTCGACGTTGCTTGCCGGTGCGTGCGCAACTCTCGAGAGGACGGCCAAGGCGTATGTGGCGGCAATGGAGGCGTGGCTATACCACGTTGACCTGCTGAAGCCCGAAGTGCTCGTTTCGCGCTATGAAGATCTTGTCGATGATCAGGCTCTGCAGACGCGAAAGATTGCGGATTTCCTCGGGCTCGCCGATGCAACGCCAATGCTGAGGCACGATCAGCACGCGCGCGACAAGGGCTTCATCGCCACGCCGAGCTATACCGAGGTGATCAAGCCGGTGAGCCGGAAGGCCATTGATCGCTGGCGGCGCTACGAGCATGAATTCGAACCCGTCCTGCCCATCCTGCGACCGATGCTCGAGCATTGGGGCTACTCGGCCTGAAAATCCGTGCGCGTTCGGCGTGCGGCAAATTCGGCTAAGGCTCTTCCGCCGAGAACGACAGCAGCTCTGGTACATGGGGCGCGTATTTCGCCCAGCGCCCCACCGAACGTCGATAGACGGGTTGCCGCGCCTGCCAGACGCTTGCCGTATTGATCGCTTGTGGAATGTCCGAGGTCTGGGCGGTGCCTGAATCGATCGACGGTAGCCCCAGCCACTGGACGAGATCGCGCATCGTTGCTTCCGGATTCGCCGTAAGCTCTTCATAGTGCAGCGCGCGGATGGACGCCAGATAGCGGCTCTGCCAATGCGCCATGAGCTTGCCGCAGCCTTGCTGAAACGCGGCGATATCGGGGAAATCGAACGCGAAGGCGAACGTGTCGTCCTGAAACGACTGCATCCAGATCGACAACGCGGTGTCGCGCGCGCTGCGCTGGCAGTAAATGAATTTCGCGTTTGGCCAGAGCGCGAGGATCAAGTCGATGTGCAGCAGGTTGAGCGGCTGCTTGTCGATGAACCAATCGATGCCGCCGGCATCGTCTCGCCGCACCTGCCGCTCATATTCGGCCGCGATGGAATCCAGAAGGGCGCGATCGGCAAGCCCGTTCGTCGGCAGCCGATGAGACAGTTTCCACATCCAGGTGAGTTCGCCGCGATTGCAGATCTGTGGATGCCGCGCAAGCAACTCGGCGGTCAACGTCGTTCCCGATCGCGGAACGCCGACGATGAACACGGGCGTGAAATCGGTCATCCGCTCGCGACGGACGGGCAGCGGTGGGGCCAGGATGCGCGCGGCGATTCCACGCCGCCATTGCTTGCGCGAGCGTGGCCATAGGCTGGCCGCCAACGCATTCGCCTCTCGAAAATACGGGACAGCCTTGGCCGTGTCGCCCACATCGTCGAACGCCTTGCCGAGCGCGAACAGCAGCGTCGTGCGCGCGGGCTGGCTGAGGGTGTTTCGCGTGAGGCACTCGCGCAACAGCCCGAAGTCGGGGTGATTCGCATCCCGATAGCGCTGCGTCGATGCCAAGCCGAACGGGACGTTCCACTCGGGCGCCTGCGGGCTGTGTTCATAGGCGAAGAGGTAGCGTTCCCGTGCCCGTTCGAACTCGCCAAGCTGGATCGCGTAAGACGCGGCATAGGCATGAATCCGCGGGTCGGAACAGCCAGCGTCGATCTCTGCCTCTGCGATCGCAGAGGCATCGGCCTTGCGGTCCAATTCGTCGAGAAGTTCCATTGCCTGGATCGCCAGGTTGATGGGCTGCCGGTGAGGGAGGAACGCCGCGAGTAGTACCTCTCCCGCAGCGCGCGTTCGGCCCGCGTTGCCGAGCAGGCGGCCGAGCATGAGTGCCGCGGCGCAATGGCTTGGATCGACGCTCAATACCTCGCGCAGCACAATCTCTGCGTCCGCTGCGAGCCGCCGTTCGAGATGGAGTCCGGCGAGCGCAAATGCGACTTCTGGCGCGCGAGGATGCTGGATACGGGCAGCAACCAGCACGTGCGATGCTGGCTCGACCATGCCGCGCAGCACGAGCCGTTGCGCCAAATCCAGCCAATCAGCCTCGGGCGCGTCATGCAAGGCGCTTGCTGCGCTCGCCAATGCCTGCGCTTGCGAGCCTGTCGTCACGTCGCGATCGTATTCCGCCAAGAGTTGCGCGCCGCGAACGGGCGCAGAAGCGAAATCGCCTGATTGAGAATGCGTCGTCATGCAGCTTGATCCCCGAACCGCGGCAGTCCGAGCTCGATGCGCAGCGGATCGAGCAGCGCGCCGTAACGCGCCGCACGCGCGGTGTCGCCACGCAGCGGCTGACGCACCTGCATGGCGCTCGGTGAGCCCACTTCGCGGCGTGTCTGATGGAAATTCACGCAAGCCTCCTCGAACGGCAGGTCGCAAAACGCCAGCAGATCGCGGATGCGCGATTCCGGCTCGGTAATCAGCGCCTCGTAGACATGCTCGTACATATGCGGCGAATCCTGCATCAGCTTCGCGCGCACGCTGCGATCGAAGGTGCGCCAGTACGAAGCAAGATCTGCGAACGCGCGCGTATAGTCATTGCCCGCGAGATACTGGCGATAGCAGGACAGGCAGGTCTCAAGCGGATCGCGTCGACAAACCACGATTCGCGCGCCAGGAAGCATCGCGCGGATAGCGTCGATGTACAGCCAGTTGTTGGGCAGTTTGTCGACAAAAATCGGCCGCCGTCGACGCCAGTAAGCGGTGCGCTGCAGATAGCGATGTCCGAGGCGTTCCCAGTCCGCCGTTTGCATGGATAGCACCCAGTGGGGAAACCCTACGCCTCGACGCCGCGTTTCTTCGGCGATCACGAGCGGCAGATCGGTAAGTTCCCCTGCGCCTTCGACCCGCGAATGCGAAGCCAGAATCTGCTCGGCCAGCGTAGTGCCCGAACGCGGCAGGCCCACGATGAAAATTACTTCGTGGCCGAGCGCACTCGGAGCACAGGCAGGCGGCGATGGGGTGAACGCCGACCGGATCACGCCCACCGCAGCCTCGAAGGCATCGGCATTCCACGCCCTGCGACTTCTTGCGATGGCATTGGCTTCGGCCAGCGCGACGAGCGATTCGGCGTAACGGCCCTGATCATCCAGTGCCTTCGCCAACGCAAAGCCCATGGCGATCCTGTCGTCCTCACTGGCGCGCGTGTCACCCAGCGCGGAGCGTATTGCGACGCAGTCCTGTTCGGTCATCGCCACGCTCTTGATGTCCGCCAAGCCCCACCACGCCATGCCGGTCCATGGCTGTTCCCCGAGCAGCTTGCGGTATTCCGCGATCGCTTCGTCGCTGCGATCGCTGATCCGCAAGAGATCCGCAAGCTGAGCGCGCGCCTGGACGTGATGCGGCGACAGCGCCACCGCGCGCCTCAATGCATCGGCCGATTCACCATAGCGAACGCAACGCGCCAGCAGAATGCCGAGGTTGTACCAGGCCGCAGCGAGATCCGGCTGCAATTCGCACGCGCGATGCAGAGCCGCGACTGCGCCATCTAGATCGCCGGCGTCGGCCAGTATCGTGGCCAGCGTGTTGTGATAGAGGCCATCGCGGGGTCGCTGCGCCAGCGCACTTCGCATGGACTGCAGCGCCTGCACGTATTCGCCGCGCAAGTTGAGTATTCCAGCGTTCAGTCTCTGGACTTCCGGATGATCGGGACGACTGGCCAGGGCTCCCGTCAGCGCCTGCGCGGCCTGTTCCACCCGTCCGCCTTCAAGCGCCTGCGCTGTAGCGATCACCTGCTGCGCGACGTTGGGTGCGAGTCCATCCAAACGCGAACCTGTCTTCAAACCAACCACCTGTTCAATCCCATCACCCTGCATGCGCACGGCGATGCCTCCGGATGCAATTTTCGCATGAAGCGCTACTGAGCGAGCTGTCCGCGGGCGATCCAGCGCGCCGCGCAACTCCTCTGGAACTGCTGCTTGGCAGTGATGCAATACGCAATACCGCGGGTTTGATTCCGCTGCGCCACAACCAGCCTCGACCCCCAAACGATCAATAGTTCTGGCCGTCGAACGCCTCGGCCATGGGCGAGTCACCACCTTCGGCAAGGCGTACCTTCAGTGCCAGACCGTCGCGCGAATCGGCGTGATTGAGCGCTTCTTCCAGTTCGATCTTGCCTTCCTTGTACAGTCCATACAGCGATTGATCGAAGGTCTGCATACCATCCTGCAGGCTGCGGTCCATCGCTTCCTTGACTTCGTGGACCTGGCCGCGGCGCAGCAGGTCGCGAATGTGCGGCGTGTTGATCAACACTTCGACCGCCGGAATGCGCCGACCGTCCTTGCCCATCACGAGTCGCTGGCTGATGACGGCTTTCAGGTTCAGCGCGACGTTCATCAGGATGTTCTTGTGCGCCGCTTCCGGGAAGAAGTTGAGAATGCGCTCGATCGTCTGGTCGGCATTGTTCGAGTGCAAGGTCGCCAGGCAAAGATGGCCCGTTTCCGAGAACGTGATCGCCGCCTCCATCGTGGTCGCGTCGCGGATTTCGCCGATCAGGATCACGTCCGGCGCCTCGCGCATCGCGTTCTTCAGCGCTTCATGGAAGCTGTGCGTGTCGAGTCCGACTTCGCGCTGGTTCACCACCGATTTCTTGTGCCGGTAGAGATACTCGATTGGATCCTCGATGGTGAGGATATGGCCCGCACTGTTGATGTTGCGGTGGTCGATCATCGAGGCCAACGTGGTCGACTTGCCGGAACCGGTCGCGCCGACGAGCAGCACCAGGCCGCGCGGCTCCATGATGATCTGCTTGAACAGCGGAGGCAGCTTCAGCTGCTCGATCGTCGGGATCTCGCTCTTGATCGCGCGGATCACCATGCCGACTTCGCCGCGCTGCTTGAATACGTTGATGCGGAAACGACCTGCATCCTTCACCGCGATCGCCATGTTGAGTTCGAGGTTCTTCTCGAACGCGGGCACCTGGCCTTCATCCATCAGCGAGTAGGCGATCTTCTTGACCATGCCGTTGGGCATGCCGGTATTGCCGAGCGGATAGAGCTTGCCCTCGACCTTGATGTTCACGGGCGCGCCGGTGGTCAGGAACATGTCCGACGCACCTTTTTCAGTCATCAACTTCAGGAAATAGCCGATATCCATCGGGACTTCTCGCTTTGCTTGCGGTTGGACAGGTTTCGGCGATCGGCCGATGGAATGCATTCCTCATTGCCAAATCGGTCGTCGCGTTCACACAATACGATGATTCCGATTCTGGTACGAGCGAACGCCAAATTTATGACAGCAAATCGCGAGAAAATCCATGCGTTGGTCGTTGTTGCTGCAATCGCTCTGATGCAAGGGTGCACGCCGACGCGACCACCGGTCGACGAACTCGATGCCGCGTCGCGCGCATTCGCGAGCGATCGAACTGCCGACGCGGCCACGTTCGCAGCGGTCGAATATCGGGCAGCGGAGCAACATCTTGATCAGGCGAGAGCAGCGGAGGGCCGCCAGGATTACGACAAGGCGGCACAGTTCGCGCGCGAGTCGGCCGCCGACAGCGAGCTGGCCAGCGCGAAGGCGCGGCTTGGCAAAGCGCATGCCCAGGTCGACCAACTCAAACAGGACAACGCCAGTCTCGATCGTGACCTGAGCGAGCACCCCTCACCGGAGGCGCAGCCATGAGACATCGCAAATGCAACTCGCTGCATCGGTTCACCTCAGCTGCGCTGGTTCTGTTCTGTCTCCTGGGAGTGGGCACTGCGTCTGCGCGCAACGAAGACTACCAGCGCATTGCCGATCAGCTTGATCGCTTGAATTCCGATCCCATACTCGGCCAGCACGCCCCGGCGCAGATGGATCGAGCGCGCGCCGCGTTGGCCGCTCTCAAGGAAGCGGGAAGGAGTGAACGCGAAGTGTGTATCTACCTCGCCGAGCGCAGCGTGGAGATCGCGCGGGCTAGCGCTGAAATGGAAGTCCTCGAAGGCCAACGTGACGATCTGCAACGCGAGAACGATCGCCTCCAACTCGCGCAAGCGCGCCGCGATGCCGCGTAGGCGCGCGCCGAGCTCGAGCGGCAGCGCCTGCAATCGCAGATTCGCTCGGAGGAAGCCGAACGCGCCCGTCAGGATGCCGATGCGGCACGTGCCGAAGGCGAACAGGCAACGAAGGCGGCTGAAGCAGCGCGCGCAGAGGCAGACCAGGCAAAACGGATGGCAGACGCCCAGGCGAAGGCGACCGCTCTTGCAAAGAAAGAAGCGGAGCTCGCAGCAGCGGTGAACGGTGACGCTGGAAAGGCGAAGCCGGACGCGAAGGCCAAGACGCCGAAGAAGTCGACGCCGCAAAAGAAATAAGGGCGGTTCATCGTCCCATCGCTCAAGCCCACTTGAGCGATGGTCATTTCCGCCATCCCTCACAGCGGCCGATGCATGTCGGCATGCGTGCTCTAATTAAGCGCTTCCCGCCGCTGGCTTTCGGCCAGCCGGCGTGTTGGCCAAGCGTACTCAGACCAGCCCCCGGCGCTCCGATCGTATCTTGTCTGGCGCGCCTCGGCGTGCCGCGCCTGCGGGGGTAATTTATTGTTATTGAACAATAAAGTTACGCAAACCGACTATCGAAAATGGCCGCAAACAACTGCGCGTTTCGTGTTGCGAAGTCGGGAATCTAGGAGTAGCGTCTATCTCCCAAGTGGCCTCGTGTTTTTCGGAACCCACTTGGGCCAAAAGCCTAACCCATGACAGCAGCGATCGCGACAGAGCACAGCATTGCCCCGGGTTCTCCGGGGCTCAAGTCGCTTGTGCGGATGTTTCCTGGCAGTGGCGTCCGCATCGCCGCTCACGCGCTTCTTCGCCGCTCCTGCATTCCCGTCCATGGTCTGGGCGGCTCTCTCGAAGAGCCAATCGCGTTATCTCGTTGTAACCCGTCCCGCAACGCAGTGGCGCGGCTGCAAAGTCGCGTCACTGCGTCCGCGGTCATTGCAATAGAGGAGGTCAGCCGATGTTTGAACAGAATCAGGCGGAAGTCGAGGCATTGATGCAGAAGGATGCGAAATTCCGCAGTCTGTATTACCGCCACAAGGAACTCGACAGCAAGGTGCGCGACGCCGAGTTGGGCGTATTGCCGATCGATGAAATCACCTTGCGCAGCATGAAATTTGAAAAGCTGTACACGAAGGACAGGCTCACGCACATGTGGGCCAGCACACACCCGGCTTCGCACTGATCCAGATCCGCCATTGGCGTATCTGAATTGCAAACGACAGGCGGAGTCCTGTCGTTTGGAAGTTTGACAAAGGCAGTTCGCGTCCGCGAAAGCTGCTTTGCGTGGTTTTCGATTTTATTCCTGCGACGACTTTTGGTCGCCAGGTCGCGACGACGGCTTTACCGCTCGGTTATCATTCGCAGGCATCTCCGCGGGAGATGATCTCGATCGCGTCCGACCCAGCCTTGGGACGTCGACGCCACCATGAGCGGAGCCTGCATGACGATCAACCACAGCGTCCTCGAGCTGATCGGCCGTACGCCGATTGTCAGGGCGCAGCGCCTCGATGTCGGCGTTTGCGAATTGTTCCTGAAACTCGAAAGCGCGAATCCCGGCGGTTCGATCAAGGACCGCATCGGCCTGTCGATGATCGAGGGCGCTGAAAAGTCCGGCAAGCTCAAGCCCGGTGCGACCCTGGTCGAAGGCACCGCCGGCAATACAGGGCTCGGTCTCGCCCTGGTCGCCCAGCAGAAGGGTTATCGCCTCATACTCGTCGTGCCCGACAAGATGAGCCGCGAAAAGATTTTCAACCTCAAGGCGATGGGCGCCGAGGTTGTGTTGACCCGCTCCGACGTCGCCAAGGGTCATCCCGAGTACTACCAGGATCTGGCTGAGCGCTTGGCGCGCGAAACGCCCGGCGCTTACTTCATCAATCAGTTCGGCAATCCGGACAACCCGCTTGCGCACGAGCAGACCACGGGCCCGGAAATCTTCGAGCAACTCGACGGCAAGGTCGATGCGATCGTGTTCGGTTGCGGCTCGTCCGGCACAATGACCGGACTTTCGCGCTACTTCGCACGCGTGTCGCCGGCGACCGAATT
>JBBRZD010000140.1:0-7962 GCA_038237055.1 Lysobacterales bacterium | reverse complement strand
TCTGTGTTGACAGGCCTTCCGCGCTATCGGGTCCCGCGATCGTCGTCCAGATGCGCTCGCATTCGGTGTAAGCCGCATCGGCGTTGGCGAATTCACCGATGTTCTTCCACGACATGGCCAGGCTCGATTCGGCCCAGGCGACGCGTTGATCGTTGTCGCCGAGAACTTTGCGGGTACGCGCCAGATTGTCCTGCAGAATCGGCACCGTGCGGCGATATTGTCCGTCGCTTTGCATCGCGGACAACAGATTGGCCTGCATCTGCAGCGTGTCCGGGTGATCGGCGCCCTTGATACGCGTGGAAATGGCCAATGCTTCTTCGTGGGCGCGCACCGCGCGGGGATAGTCGCCGGTTATCTTCAACGTAACGCCCAGCGAGTTGAGCTTGTCGCTGACCTGTGTGTGCTCGTTCCCATGCAGCGCGCGGGCGATCGCTAGCGCCTTTGTTGCTGCCGCCACCGCTTCGTCGTTGCGCGAAAGATTGCGTAGCAGGCGGCCCAGCGTGTCCCAATCCTGTTCGACCTGTTCGCTCGGATCGCCAAATTGCGCAACGTCGTAGGCGAGCGCCGCGCGCGCGAGTGGCTCAGCTACCTTGGGATCGCTGGCCACCTCGATGGAGGCGCGGCGGCGGCGCAGTTCGGAAAGGTCCACCGGATCCACCGCGCTGCTGTTTGCAAGCAGCAGCCCCTGCGCGAGATACTTACGCGCCGCCGGCAATATTCCACGCCGTTCGGCAATGTCGGCCAGACTGACGAGGCTGCGCAAGCGAATCGCGGCGGGGACGTCACGGATGCGCGCATCGATATTCGCGTCGAGCAGCGATTGAGCGCGATCGTAGTCGCCAATATCGATATACAAGCCCGCGATGACCGCGCTCAGGTCCGCCGTGACCTCAGGCGAATCGCTTGCGTTCTGCGTCAGCTGCATGGCTGCTTTGTCGAGTAACTCGTGCGCGGTGATGGCCCTGCTCTTGTTCTCGTCGGGGCTCGCCTGCGCAAATACCCCGAGCAGGAACGTGCGCACCGCTTGCGCGCGATTGGCCTGCGCACGCGCGAGCCGCGCCTCATGCAGGCTGACGAACGTTGCCGCGATGCATACGACGAACACCAACGCGGCGGCGGCAACGGCCCAGCGGTTGCGACGCGCAAACTTGCGCAGCCGGTACAGCGCATTGTCGCCACGCGCGGCGATCGGGCGACCCGTGAGGTAGCGACGGATATCGCTGGCCAGCGCTTCGGCCGACGGATAACGGCGCTGCGGTTCGGCCGCGAGTGCGGTCAGCGTGATGCGGTCGAGGTCGCCGCGCAGCGCACGCCGGCGTGCAGATCCTGTCGCGCGATCGACTGCCGCACTTGGCGGCGGAATGGATGTTGCGAATGGAACGGCAGGTGCGCCGTTGCCTGCAGTCAGTCGCGGGGCTCGCGCGTCCGTCAAAATTTCGTACAGCACGACACCCAGCGCGTAAACATCGGTTGCCGTCGTGATCGCTGCACCACTGAACTGTTCGGGAGCGGCGTAATCGGGCGACAACATGCGTGCATGCGTTTGCGTCGGAGCATCGTCACCGGTCGTCGCCAGCACCTTGGCGATGCCGAAGTCGAGCAGTTTGGGCGTGCCGTCGGCGGTGACGAAAATGTTGGACGGCTTCAAGTCGCGATGCACGATCAGGTTCTGATGCGCGTATTGCACCGCTTCGCACACGCGCAGGAACAGGCGCAGGCGCGACGGCAGGTCGAGCTCGTGCGTGCGTACATGGTCGGTGACAGGCACACCGTCGACGTATTCCATCACCAGATACGGTGCACCTTGCACATCGACCCCGCCATCGAGCAGATGCGCGATGTTGGGATGCTCCAGACGCGCCAGGATCTGGCGTTCCTGGCGAAAGCGCTTGAGCAACCCCGGCGTCGGGTAAGCCAGTTGCTTGATCGCCACGCGCTGCTCGAACTCGCCGTCACTACGTTCGGCTAGCCAGACTTCACCCATGCCGCCAACGCCAAGCGAGCGCAGCACCGTATAGGGCCCCAACGTGCGCGTTGAGGCGTCCGGCGCTCGATTGCCGCTCAGAATCGCTTCCGCCAGAAGGGGTGGCGGCGTGTCCAGAATGCCTGCCTCACGCGCATCGGCGCGCAACAGGCGCGCAAGCTTTTCGCGCAGCACCGTGTCTTCGCCGCAGGCCTTCGTCAACCATATCTGACGATGATCGGGCGCTATGTCGAGCGCGCGCTCGAACAACTCGGCGAGGCGTTCGCTACCGGTCGGCGACTCAGCCATCGGCATACAATGCATCGTAGAGATGCGCTCGCGCGCGACGCCAATCGCGCGACACCGTGCGTTCGTTGACGTCCTGCAAGCTCGCGATTTCGGCGCTGCTGAGGCCGGCGAAAAAACGCAAGTCAATGAGGTTCGCCAAGCGCGGTTCATCGACTTCCAGCTGCAGCAGCGCGCGCTCCAATCGCAGCAATGCGTCCGGCCCGAAATCATCGCTGGGCGCTTCCGCCGCCGCGTCCAAATCGACAATCTGCGCCTGCATGCCGCCGCGCTTGTCGGTGATCCGTGCGCGTGCGTGGTCGATCACGATCTGACGCATCGCCTTCGCCGCCAACGCGAAGAAGTGCACCCGACCCTGGATGTTGTGCGAGTCCGAACGAGCGAGTTTCAGATACGCCTCGTGCAGCAGCCCCGTGGTGTTCAGCGTAGCGCCCGGCGACGCTCGTAGTTGCTTGCGGGCAATCTGCTTGAGTTCTCCGTAGACCTGCACAAATGCCGCTTTGAGCGCCGTCGCATCGCCACTATTCGTGGCCTCAAGCAGGGCGTTCATGTCGAGTGTGCTCACGGGGCCTCTCTCCAACCACAGACGTCGAGTATAGCCGGGCCGACTTTTTGACGGCGCCGTGTCGGATACGTTGCTCTTTGCCGTATGAAAGCGTGAGACGACCGCACGAGAGAGCTCTGCAAGCGATTGACCGGACAAGCGCCGTCACCGCAAAAGGGGAGCAATGCCAGCTTGACGTCCATTCACATTTTGCATGATTCAAGCGAGAGGGAAATGAAAATCTATTTGCTCAGCCTGTGCGTTGCCCTCTTATTGTGTGGCAACGCGTTCGCACAGAACGAGAGCTTGGAGGCTGGCCGCAAAGGAGCCGTGGATGTCACACGCTACAACCCGCACGTCGTCGATGTCATCGCACCAACAGACCTCGATCTCGATCCCAACTTCGGTATCGGTGGCGGCACCCAGATCTATGATTTCAATTCCGGCACATACACAAGAGATTGGGGCATGCGCACGTTCTACCGATCCGAGCTTGATGGCTCTGCGGGCGGCATTCCCATCTTCCACACATTTGGCTATGTCGCGGGCGTGCATTGGCATAACGGCACTTGGGATGTCGCCATTGGCAGAACCGATCCGGTAACGGGATTCGTCGCCACAAGCACTGTCTTTCCGAGCGGCAAACTCACGCTGCAGACGACGCTGACCGAAGCTCAGGATGTGGCATTCGACGGAACCCACCGGTTGTACTTCACCGGTCAGTCGAGTCTTTTTCTATTCGGGAATGCGTTCACGACCTTTTGCTTCGACATTGACACGGGCGCGGCCTGCGCGGGCTTCGCATCTGGATCCACGGTGGGCTACAGCTACACCGTCTTCGACGCGCCCGGCGGTGACACCAGTCGTCTGGGCAGCATTGCACATCGCATTGTTTACGATCCGGGTGGTTATTTATTCATCGGCGGCGAGTCGAACCTCAGCGTTGGAATGCAGCTCGCGCTGACCAAGATTAATGCCGTCACGGGTCAGGCCGTCGCGTCTTTTGGCACGAATGGGAACGCCACCTACCAGATCGAGTTCGGCGACACTATCGACCAAACGCTGATGACGATGGCGCGCCGGCCCGCGGCCACTCCTGGCCCCGACCTGTTGTACATCGGCGGAACGTACAAGAGAGCTTTAAACGGCGATTACGAGGGCTATATCAGTGCGATCTCTGCAACCACCGGGGTCGTGCAGGCTACGCAATATATCTATTACGAAGACGATAACACCGGCTACAAGAAGGACTCCGTCAATGCAATAACCGTGCTGGCAAACGGAAAGATCGCTTTCGCCGGAAGTTCGGACACGGATTTGCTCAATGTTCCGGCCACTCTGGTAGGTCGCCTCAATTCGCTCGCCGGCGGCCTCGAATACGACCCATCGTTTTGCGGCACTGGCCTGTGCGTTCGGAGCAACCACAGCTCGTTTGGTAGCAACTTCAGCAACGCCATTCCGATTGCAATCGGCGAGCGCCCGGGCAATCGCGATCTGGTAATCAGCACGCAGGGAAATCTTTTTGCGATCGGCTCGCCGCAGGTAATTCGCATAGAGCAATACGGTGCCAGTGGCAACACGTATCACGCAGGCAACTACGTCGCGGTTACCGGCACCGGCTCCAATGACACGACGTGGGCGGGCCCGGGTCTCGATGTCAGTGACGAGTTCGTGACGGTTACCGGCACGCGCTTATGGGGACCTACGATCGACGATGACGTGGACTTCGTCGTCGGGCAACTCAAGGCCAACGATTCGATCTTTGCCGACCAGTTCGGCGGCCCTCACAGCGACTGACGCAAGAAATTTGTGCGATTCAAAAAACTAGTCCTGCACCACGGACGTCGAGGCAATGGATGGCGGTGTTTAACGCCGAGTTGATTGACCACCCGAATCGGCCAATTGGTGCGCGAAACTCGTCATCCATCGCAGCCTTCCAACCAGGATCAAAAATGCACACAATGGGTTTCTCTCTGTCGATAGTCGCTTTGGCAGGCTTGCTTTCCGCCTGTTCGGCGCACAGCCCGGATGCGGCTGTGATTGCGCCTTCTGGCGTGGCCATGTCCCCTTCGTCGGCACCGAGCAGGGCGAAGAGCAGCACTGCGCCGCCAGTATCCGCCGAAAACGCCTGCGCACTGCTCAGCGATGACGACATACGCAGCTTTTTTCCGAAGGCTGCATCCGGCAAGCGCAACACGGGGAGTCTCGAATATGGCTTCGACCGCTGTGCGTGGGAAACGCCGACCGGGCAGATCGGCGTGGAGGTAGTCACCAAGGTCGAGGCGGATGCGTTCGAGAACGAGCTACGCGGCGAACTGACCGGCGTCGTCGATCCGACTATCGAGGGCGCGGCTGATCAGATTGTATTCCAGCCGATCGTGGGCATCGGCGACCATGCGATAGCAATACTGGAAAAGGCGGAAAAACAGCGCGGGCTCCTCAGCGACGTCGCGCTAATCGCCATCCAGCGCGGGCACCGGATGGCTGTTTTGATGGTGCACGAAGCGTCATCGGATGCACCGCTGCCCACACTCGACAGTCTCGAATCATTGGGACGAAAACTCGCGGCGCGGCTCTAGTAATCATGCTCATGCTTGGCGGCTGCTATCAAACCAATGGGTGCAGTTGCAATTGGCTTCGCCTAAACACCCGTATCGACGCCATCAGACAAACGACATCAGAGGGAAAAGCAATGACCCGCTTCTATACCCGTTCCATCGTGTTTGCGCTGTTCGCGCTATTCGTGTCCACCCGGCTTTTCGCGGCGACGGTCACGGTGACATCCACCGCTGACAGCGTAATAGCCGCCGACGGCAAGGTGACGTTGCGCGAAGCGATGACGTCGATCAACACCGGCAACGATCTGGGCGATTCGGACATCGCCGGCCAGAGCCCCGGCGTCTACGGCGTGAGCGACGCGATACATTTCAATATCGCCGCTGCGGGAGTGCACACCATTGCGCCCGTGAGCCCTTTGCCGGCTATCGCCAAACCAGTTCTGATCGATGGCTACACTCAACCGGGATCCAGCCCGAATACGCATGCGCTGAATGCCGGGATCAATGCCGTGCTGACGATCGAAATCGATCTTGCCGCAAGTACGGATGACCTGCACGTCGCCGCTGGCGCCGACGGCACCACGATACGTGGGCTCGTTCTCAACAATCGCTACGACGAGATATCAGTGGCCGCCAACAACGTGACCGTTGCCGGCAATTTCATCGGCACTGACACATCCGGTACGATCGGTAAGCACGGAACGTTTGGAATCGTGGTGCAATCCTTACCCAACAACCTGACTGTCGGTGGGCCTGCTGCGGCGGATCGCAACCTTATTTCCGGTCATCTTTTTTATGGTGTGGAGCTGCCGCTTGCCGGCACGACCACCGGCCACCTGATCCAAGGCAACTACATCGGCACCGACACTACGGGAACACTCAGCCTCGACACGCCGACCTCGCTGCAGGCGGGGATCGTACAACTGGCAGGAGTGAGTGTGCTCGACAATTTGATTTCCGGAAATTCCGGAGGCGGTGTGCAGACAGTCGGTGCCATCACGCTGCGTGGCAATCTGATCGGCACGCAGCGCGACGGCATAAGTTCGCTACCCACCGGCCTCGGTGCAAATGGATTCGGTGTGTTTCTGCATGGGACCGGCTCGGTAGTGGGCGGCTCCTCAGCGGGACAGCCGAACGTCATTGCTTTCAATTTAGGTCCGGGCGTGAATGCAAACTACGATAGTTCTGGCAACAGCATTTCGCAGAACGTGATCCATTCCAATAGCGGACTCGGCATCGACATTGACGGAAACGGAATTCCTTTGCCAAACGACCCGGGTGACACGGATACAAGTCACGGCAACCTCGGCCAAAACTATCCAGTGCTTACAGCGGCCACAACGAGCGGCGGCACTGCGACTATTTCGGGAACCTTGAACGGCGTCGCCAGCCGCACATTCACCCTGGAGTTCTTCGCCAACGCGACATGTGACGCGTCCGGCTACGGCCAAGGGCAAACGTACGTCGGAACGGCTAATGTCAGCACCGATGCGAGCGGCAACGCGAGCTTCGGGCCCTTGACGTTCGCAGTCCCCGCCGCTCAGTCCGTCATCACCAGCACGGCCACCAATGCTGCAGGCAATACCTCCGAGTTCTCGCAATGCCTCAACGCGACGGGAGGAGTCAGCCCGACCACCATAAGCGTCGTGTCGTCGCTCAATCCGTCTACGTTCGGTCAGAGCGTCACCTTTACCGCAACCGTTACGGGCGGCACGGCGCCGACCGGTACCGTGCAGTTCAAGGACGGCGCGACGAATCTCGGTGCGCCCGCAATGTTGGCTGGCACGACAGCAACGTTCACGACGGCCGCCTTGAATGTCGGCACCCATCCAGTTACGGCCGTGTATTCGGGCGACTCCAGCAACGGCGGCAGCTCGTCCCCGCTAGTGAGCCAGGTAGTGAATGGCGTGGCGCCTGGCGCGACAACCACTAGCGTCGTGTCATCGCTCAATCCATCGCTGGTCGGCCAATCCGTCACCTTTACGGCGACCGTCAACGGCACGAATCCGACCGGAGCGATGCAATTCGATGACGGCGCAAACGCGCTCGGTACAGGAGCGGTCAGCGCGGGAATGGCGACGTTCACCACGTCGACGCTGGCGCTCGGATCGCATCCCATTTCCGCGATCTACAGTGGCGACGCAACGAACGCGACCAGCACATCCGCGACATTGATTCAGGTCGTCGCGGCACCTGGCAGCGTCGTTTCCGCCATTGCGGCGCCCACGTTGTCGACATGGATGCTGCTTGTGCTGTCCGGCATTGTGCTCGGTGTGGCCTTGCATCGGCTAACGGCCAGAGTCCATTCCTGATGCGCACGACGGCGAAGCCTCCCGTAGTCGCTGCGCTGATCTGCGCAGCCCTTGCATTCGCTTCTCCAGCGTGCGCGGTGCAGACGTTCCTCGTCGACAGCACTCTGGATGGAATCGACGACGACACGAGCGACGGCGTGTGCCATACCGCTTTCAACAAATGCACCTTGCGCGCGGCTGTCATGCAGGCCAATCGCTCGAGCGGCCTCGGTGCAACGATCATGCTCCCAGCCGGAACCTATGTGCTCACGCGACCTCCAAACGCTACCGACGACGAGA
>JBBRZD010000139.1:0-7963 GCA_038237055.1 Lysobacterales bacterium | reverse complement strand
TACGCGCTCGTCGAATGCCCTTCGCGCAATGGCAAGCGCGTGCTGCTGGTGCTCGCCGAAGCCTTGGTCGCGAGCGCGCTCGCACGCTATGGCGTCGAGCAGGCCGGTGTTCTCGGGCTGGCGAAGGGCTCGACGCTCGAGGGTGCGACGCTGCGTCATCCATTCTACGATCGCGAAATCCCCGTGATTCTCGGTGACCACGTGTCTGCCGAAGACGGCACCGGTGCGGTGCACACCGCGCCCGGCCATGGCGTCGAGGACTTTGCAGTTGGCCAGAAATACGGGTTGGTCGAAAAATATCCGGCCAACGTGCTGAATCCGGTCGGCGGCAACGGCGTCTATCTGCCCGGCACGCCGATCTTCGAAGGCCAATACATCTGGAAGGCAAACGACACAATCATCCAGTTGCTGAGCGAGCGCGGCATGTTGCTCGCGTCGGCGAAGATCACACACAGCTATCCGCATTGCTGGCGCCACAAGACGCCGGTCGCGTTCCGCACGACGCCGCAATGGTTCATCGGCATGGAGGTCGCCGGGCTGCGGGAGGCGGCACTGAAGTCTGTACACGATGACGTCGACTGGTTCCCCGCGTGGGGCGAGGAACGCATCGCCGGCATGGTCGCAGGACGACCGGACTGGTGCATCTCGCGCCAGCGCACGTGGGGCGTTCCGATCGCGTTGTTCGTCGACAAGGCGACCAAGCAGCCGCACCCACGCAGTGTCCAATTGTTGGAACAGGTCGCGCAGCGGGTCGAAAAAGAAGGTGTCGATGCGTGGTATGCGCTCGACGCGAGCGAACTGCTCGGTGTCGAAGCGGACGCGTACGAAAAAGTCGTCGACATCCTTGATGTCTGGTTCGACTCCGGCGTCAGTCATTGGTGCGTGCTCGATCAGCGTCCGCAACTTGCTCGAAAGCCGGGCGACAAGGTCATGTACCTCGAAGGCTCTGACCAGCACCGGGGCTGGTTCCAGTCGTCTCTGCTCACCTCCACGGCAATGCATGGCCGTGCGCCGTACGACGTGGTGCTCACGCACGGTTTCGCGGTGGATGCGCAGGGACGCAAGATGTCCAAATCCCTCGGCAATGTGGTCGCACCGCAGAAGGTCGTCGATGCGCTCGGTGCCGACGTGCTGCGCCTGTGGGTGGCGTCGACCGACTATCGCAACGAGATGTCGGTATCCGACGAAATCCTGAAACGCGTCGCCGACTCCTATCGTCGCATCCGCAATACGGCGCGATTCCTGCTTGGCAATCTCGATGGCTTTGATCCGCTGAAACATCTGTTGCCAGTCGATCAATGTCTCTTGCTCGACCAGTGGGCGATACAGCAGGCGCATGACGTGCAGCAAGCGGTGATCGCCGCGTACGCACGGCATGATTTCCCCGAGATCGTCGCGCGCGTGCAGAACTTCTGCACCAACGAACTGGGTTCGCTCTATCTCGACATCACCAAGGATCGTCTCTACACGATGCAGGCCGACAGTGTCGGCCGACGCAGCGCGCAAAGCGCGATGTACCGCATTGTCGAAGCGCTCGTGCGCTGGATCGCACCTGTGCTTTCGTTCACGGCGGAGGAAATCTGGCCACTGGTCCCCGGTACGCGCGGCGAATCGGTGCTGTTCGAAACCTGGTACGACGGCCTCGCGGCAACGCAGGGAACGCCGGAGCAGCGCAAATTCTGGGCTGACCTGCTCGCGATCCGCACCGGTGCTTCACGCCTGCTCGAAGGCATGCGAGCGAGCGGCGCGATTGGTGCTTCGCTGCAGGCCGATGTCGTCGTCCACGCCGATGCGGCGACGCGGGCACGCTATGACGAAGTCGCAGACGAACTGCGTTTCTTTTTCATCACATCAAATCTCGCATGGGCGGCTCTCGCGGTGAGCCCCGATCCGACCGAACGCACGGACGTGCACGGTGTCGATATCGAGGGCGCCGAAGTCTGGGTCGCTGCAAAACCGAGTGGTGCGCAAAAATGCATCCGCTGTTGGCACTACCGGCCGGATGTCGGCGTGCACGCAGAGCATCCGGAAATTTGCGGACGTTGCATCGAGAACATCGACGGCGCGGGGGAGAACAGGCAATGGTTCTAGTCTCCAGGGCCGTCATCCCGGCGCAGGCCGGGATCCATTCTTGCTGGGGTCAAGAGGAATCAACATGGATTCCGGCCTGCACCGGAATGACGGATGCACGAGCGTCACGTCGATGACGGTCCGCCCCAACGCACGCTCCTGGCTGCTACTGTCGCTGCTGGTCATCTCGCTCGATCAATTGACCAAGCACATCGTGTTGATCCAGTTGCAGCCGCACGTGCCGCATCCGGTGATTCCGGGTTTGCTGAACTGGACGCTGGCGTTCAATTCGGGCGCCGCCTTCAGCTTCCTCGCGGGTGCGGACGGTTGGCAACGCTGGTTGTTCACCGCCCTCGCGATCGGCGTGAGCTTGATGCTGGCGTTCTATCTGTCGCGCACGCAGCGACGTGACTGGCGCAACGCGGCACCGTTCGCGTTGATCATCGGCGGTGCGCTGGGCAATCTGATCGATCGCCTGCGATTCGGTCAGGTCACCGATTTCATCCAGGTCTACCATCAGGATTGGGCGTTTCCTGCATTCAATATCGCCGACTCGGCGATCTCGATAGGTGCGGTCATGCTCATCCTGTTCGGATTTTCGAGTAGGAAAGTTGCGGGCACTGGCGGATAATCGACTCATGGAAGTCCTGCTCGCCAACCCCCGCGGATTCTGTGCCGGTGTCGACCGCGCGATCGAGATCGTCGAACGTGCGCTCGAGACATTCGGCGCGCCAATCTATGTGCGCCACGAAGTCGTGCACAACCGCTTCGTCGTCGAGAAGCTGCGCGGTCAAGGCGCGGTGTTCGTCGATGAACTCGGCGAAGTGCCGGATGGTTCCACCGTCATCTTCAGCGCGCACGGAGTCTCGCAGTCGGTGCGCGCCGAAGCCGGAAACCGCGGCTTGCGCGTGTTCGACGCGACCTGTCCGCTGGTGACCAAAGTACACATGGAAGTCGCGCGCCACGGCAAGGCCGGGCGCGATGTGGTGCTCATCGGCCACGCCGGACATCCGGAAGTTGAAGGCACGATGGGGCAGTGGGATCGCAACAATGCTGGCGCAATCCATCTGGTCGAGACGCCTGAATGCGTTGCGCACGTGCAGCCGCGTGACCCCGAACAGATCGCGTTTGCGACGCAGACGACACTGTCGATCGACGATACGCGTGTCGTCATCGAGGCATTGCAGAAGCGCTTCCCAGCGATTCAGGGACCGCGTCACGACGACATCTGCTATGCGACGCAGAATCGCCAGGACGCGGTGCGCAGGCTCGGCCAGCAATGCGACCTGGTCCTCGTAGTCGGTTCGCCCAACAGTTCCAATTCCAATCGCCTGCGCGAATTGGCCGAGAAGCAGGGCGTACCCGCTTTCCTCATCGATGGCGCCGCCGATATTCGTCCCGAGTGGCTCGAAGGACGCGCCCGTATTGGTGTAACCGCTGGAGCCTCGGCACCCGAGAGCCTGGTCCGCGACGTCATTGCGCGCCTGCACGATGCCGGCGCCTCAGGCGTGCGAGAACTGGACGGCGAGCCTGAAAACGTGACTTTTGCGCTGCCGAAGGAGTTGCGCCTGCGCGTAGTGGCGTAGCCAAGTATCCCGATGGGTTCGTGTCCCGCGCCAGAAGTGCAGGCGGTCCATCGGAGGATTGTCCGCAGGCGTCACTTTTCGCTGATCTCGCAAAACCCACCGCTCGTCTGACAATCGATTGACCATCAAGCTGCGATGAGTCATCAATGGCGCTGCCGAAAATGCGGGCGAGCGATACGCGCTCCCCCGCCCGGAAAGGGGCTATAAATGAAGTGCAAGTACCGCAGTCATAGGTGTGGGGCGACAGCCGGCTTCACGCTGATCGAATTGATGATTGTGATAGCCATCGTCGCGATCCTCGCGGCGATAGCGCTTCCGGCCTATAACGACTACATCACGCGCAGCAAGCTAACTGAAGCGCAAAATGGGCTACAAGACTTCCGCGTTCATATGGAGCAGTTCTTTCAGGACAGCCGCAATTACGGAGCGGGCACTGCCTGCGGTCTGGACCCTGCCACTTCGGAAGCGGGAGAGTACTTCGCATTCTCCTGCCTGCGTAATGCTGGACCTCCCGACTCGTATATCGCGAAGGCGACTGGCAAGACTGGTACACCCACGGCCGGGTTTGTATTTACCATCAACCAGGCGAACGCGCGCGCCACGACCAGTGTGCCCACGGGTTGGACGAGCAATGCCGGTTGCTGGATTGTCCGCAAGGGCGGCACGTGCGCGTGATGCGTAACTTGACTCGCCAGGCGGGCATGACGTTGATCGAGTTGATGGTCGCGATCACCATCATTGGCATTCTCGTGATCCTTGGAACGCCAATGTATTCGCAATGGATGACTAACTCGCGGATCCGCAGTGCTGGGGAATCCATTCAAAACGGGCTTCGCATCGCGCGTGATCAAGCCGTCCAGCTTGGCAAACCCGCGAGATTCGAGTTGACATCGGCAACAGGGCTGCCTGACTGGACGGTTTGCCTGCCGCTCGCCGCTACGCCCAATTCGTGCACTGGAGGAGAGCCGGTTCAGGTGTTCAATTCCGGCAGTAGCACAGGTACGCGCGTCGGCACCAGCACAGCACTGGTTTTTGGGACTGACGTAAGCGGAACCGTGTCGACCGGTTCTGGAGTGACCTTCAACTCATTGGGCCGACCGACAACCGCGGCTGCCATTGCGCGGATCGACATTTCGAGTGCGCAAGGCAGCAGTCCGAGGCGCTTGGTTGCAGTCGTCAACGCCGGTGGAAGTGTTCGCATGTGCGATCCCGCGCTTACTCAATCGACAAACACGCCGCAGGGGTGCGGACCATGATCCACATTCCACGCGACCGTCAGCACGGCATCGTGCTGCTGGATGCGCTGATCGCGATCCTGATCTTCGCGATCGGTATCCTGGGTATCGTCAAGCTCCAATCGAGCGCGGTCGGATTCGCATCGGATGCAAAATTCCGCTCTGACGCGGGCATGCTGGCTGATCAGGTGATCGGACGTATGTGGGCATCCGATCCGACAATGCTGGCAGCGGACTATGTAGGTGCCGCGGGCAGCGGTGGGCCGAGATATACCACATGGAACGGACTGGTCGTTGACGCGTTGCCGGCCGGTGTCGGCACAATCACTGTGGATGCCGCGAAAGTCGCAACGGTGACGGTGGCATGGAATAACCCCGGCGACAACGTAAATCACACCTATACTTCCGTCACGCAGATATCCCAATGAATTCCTTTCGCTTGAAATTCGGGGGAAGTCCGCCTCGGCGGTTCGACAAGATGCGCCGAGCGAGTGGATTTTCGCTTGTCGAAGTCATGGTGGGACTGCTCATCAGTCTCATTGGCACGTTCGCAATGATGCAGGCGTTCGTGGCCTTCGAAGGCCAGAAGCGAACGACAACCAGCGGAAGCGATGCGCAGCAGGCTGGAAGTTTCTCGTTGTATGAAATGGAGCGTCTTTTGCGCACCGCCGGCTCAGGTATCGTGCAAGGCCGTAGCGCTGTTTATAACATCTGGGCGTGCACCATTTCGGCGCGCTCAGCTGCATCAGTGGTCCTTCCGCTGCCTGCGGCGCTACCCGCTCCGTTTGCAGCCGTCCCGACAGCTATCCGATTGATTCCGGCGTTGATTTTCGATGGGGGAACGGACGGCGCGGGCAAGGCATTGCCCGACGTCGTGCAGGTGATGGCAGGCAATCCTGCGGTGCGCACATTCGGCGGTCCGATCGGCGTGATCACTTCCGCGACGGTGTTCAACGCGACTGACAGCACGGCCAATCCGAATGCGTTTGGCATCTACCCAAACGAATTCCTGGTCGCCAGCGATGGTAGCGGCGCTTGTCGTGCAGGAAAGGTGCAGGCTGTGGTCGATATTCCTGCGTCCCCCATCAATGGTCAGATAACTCTCGATGGCGCCAACAGCGCAATGAACGGATTCTCCGGACCGAATCAAACCTACTTCTTCGATCTGGGCACCAGCCCCACGATGAGCCTGTTCGGCGTGGACTCAACCGCGAGCACGCTCGACGAGTTCGATCTGTTGCAACGCAACCGCACCACAGCCAATGAAGTAGCCGATGGAATCGTACTGCTCAAAGCGGTCTACGGCGTGGACGATGGTGCGGGCGTTGGCGCCGTCAACGACGGTATCGTCGACGAATGGGTGGGGCCCACAGGTTCCTGGGCGGCTGCAACCCTGGCGAACGGTTCCGCCGCGTCGGCGACTGCATTGGGGCAGATCAAGGCGATACGCGTCGCCGTCGTCTCGCGCAGCCAGTTGGCCGAGCGTGCGTCCGATTTGTCCAACACCACGCCGATCACGTTGTTTTCGGACTTGGCCAATGCGTCACTTCATTATCCCGTAGCTGTCGACACGCAATACCGCTACAAGGTCTATGACACGACCGTCCCGATCCGCAACGCAAATACCACCCTGCTTCAATAGGACGAAGACGCTGCCGCCATGAAAATGATTTCGCAGTTCAAGGGGCCGGCGCGCCAGCGCGGCATGGTCGCAACGCTGATAGCAATCATCGTTCTTGTTTCAACGTTGCTTGCAGTTGTCGGGCTGATGCGCTCCGTCGACACAGCCAATCTCATTGCCGGAACCATGAGCTTCCGTCAGAGCGCAATGCAGGAAGCGGAGCGAGCGTATGTCGCGGCCAAAGGCGTCATTCCCAGTTGCGCCGCTGACGCGACGAACGCGGGGGTCTACCACGCAGCACTAGGCACCGCAGACACGATCCGTTCGGACTTGCCGCAGCTTCTGACCCAGCAGGCCGTTCATGGGACCGCAACAGCCGGGTTGGGGAGCATCGTGGGAGCGTCGACTGGAAACGACATCTATTACATTGTTGAACGCATGTGTCGCACGTCCGGAACGATAGCGAATTCTGCCAACTGTATCCTCGCCTCTGCCAGCACAGGCCTGTCAACGACGAGCGATGAAACGTTCATCGGCGGCGCAGGCGCAGGTGGCGGCGGCGTCGGAGCGGCCAAGGCGACTTACCGTCTATCCATTCGCGTCGACGGGCCCAAGAACGTCCAGGCTTACGTCCAGACTGTATTTGGTCGCAAGAATTGCATCTGATAGCCGGACGACAGCCGTCGTCCCGACGAGGTCAAGTCATGAAAAAGCAGCTCATAGCATCCTTCCCAGCATCCATCCGATTTCTCGCGTTAGGTATTTGCGCCAGTCTGGCGATCGGCTTGAATGCACGCGCGCAAACCGTGCTGTCGGATGTGCCTGTCTTCAGCGCCAGTACGGTGCCTGCGAATCTTTTGTTGGCGCTTTCGGTCGAGTTTCCAACCGGCACCGTTGCGGCCTATACGGACGCATCCGGGTTTGCCAGCGCCAGTGCCTACCTGGGCTATTTCGACAGTGCCAAGTGCTACAGCTACCAAGCTGACGCCGTAGTGCCGCTGAACAACTATTTCGTGCCGGCGGGCGCTATCGGCGGAACGGGTTGCCCGGCCACCCAATGGAGCGGAAATTTGCTCAATTGGGCGTCGATGACCGCTCTCGATGAGTTTCGCCAGACACTTACTGGTGGCATGCGTGTTGTTGACATGGCTGGGTTGACAGTCCTGCAGCGATCGCGGCAAACGGCGCAAGGTTCGGCGGGGAACTTTCCAACGAAGAGCGTCGCCGCGCCAGCGGGTTTGGTGGCCACGCCGTTCGCTGCGGGCGCGGTGTGGATGCGTACTCACAATGGGGGCACTGAACTCACGAGTGGTACTGACCGGGGCGTGTTTCTCGAAGTATCAAACAATTCGGGATTCAATACCGGCAGCGGGAATATTTCCAGGTTGTTCTACGCGCGGGTCAAGGTCTGCGATTCATCGGCAGGGCTCGAAGCCAATTGCACCCGGTAT
>JBBRZD010000138.1:0-8012 GCA_038237055.1 Lysobacterales bacterium | reverse complement strand
TGGCGACGCTCGGCCCAGCGGCCGTTGCCATCCATGACGATCGCGATGTGACGCGGAATGCGGGCTGGCGAGTCGGAATCCATCAATCTCGATCGTAGGGCGACGCACGAGCGCCGTGGGAGCGGCTTCAGCCGCGGTGCCTGTTGCCGCGCGGACGGGTTTTTCTTCAGTTCCGCGCAAATATCCGTCCCTGGACTCTCCTACGGTCGGCATCCTTGCCTCCGCCTCCGCCTCCACCGGCTGAGGCCGGCTTCGACTACATCGACATCAACTCGTCTTCCTTCGTCTTGACCACACCGTCGATGTCCTTGACGAACTTGTCGGTGTATTTCTGAATGTCGTCCCCGACGCGGCCATCCTCGTCCTCGCTGATCTTCTTGTCCTTGAGCAGTTCCTTCACCTGATGCAGCGCATCGCGGCGCACATTGCGCACAGCGACCTTGGCGTTTTCGCCTTCGTGCGCGACATGCTTTGACAGCTCGCGACGGCGCTCTTCGGTCAGCGGCGGCAGGTTGATGCGGATCACGTTGCCCATCGTGTTCGGCGTCAGGCCGAGATCGGATGCGAGGATCGCTTTCTCGACGGCCGAGACCATGCTCTTCTCAAACGGCGTGATAATGATCGAACGAGAATCGGCCAGAGCGACATTGCAGACTTGCGAGATCGGCGTCTCGGTGCCGTAGTAGAAAACCTTCAGCGGTTCGACCAGCGCTGTGCTGGCGCGACCGGTGCGCAAGCGGGTGAGATCGTGCTTGAGCGCATCCACACTTTTCTGCATGCGTGTCTGCGTGTCTTTCTTGATGTCATCGAGCATTGCGGGCCGCCTGTTCTGCCTTGCATGAGGCCGCGGAGTATAGCAGCGGGCCTGTGGACGGCGGATCGTTGAGCCGCCCGGGATTGCATTTGCGATCGAGTCGGGATGCCTGCCGTATGCTCGAAAGTTGTTCAAGACGCAATGGGCGGTACGCGATCGAGGCATCGAGTCCCGAGTCGCCGCGCTCAAAAGGCAGCTTGCGAGGCAAGCGACCGGGATTGCTCGTTGAAGAAGTTGATCGTGCGCGACCGCCTGAGCAAGAGTGGGTTGTGCTGTGGCCTTCGCCACGCGCGTCGTCAACCCGCGCTGACGGCAATCAACCGCGGCCGCCGACCAGGGTGCCGATCTGATCTCCGCGCATGATCCGCATCAAATCGCCCTCGCGCGACATGTCGTAGATGCGCAGCGGGATCTTGTGGTCGCGACACAACGCAATCGCACTGGTATCCATGACCTGCAGGTTGCGCTGAATCACGTCGTCGTAGGACAGATGCTCGTAGCGCGTCGCGCTCGCGTCCTTGGCCGGATCGGCGGTGTAGACGCCGTCGACCTTGGTCGCCTTCAGCAGCAAGCCTGCGCCAATCTCGATCGCGCGCAGGGCGGCAGCGGAGTCGGTGGTGAAGAACGGATTGCCGGTGCCGGCTGCGAACAGCGCAATGCGACCTTTTTCGAGGTGGCGGATCGCACGGCGACGGATGAAGTCCTCGCAGACTTCGTTGATCTTGATGGCGGACATCGTGCGTGCGGTGCCGCCGGCCTTTTCGATCGCGTCCTGCATTGCGAGCGCGTTCATCACCGTCGCCAACATGCCCATGTGGTCGCCGGTAACGCGGTCCATGCCGGTTGCAGCGAGACCCGCGCCGCGGAAGATGTTGCCGCCGCCGATGACCACGCCAACCTGCACGCCGACTCGCTGCACTTCGATGATCTCGCGCGCAATACGTGTCAGTACTTTAGGGTCGATGCCGTAATCGGCTTCACCCATCAAGGCCTCACCGGAAAGTTTGAGGACGATGCGCTTGTACTTGATATCGGCTGGCATGTGCGATTTCCGGCAGGCAAAACAGCCGTAGTGTAGCGGTAGAGCGGTCCTTCCACCGCAATCGGTCGCAGTACGCGTTGCCGCAGCCGGCCGATACTGTGCGCGGCGCTCGCGAATCGGCGCCTACGCATTAAAGTGTGCCCGTCCGGCGACCCGCGAAGGAGATGCGCGTGACCTTGAAATTGCTGGTCCTGATCCTCGACCTGTTCGGCACCTTCGTGTTCGCGCTCAGCGGCGCGACCGCTGGCGTGCGGCGCAGGCTCGATCTGTTTGGCGTGCTGGTACTGTCCTTCGTGGCGGCTAATTCCGGCGGCATCGTGCGCGATGTGCTGATTGGCGCGGTGCCGCCGGCTGCGATCAGCGACTGGCGCTATCTTGGCGTGTCGGTGCTCGCGGGGCTCATCACGTTCTGGCGCGCGCCGACGATCGAGCGCTTGCGCAATCCGGTGCGGCTGTTCGATGCGGCGGGTCTCGCGTTGTTCGCGGTGGTCGGTGCTAACAAGGCGCTCGCGCACGGACTCGATCCGGTGATGGCATCCTTGCTCGGCATGTTGTCGGGTATTGGCGGCGGCATCGTGCGTGATGTGCTGCTGAATGAGGTGCCGTTGGTATTGCGCGCCGACCTTTACGCGGTCGCGGCGCTCGCGGGTGCGGCGATCGTGGTGATCGGTGATCGACTCGGCCTGCCGACGACGGGCGTGATGTGCGTCGGCGCCGTTTTCTGTTTCGGCCTGCGCATGCTCGCGATCCGCAACGGCTGGGGTCTGCCGGTGGCATCGAGCCTGGAAAAGCTTGGCAAGCCGCGCGATGTGAATTGAGCGTCGGGTACGCGCGCTAGCAGTTGTTCGTGCATTCCGCCTCAGGGATGCGGGAAGTGTCCGCTGGCGTTGGGAACGCCGGTAGACCAGCATACCGGCCATCCATGGCCATTACCGAAAATTGCTCCTGCATTTCGACCCACAGGGACGTGGGAAGTGTTCGCGGGCGTCAGGAGCGCCCGCGGACCCGGCATACCGGCCATCCATGGCCATCGCCGGAAAATGCTCTTGCATTTCCGGCATACCGGCCATCCATGGCCATCGCCGGAAAATGCTCCTGCATTTCCGGCATACCGGCCATCCATGGCCATAAAAAAGGCCGCGGAATTCGCGGCCTCTTCGTCAATCGATGCAACGATGAATCAGGCGAGACCGGCCTGCTTCATCACTTCAGCCGCATAGTCCTCGACCACCTTCTCGATGCCTTCGCCGACGGCGAGGCGCTGGAAGCTGATCACGTCGGCACCGGCCGCTTTCGCCGCGGCCTCGACCGACTGATCGGTGTTGAGCACGTAGGGCTGGCCGTACAGCGTGACCTCATTGACGATCTTCGCAATCTTGCCGCTGATGATCTTCTCGAGGATTTCCGGTGGCTTGGACTTGTCCTTCTCGGACATCTTGGCCAGTTCGATTTCCTTTTCCTTAGCGACGAAGTCGGCTGGAACGTCGGCTGCCTTGTTGTGCGGCGGATTCATCGCCGCGACGTGCATCGCAATGCCGCGTGCGAAGTCGGCGTCGCCACCCTTCACTTCAGTCAGCACACCGATGCGGCCGCTGTGTACATAGGCGCCGACGTTGTTGGTGCTGTCGATGCGAGCCATGCGGCGCACCTGGATGTTCTCGCCGATCTTGGCGATCAATGTCTGGCGTGCCTGATCGACGCTACCGCCGCCCGGCCACGACATGTCGAGCAGTTCGCGAACATCGGGCGCGCCGCTGGTGAGCGCGATCTTCGCGACTTCGTTGGCGAAATGCAGGAAGCTCTCGTCCTTGCCGACGAAGTCGGTTTCGCAGTTGATTTCGACCAGTACGGCCTTGCCGTTGTCCTGTGCCATAACGACGCGGCCTTCCGCGGCGACGCGGCTGGCTTTCTTGTCAGCCTTGGCCAGGCCCTGCTTGCGCAGCCATTCGGCCGACACGTCGATGTCGCCCTTGTTTTCGGTGAGCGCTTTCTTGCACTCCATCATGCCGGCGCCCGTGCGCTCGCGCAGTTCCTTGACCAGCTGTGCGGTGATTTCCATGGTGTCCTCGGTGGCAGGAACGCCGCGCGGGCGCGGCGTTCGTTCTTACAGATGCGTTGTTGCGAGAGCGCGACCGGCTGACATCGCGGAACCCAAGGTCCGCGAGTTGCCAGTCGTCGCTGTCGGACCGACAGGCGTCCGACGCAGGCTTTTTACTCGGCTGCCGGCGCGTCCGGCTTGCCGCTGCGCTGCGGCGGCGGGCCACGACGGCCAGCCGGCGGACGCTTGTCGCCACCCGGCTTGCGCGGGCCCGGCTTGTTGCGGCGATCGTCACGCTCGCGCGCTTCCTTCTTGCCGACCGGATTGCCGTCGGCGTCGAGTTCGACGAAATCGTCCTTCTCGTTCGCGGCGATCATCGGAGCGGCGGCCTTGCCTTCGAGAACGGCATCGGCAACGGCGCTTGCATACAGCTGCACGGCGCGGATTGCGTCATCGTTGCCCGGGATCGCGTAGTCGACCAGGGTCGGATCGTAGTTCGTGTCGACCACGGCGATGACCGGAATGCCGAGCTTCTTCGCTTCCTTGACCGCGATGTCCTCGTGGCCGATATCGACAACGAACAGCGCGTCGGGCAGACGGTTCATGTCCTTGATGCCGCCGAGCGACTTCTCGAGCTTTTCACGCTCGCGAATGCGCGACAGGACTTCGTGCTTGACCAGCTTCTCGAAGCTGCCGTCGCCCGCCATCGTCTCCAGTTCCTTCAAGCGCGAGACCGACTGCTTGACCGTGCGGAAATTGGTCAGCATGCCGCCGAGCCAGCGCTGCGAAATCGACGGCATGCTGCAACGCGCCGCTTCTTCGCGGATCGCATCGCGCGCCGAACGCTTGGTGCCGACGAAAAGAATGGTGCCGCGCTTCTGTGCCAGACCCGAGATGAAATTCATCGCGTCGGTGAACAGCGGCATCGTTTTTTCGAGATTGATGATGTGGATACGTCCGCGCGCGCCGAAGATGTACGGCGCCATGCGGGGATTCCAGTAACGGGTCTGATGACCGAAATGCACGCCAGCTTCGAGCATCTGGCGCATGGTGACTTGAGGCATGGTGAAACTCCACGTACGTGGGCGCACCGCGGCCTTTATGGTTCGCGCGGTGGAGCCCGGGGTTGGACCTCCACGTATCCGCCGCGTGCGACTCCTTGCGGAGCACCCCGAACGCGGTGACGATACGTGTGCGGATTCGGCATCTGCCGTAGCGGGCGTTGTACCGATCATTGAAGACCGATCGCGAACCCGCATTTATTTGCTTCGCCGCCAACGACTTACGAAGTTGAGCCGCGAAACCATAGAATTATAGCCCGTACGGCGCGCCCGCGCCAGCTGCACCGATATCACCGAGGAACCATGCCCGTTACCGTCAAAACCCCGGACCAGATCGAGAAGATGCGCATTGCCGGCCGCCTCGCCGCCGAAGTGCTGGAAATGCTGATCCCGCACGTAAAGCCCGGTGTCAGCACCGAGGATATCGACCGCATCGCCTACGAGCACATCGTCAACGTGCAGAAAGCGATCCCTGCGAATGTCGGCTACAAGGGTTTCCCGAAAACGCTGTGCACCTCGGTCAACCATGTGATCTGCCATGGCATCCCGAATCCGGGCAAGCTGCTCAAGGATGGCGACATCGTCAATATCGACGTCACCGTGATCAAGGATGGCTGGCACGGCGACACCAGCCGCATGTATTTCGCCGGTGAACCATCGGTGCTGGCGAAACGCTTGGTCGACACTACGCTGGAAGCGATGCTGCTCGGCATTGGCAAGGTCCGTCCCGGCGCGACGCTCGGCGACATCGGCAACGCGATCCAGACCCACGTTGAAGCGCAAGGCTATTCGGTCGTTCGCGAATACTGCGGCCACGGCATCGGCCAGATCTATCACGAAGATCCGCAAGTGCTGCACTACGGCCACGCAGGTGCCGGCATGAAATTGCAGAAGGGCATGACCTTTACGGTCGAGCCGATGGTCAATGCTGGCAAGCCGCACACGCGCCTGCTGCCCGATGGCTGGACGGTGGTGACCAAGGATCATTCGCTTTCCGCGCAATGGGAACACACGATTGCGGTGACCGACGACGGCTACGAAATTCTGACCGCGTGGCCGACGCATTGAATGCTGTGTTGAACGCGTTGCAGGTGTGGCAGCGAAACTGAGCAGCTCGAGCAGCGCTGGTGCACAACCCTCGCTGGTGTAGAAAGGGATGAGGCTGCAGAGAGCGAAGCCGCCGAGTCCGCCAATCCCCTCGTTCGAGAATGCCGACGCTGCCGTGGTGCCATCGACATCGACCACGCACCTGCCCCCACCTCCGCGCCTGCCGCAGGCGTTGCCGCGCAGCGGCGTATCGGCGGAAGCGCGTCTCGCGTTGCGCCAGGTTCTCGGCGACAACGGACGGGAGCTGGCGACGGCGTTCCGCGATGGCGCAGCAGCCAATACCCTTGTGCATTTGCGTGCGCAGACGGTCGAACGCGTGGTCGGGCATGTCTGGCAGGCCTGCGTTGGTGAGACGATGGATTGCGCCTTGTTCGCGGTGGGCGGCTTCGGTCGCGGATTTCTGTTCCCACAGTCCGACGTCGACCTGCTGGTATTGACCGAACCCGCCGCGATTCAGCGCCAGGCGCGCGCGTTCGAGGCGCTATTCGCCTGCCTCTGGGACATCGGTTTGAAGCCCGGCCATGCCGTGCGTACTCCAGCCGAATGTCGCGAGCTGGCGTCCGTGGATGTCAGTGTATTCACGTCCTTGCTGGATGCGCGCCTCCTGGCAGGCGATGGCGGGCTTGCTGCTGTGCTCCGCAACATTGTCGACGACGCTTCAATCTGGCCGCCGGCTGCGTTCCTGTCGGCCAAGCACGCCGAGCAGACCGCCCGCCATGCGCGCTTCAACGACACCACCTACAACCTTGAACCCAATCTCAAGGACGGCCCCGGGGGATTGCGCACGCTCGACTTGATGCGCTGGCTGGGCCGACGCATCGCTGGAGTCGGCGATTTCGACGCGATGGTCGAGCAGGGCCTGCTCGATGCGACCGAGCGTGCTGCGCTGGAGCGCTCGGAGGCAATGCTGTGGCGATATCGCTACGCACTGCATCTGGCCGCAGGTCGTCCCGAGGAGCGTTTGCTGTTCGATTACCAGCGCCAGCTGGCGAGCGGGTTCGGCTATGTGGACGAGCACGCGACCAACCTCGCGGTCGAGCAATTCATGCAGGCGTACTACCGCGCCGCGACGATCGTCGAGAGGTTGGGTGCGCAATGGAAGGAACGCTGCACCGAGTTACTCGAACCGGGCGACACGCTGCCGCGAGAACTTGACTGCGATTTCGTGGCCGTCGGTCCGCGCATCGAGCCGCGCACGGCCGATCTGTTCCTGCGTCAACCGCGCGCGATCGTCGATGTGTTCGCGGTGCAACTTGAACATCCGGAACTGCGCGGATTGTCTGCAGAGACAATGCGCCTGCTGCAGCGCGCACTGGCCGAGCATGAGGTTGGCTTCGCCGACGATCCGCACGTACTCGCGGCTTTCGTTGAGCTGCTGCGCAAAGGCGCCCCCGCGGTCGCCGCGCTCGCGCAGATGAACCGGCATGGCGTGCTCGCCGCGATCCTGCCGATGTTCCGGCGCGTGGTCGGGCGCATGCAGTACGACCTGTTCCATGTGTACACGGTCGATGAACACACCCTGCGCGTGCTGCGCAATATCGCGCGCTTCGCCGATGCGCAGGCGCGCGAGGAATTTCCGCGTGCGCTCGATATGTTCGCCGCGATCGACAAACCCGAATTGCTCCTGCTCGCCGCGTTGTTCCACGATATTGCGAAGGGGGTTGGCGGCGATCATTCCGTGCTCGGCGAGGACGAGGCGCGCGGGTTCTGCGCAAAACTGGGTCTGCCGGCTGCCGATATCGATCTCGTAGCATGGTTGGTCCGTTGGCATTTGCTGATGAGTGTCACCGCGCAACGCCAGGACATCAGCGATCCCGATGTCGTGCATCGCTTCGCGGTCCAGGTGGAGGATCGCGAACGCCTCGATCATTTGTATCTGCTGACGATCGCGGACATTGCCGGGACCAATCCGAATCTTTGGAACGAATGGAAGGCGCGCCTGCTCGCCGA
>JBBRZD010000137.1:0-8070 GCA_038237055.1 Lysobacterales bacterium | reverse complement strand
CGCTTTTCCGACTACGGCAATCGCGGTCGAGCCTTCGAAAGGCCGCATTCTCGATACGTTCGACAGTGCGACGCCATGGACTGCGGCTGCTTCGGATCAAGTCGTCGCCACACTGCACAGCGAAAAAACCGCGGAAGGCAATGCCCTGTGCCTGGACTTCGATTTCCATGGCGTTTCCGGCTATGCGGCGATGCGGCGGACGCTGCCGATCGACTATCCCGCCAACTACGAATTCGGTTTCCGCGTGCGCGGCAACGCGCCCGACAATGCGCTGCAGTTCAAGCTCGGCGACGCTTCAGGCGACAACGTGTGGTGGGTCAACCGTCCTGACTTTGTATTTCCGCACGACTGGCAGACGCAGCGATACGAGAAGCGCAACGTCGATTTTGCGTGGGGTCCGGCCTCCGACAAGATTCTGCATCACAGCCATTCCATCGAGTTTACGCTCTACGCCGGCAAGGGCGGTAGTGGCGAAGTTTGCTTCGATCAGTTGACCTTGCGCGAACTTCCGCCTGCGCCTTCGACGTGGCCGAAAGCGCAGTCCGCCGCTTCTTCTTCGCAACCTGATTCGCCACCGACCAACGCGATCGATGGCAATGCAGCAACGACTTGGCGCAGCGATCCCAAACGCGGAACCGAACAATGGTTGACGCTCGACTTGGGCGTCGAGCGCGAATTCGGTGGATTGATATTGCATTGGGCCGAAGGAAAGTTCGCTTCGCGCTACGAGATTGAGCTCTCGAATGACGGTAAATCCTGGCGCACGGTGCGCAACGTTTCGCGCGGCAACGGCGGCATCGATCCGTTGCTGTTGCCCGAGTCGCAAGCGCGCTGGCTGCGGATCGCAATGCACGAAGGTCCGCAAAAGGTTTACGGTCTCGCCGAGGTCGATATCAAGGATCTTTCATTTGGGGCGTCGGCGAACGAGTTCTTCGCCGAACTGGCGCGGGAACAGCCGCGCGGTTCCTATCCGCGCGGCTTCTACAACGAGCAGACCTACTGGACCGTCGTCGGCGTCGACGGCGGGCACAACAGCGGCTTGTTGTCCGAAGACGGCGCGCTTGAAGTCACGCGCGGCGGCTTCTCGATCGAGCCATTCCTGATCGACGAAGCGGGCACGCTCTCCAGCTGGGCCGACGTATCCATCGCGCAATCCTTGCAGGATCGCTATCTGCCGATACCCAGCGTCACCTGGACGCGAAAGGATATGCGCCTGACCACAACGGCATTCGCGAGCGGTACGCCGCAGCCCTCAAAATTGATCGCAAATTACGAAATCGAGAACACGTCCGATCGTCCGAACACGATTACTCTTGCGCTCGCCGTGCAACCATTCCAGGTCAACCCGTCGGTGCAGTTTCTCAACACGCCGGGCGGTGTGAGTCCGATCCATTCCCTGACGTTTTCCGATACCGCACTTTCCGTCAACGGCAAACCGCGCATCTTCGCCCTCGATGCGCCAACGTGTTTTGTCGCGAGTGCGTTCGACACGGGCATGATCGTCGAGCGCCTGCGCGACCTCGCGAGTCGCGTTGAACCCGCGCAGGCCACCTCGATGGCAGCGGCATGGGACACTGACGCAACCGGCCTCGCATCTGGCGCCCTGCTCTACCGCGCCGAACTTGCAGCGAAAGCGCGGCGGACGATCTCCCTGGCCATTCCGCTCGACGGCAATGCCAGGCGCCCAGCCGCCAACGCGAATGCGCAGGTGTCGAAGTTGCGTGCCGACGAGGTCGCAGCATGGCACCGCAAACTAGATGACGTGGTGCTGAGACTGCCAGCACGGATGCAACCGCTTGCCGACACGCTGCGCACCGCGCTCGCAGATATCCTGATCAGCCGCGACGGCGCGGCGTTGCGACCGGGCACGCGTTCCTACGCGCGCTCGTGGATACGCGACGGCACGATGATGTCCGAAGCGCTGCTTCGGCTCGGTCGCGCCGATGTCGCACGCGACTACCTCACGTGGTATGCGCCCTACCAGTTCGCGAACGGCAAGGTGCCGTGTTGCGTCGACGGGCGCGGCGCCGATCCCGTGCCGGAAAACGACAGTCACGGCGAACTGATCCATCTCGCCAGCGAAGTGTTCCGTTACACCGGCGACCGTGCATTGCTGGCTGCAATGTGGCCGCACGTCGATGCCGCCACTCGCTACATGGACACGTTGCGCGCAAGTGAGCGAACGCGTGCGAACCAGGTGCCCGGGCGTGAGGCTTTTTTCGGCTTGATGCCCGCGTCGATCAGTCACGAAGGCTATTCCGCCAAGCCGATGCACTCGTACTGGGATGATTTCTGGACGCTGACCGGATACAAAAACGCGGTCGATATCGCGAATACGCTCGGCAAGCGCGACGATGCCGCGCGACTGACGCCGGCTCGCGATGAATTGCGCGGCGACTTGTACGCTTCAATCCAAAAGTCCGTTGACGCGCACAGCATCGACTACCTGCCCGGGTGCGCCGAACTTGGCGACTTCGACGCGACATCGACGACGATCGCGCTGTCTCCGGCTGGTGAACAAGCGAAGCTGCCGCAAGACCTCCTGCGCACTACGTTCGAGCGCTACTGGCAACGCTTCGTCGCACGGCGGGATGGAGATCGGTGGAAGGACTATACGCCGTACGAATGGCGCACGGTCGGTACTTTCGTCAGACTGGGCTGGCGCGATCGAGCGCTCGAGGCGATCGATTTCTTCATGCGCGATCGACGGCCAACTGGCTGGAACCAGTGGGCCGAAGTCGTCGGTCGCGATGCTCGCGAATCGCGCTTCGTCGGCGACATGCCGCATGGCTGGGTCGCTTCGGATTTCATCCGTTCGACGCTCGACCTGTTCGCTTACGAACGCGAAGCCGATCATTCGATGGTGCTGGCCGCTGGCATAGCAGAAGACTGGCTGGATGGCGACGGCATCGCAATCGACAACCTGCGCACGCCATACGGCAAGCTCGGCTATTCCCTCCACAGCGTCGGCGGCACGCTGCATCTCGATATCCAGGACGAGGGCATGCGGTTGCCGCCGGGCGGGCTCGTGTTCCCATGGCTGCGTGATGGCGCTCCGGGTGTGACGCGTATCAACGGCGCGAAGACCGCATGGATGAAGCGCGAATTGCACATCACGCGCCTGCCAGCGCACATCACGGTCGAATAGCGACGCCGTGCATTCCCGCGGACTCGGCGGCCGCCGATGAGCGATCGATCGGTTATGCGCTTGCGTCTGCAACAGCACAGGCAGCGGCTCCGAGAAGTCCTGCATCCGGGTGCATGATGACCACGCTCGGCACGCGAGCGAGGGTTTCCTCGAAGCGGCCCTTGTCCTCGAAGCGTCGCCGGAAGCCGCCGCGTTCGAGCCATGGAAGAATCAGAGGCGGCAATCCGCCAGCGAGGTACACGCCATCCCATGCGCCAAACGCGAGTACGAAATCGCCGGCCACCGCGCCAAGCAACTCGCAGAACGTTTCCAGCGTGCGCACGCAAGCCCGATCCGAATTCGCTGTGGCACGTCGCGTGATTTCCTCCGGCGGCAAGCTATCCCCAACGATGCCGTGAATGTCACCGAGTGCATCGTGCAGATTCGTCAGACCGCTGCCACATAGCAGGCGCTCGTTGGAAACGCGCCCGAAACGCGCAGCGAGTCGGCGCAAGATTTCGATATCTTCTTCGGTGCGCGGCGCAAAACTCGTATGACCTCCTTCCGTCTCAAGCGCGGACGGAAGACCATCCTGCATCATCAATGCACCGACGCCGAGACCGGTGCCGGGACCGATCAACGCGAAACGTGCCGTTTTTGCGGCCATCGGTGCCGGCATTGGTGGCGAACCGATCACACGCACATCGCTCTCCCGGAGCAAGGGCACGCACATGCTCATTGCGGCAAAGTCGTTGACGATACGCAACTGATCGAGTCCAAGCTGCGTACGCAACTGCTCGCGCGAAACGCTCCACGCGTGATTTGTGACGTGCACTTCGCCATCGCGAACTTGACCGGCGAATCCGAACACGCCACGACTTGGACGTGTGCCGGTGTCCGCGAGATAGGCGAGCGCGGCATCCGCGAACGTCGCGAAATCGGCGACGTGGTAACGGCGTATGCTTTCACCAAGCAAGGGCTGGGCGGATACCGTATCGGCCAAGGCAAAGCGCACGTTGGTGCCGCCAACGTCGGCGAGCAACACACGATCTGTACGTGATTCGGCCATCAATGCGGATTCTCATGATCGCGTTGCGAACCGCCCATGCGGGAAAACGCAGGCGACAGAACTGACGTTGCAGCGGCAGACCCGGTAGAGCCCGACATGGTCGACATGTATCGGCGCATACATGGACGAAGCCTATTCTGCGAGCTCGCGTCCGTTACTCGCGACCACCTTTGAATACAGCCGGGCACTCGCCTTCGGCGTGCGCTTCTGCGTCTGGAAGTCCACATGCACGATGCCGAAGCGCTTGGAAAAACCAAGCGACCATTCAAGATTGTCGAGCAGCGACCACGCCATATAGCCGCGTACGTCGCAACCCAGGCCGATCGCATCGTGGATCGCGCGCAGATGCTTGCGCAGATAGTCGACGCGCAGCGGATCTTCCACCACATCGTTTTCGGCAACGGGTGGATCGTAGAACGCCGAGCCATTTTCGGTGATGTAGACCGGCGGATTGCCGTAACGGTCGCGCAGCCAAACAAGCGTGTCGGTGAGACCCTGCGGAAACACTTCCCAGCCGGTCTCGCTGTAGGTCGCATGCTGTCGAACGGCGGACGCCTTCAGCGGCCACGACTTCTCATCATGCTTGGTCACGCTGCGTGTGTAGTAGTTGAAACCAAGATAGTCGATCGGCTGCTTGATCAAAGCGTAGTCTTCGTCCGGCCACTCCGGCCACGCTTCACCGAAGATTTCCTTGAGCTCTTCGGGATAGTGACCGCGGAAAACAGGATCGAGGTATTGGCGATTCATGTAGGCATCGGCGCGCATCGCCGCAGCCTTGTCCTCGGCGCTGTCGCTCGCCGCATACTTGGGCTCGAGATTCACGACGATGCCGATCTCGTGCTTCCCTTCCGCCCGATACGCCTGCACCGCGGCGCCGTGCGAGCGCAGCAGGTGATGCGTCGCGATCGGCGCTTCGAAACGGTTTCGATGCCCCGGTGCGAGCGCGCCATGCAGGTAACCGCCATCGGTCACGACCCAAGGTTCGTTGATCGTCGCCCACTTCTTCACGCGACCATCGAGTTTTCGAACCATCACGCTGGCGTAGTCGGCAAACCAATGCGCGACGTCGGGATTCAGCCATCCGCCGCGGTCGTCCAGCGCGGCAGGCAGGTCCCAGTGATACAGAGTCAGCAACGGTTCGATGCCATTTTCGAGCAGGGTGTCGACGAGGCGCTCGTAGAAATCGAGGCCTCGGTGATTCACGCGCCCCTTGCCTTCCGGCATCACGCGCGCCCAAGCGACGCTGAAGCGATAAGCCTTGAGGCCAAGATCGCGCATCAACTTGACGTCGTCCTTGTAGCATCGGTAGTGATCGCAAGCGACATCGCCCGTGTCGCCGTCGCGGACCATTCCCGGAGTGCGCACGAAACGGTGCCAGATGCTCGGGCCGGCGCCATCGGCGAGCGGCGAACCTTCGATCTGGTAGGCCGACGTTGCGCTACCCCAGAGAAATTGTTTCGGAAACTCGAAACCCTCGCTCATCTACTGGTCCTTGGCACTCGTATTGCTGGAAATTCGGGAAAGAAAACGATTACATTGGAGGATAGCTCAAGCGGCGCATGATGTGCAGCCGTCGATCCGGGCCAGCGTTCATGCGGTTGCCGCTGTGGCGGAAGGCATGTTCGTCCGTCCATTCGACGCCCGCGGCGATACGGAAAAGCACCGATGGCAAAGGTACGACTCGATCACCTGCGCAAGGTCTACGAGAACGGCTATGTCGGCGTTGCCGACGCGAGCTTCGAGGTCGCGCACGGCGAGCTGCTCGTACTGGTGGGGCCGTCCGGCTGCGGCAAGTCCACCCTGCTGCGCATGATTGCAGGACTGGAGTCGATAACGGCTGGTCAGCTGTCGATCGGCGAGCGTGTGGTCAACGACCTTTCGCCGCGCGATCGCGACATCGCGATGGTGTTCCAGAACTACGCGCTGTACCCGCATATGAGCGTCGCGGACAATCTGGCGTTCGGACTCAAACTGCGCGGTACGCCGAAACAGGAAATCGAGCAACGTGTGGGCGAAGCGGCCGCGATGCTTGACCTGGTCCGCATGCTGCCGCTCAAGCCGGCGCAGCTGTCTGGTGGCCAGCGCCAGCGCGTCGCGCTCGGTCGTGCACTCGTGCGCAAGCCGGCGGTCTTCCTTCTCGACGAGCCGCTCTCCAACCTCGATGCGAAGCTGCGTCTGTCGACCCGCGTCGAAATCGCCAAGCTGCATCGCGAACTGGGTGCCACCATGATCTACGTGACGCATGACCAGATCGAGGCAATGACGCTCGGCCATCGCATCGTCGTCATGCGTAATGGCGAGATACAGCAGATCGACACACCGATGAATCTCTACGAACGACCGGTCAACTTGTTCGTCGCGGGCTTCCTCGGCAGTCCAGCCATGAATTTTTTCCGCGGCCGCGTCGTTGCCGAGGATGGTCTTTCACTCGATCTGGGCTCGGCAAAGCTCGCCTTGGGCGATTCGTTCGATGCCGTGGCGAAGGTAGGTGCCGAATTGATCGTCGGCCTGCGCCCCGAAGATCTCAAGCCATCGACGGATCGCGATGACGTCCCCGCCTTCAGCGCGCGCCTTGAACTCGCCGAACCTGTCGGCAACGAGATCTTCCTCAACATGCGCGCTGGCGATCACGACATCGTTGCGCGCGTGCCGCCACAGGCAATTCCCGCCATCGGCACGGAGCTCAAGCTGTCGTTCCAGCCGCAGCGCATGCATGTGTTCGATCCAGCCAGCGAACGACGGCTCGCGTGACCATGCGGTAGACATCACGGGGCAACGACGCCGGCGACAAACGCGGACGACAACATCAAATGTATGGTCGAGCTCACGTCGCAGAATCCAGACGTGCCAGATTCAGCTGATTTCTGCGGTTTCAGCGCGAAGAGTTCGACTCGCCCGAACCATCCGGCGCTGCTTCGCGACAGCTCGCGCAAACGCCATGCACTTCGAGCGTCTGCGCACGCGGACGAAAGCCGCGTTCACGCGCCTGTTCGCTAAGCAGCTTGGACACGCGTTCGTCACACACTTCGACGGCGTTCAAGCACTCGTCGCAAATCAGAAACGGAACCTGATGCGCCTCGTTCGGGTGATGGCAGCCGACGAACGCGTTGATCGATTCGAGCTTGTGGATGAAACGATGTTCGAGCAGAAAGTCGAGCGCGCGGTAGATCGTCGGCGGCGCGGCGCCGCTGTGTTCATCCTTGAGGCGGTCGAGCAGATCGTAAGCCTTCACCGGCTTCGATTCGGCGGCAATGAGTTCCAACACACGCAAACGCAACGGAGTCAGGCGCAATCCACGCAGCTCACACGCGCTCGAGACCGCGCCCACGAACGCGGGTGCGTCGTGGTGATGGTCGTGGTGGCGATGAGCGGCTTGCGACATGGGAATCTGTGCGGTTGGGTTGCGCGGCATCTTAACGCGTGGAAGATGCTGCGGTCTCGAAAATGGGGGCAGGTCGTTCGCAATCAAGCAGCGCCACTCATAGGCAAGATGCCGTCTACCCGCCGTGCGGGCCGTTGTTGCGATTGAGCGAGGCACGATCGGCGTTCAGAGCGGCCACCTTGAGATTGATGCCGCAATGACCGCAGAACTTCGCATCGCTCCCATTTGCCAGCCCGCACGCGGGGCACTTGGGCGGGCCTGCCTTGGATAGCGCGACGACCAGCCAGCCGATTGGCCCGAGCGTCAGGCCCCAGATCATGCCGGACATCCAGCGTCCTTTGGCATGACCGATGAATGCACCGACGACAGCACAAACGATCGTGAAACCAATTGCCCAGACCCACAACATTGGATCGAGCAGTGCGTTGTTGCAGGTCTGCAGCAGAGCCTGCAACGCGTCCGGATCGGTCGTGTCCACGTTCGACAGTGCAT
>JBBRZD010000136.1:0-8221 GCA_038237055.1 Lysobacterales bacterium | reverse complement strand
CGGCGAGTGGCTGGCGTGGTACGCGCAGGCGGGTACGCCGGAGCTTCACAGCAGCGGCCGTTTCGATGCGCACACGCGCAGTTTCGAACTGACCTTGGCGCAGAAGACGGCACCGACGCCGGGCCAGCCGCACAAGCATGCGTTACCGATACCGGTGGCGGTCGCATTGTTCGATGCAGACGGCAGGCCATTCTCCCTCGCACTCGAGGGCGAAGCTGTCGGCGAGCCAACGAAAGAACGCGTACTTTTGCTGCGCGAAGATACCTCGACGTTCCGCTTCATCGGCATTGATTCGGCACCCGTCGTCTCGCTCCTTCGCGGTTATTCGGCACCAGTCCGGCTGATTCAGAAAATCGATGCCAACGCACTTGCGCTTCAGGCTGGCCACGACACCGATGACTTCAATCGCTGGTTCGCTGCGGATGCGCTCGCGCGACATTTGTTCGCGCAGGCGTTGGATGCGGGAAAACCGGACAAGCAAACGCTCGCGACCTGGACAGACTGTCTGGCCCGTGTCCTGTGCGACCTCACCGCAGACCCGGCGCTTGTGGCGGAAATGCTCCGGATCGCCGACGCCACCTCGCTCACTGAAGGCTTGAAGGAGATCGATCCCGAAGCCGTGCATCAGGCGCGCGCGCGTATCGAAATTGCGGTCGCAACGGCGCTTGCCACGCCCTTTCTGGCGAAATATCGCGAGCTCTCCGAGGTTCCTGCAACGGAAGATGATCTAGCTGCACAAGCACGTCGGCGTTTGCGCAACGTCGCCCTTGCGGCGCTCTGTCGGGCAGACATGCGACATCTGGAATTGGCTCGGGCGCAGTTTGCGGACGCCCGCAATCTTACCGATCGCCTTGCGTCGCTCTCCGTGTTGGTGCATCTGCGAGCAAACGATGCGGACGCAGCGCTTGCGGAATTTTCGGACCGCTACTCGAACGATGCGCTGGTTCTCGACAAGTGGTTCGTGGTGCAGGCAACTGAACCCGATCCATGCGCGCTCACGCGGGTCGAGGTGCTGACGACGCATGCTGCGTTTCGATGGAACAACCCGAACAACGTGTACTCCCTGCTTGGCGCTTTTGCGCACAGCAATCCACGTGCCTTCCATCGCGCCGATGGCGCCGGTTACCGTTTCGTCGCAGATGCGGTGATGAAGCTCGACGCGATCACGCCACAGATTTCTGCACGTCTGGCGACGGCGTTTGGCGCGTGGCGGAGCTACGAGCCACTGCGCCGCGCGATGATTCATCGCGAACTTGAGCGGATCGCAGCGCGGCCGCACAATTCACCGGATCTGGGCGACATCGTTGCGCGCAGCCTGGTGCGTTGATGGCAATCACGCCGACATTGTGCAGGCGTATCGACGAACAAAGGAGCGGGCAATTTGCTCTTGCATTGCGAGCTACAGAGATTTGCAGAGTGTGCGCGAGTGCCGCGAGCACCCGCGGACTCAGCGTACCTCCTTCGCGCGTCGACGCTGGCAATTGCTCCTGCATTGCCAGCGTACCGCCCATCCATGGGCATAAAAAAGGCCGCGCTGTGACGCGCGGCCCCGGCCCCTGTTCCTACCGCTTTGAAATCTTTCAGGCTGGCAGTCTGCTCAGCGCTTCGTTGATCTTTGCGCAACGCGTTTCGAGTTGGCCAACCGTGTCATTCGCCGCTGTTTCGTGGCGCGCACTGTCGATGGCCATTTCAAGTCGTCCGAGTTCAATCATCAGGTCATGACGCAGGAAGAGTGGGTTGAAGCTCATGCTGGCGGCGATGTTGCTCATGGTGATTTGCTCCTCGGGTTCTCGATAATTAGTGATAGCAAACGGCGTGCCAACCGTTGTAATCAGCGAATTTGTACTCCGACGGATTGCAAGGAGCCGAGTTGACGGCGCATGATTGAGCCTTGGCTGACGCTGCACGTCGAAATCTGACCGGACGTGCTGCGCAAGCGCAGTAGACGACAAGAGTTCGCGATCTTCGTCACAGTTTGCCAGTCGGACTTGCAGCTAAGTTGCCATCCCGGAAACAAAACAGCCGAGCGGTCTGTGGACCCTCGGCTGCTGACAAATTCATCGGTATTTCGATCACTGGCGCCCGGCACACGGTCCTCTTGGATCCCCCCTGTTCCTACGACCGCCGGGCGCCAGCCTTGGCTGACATCAGCAGATCCTGGAACACTTCCCGGTAGAACCCCCCACCGGCGCAACCGGCCCCTGAATTCCGATCGTTCGACGTGCTCGCATACGTCGCGCGCCGGTGGGAGTGACGGAGCATTGAGCATGTTCCATGCCAGCGCCGCCACGACACCTTGCTAGAATCGCCTGCGACGCCTGAGCACAGCACACCGAGCTATCAGCCGCTCCAGGTCGGGAACAAGAGAACACGTTATGTACAACTATGACGTCATCGTCGTCGGCGGCGGTCATGCCGGTACGGAAGCCGCGCTCGCCAGTGCGCGTTGCGGCGCGCGCACCCTGCTGCTGACCCACAATGTCGAAACGATCGGCCAGATGAGCTGCAATCCTGCGATCGGCGGGATTGGCAAGGGGCACCTGGTCAGGGAAATCGATGCCCTCGGCGGCGCCATGGCACAGGCTGCTGACCTCGCCGGTATCCAGTGGCGCACCTTGAACGCGTCGAAAGGTCCGGCTGTGCGCGCGACACGCTGCCAGGCGGACCGGGTTTTGTACAAAGCAGCCATCCGGCGTCGGGTGGAGACACAGATCGGCCTGCAGATTTTTCAGCAAGCCGTCGATTCCCTGATCGTCGAGAGCGGTCGCGCCTGCGGCGTGGTCACCCAGTCGGGCCTGGAGTTTCGCGCCGATGCGATCGTGCTGACGGCCGGCACCTTCCTCGCCGGCAAGATTCACATCGGCCTGACCCACCACGCCGGTGGCCGCGCCGGAGATCCGCCAGCACTGAAGCTGGCGCAGACGTTGCGCGAGCTGCCATTTGCGGTCGGACGCCTCAAGACCGGCACGCCCCCGCGCGTTGACGGGCGTTCGATCGATTATTCGCTCCTCGTGGAACAGCCCGGCGACGACCCAGCGCCGGTGTTCTCGTTCCTTGGCTCCGTGGCGCAGCATCCGCGTCAGCTCAGCTGCTGGATCACGCATACGAGCGAGCGCACGCACGACCTGATCCGCGGCGCGCTCGACCGTTCCCCTCTGTATGGCGGCGTCATCGAAGGCACCGGACCGCGTTATTGCCCGTCCATCGAGGACAAGGTCGTGCGTTTTGCCGACAAGGCCTCGCACCAGATTTTCATCGAGCCCGAAGGCCTCGAAACCAGCGAGATCTATCCGAACGGGATCTCGACTTCGCTACCGTTCGATGTCCAGGTCGAACTGGTCCGCTCGATCCGCGGTCTCGAGAACGCGCATATCACGCGGCCCGGTTACGCCATCGAATACGACTACTTCGATCCGCGCGGGCTCAACGCATCGCTGGAAACGAAGAATGTCGCCGGCCTCTACTTCGCCGGCCAGATCAATGGCACCACCGGGTACGAGGAAGCCGCTGCGCAGGGACTGATTGCCGGCCTGAATGCTGGGCGCGCAACGCAGGGAGGCGAGCCGTGGACGCCACGCCGCGACGAAGCCTATATCGGCGTGCTGATCGACGACCTCGTCACCAATGGCACCAACGAGCCCTACCGGATGTTCACTTCGCGCGCCGAGTACCGCCTGCACCTGCGCGAGGACAATGCGGATTTGCGGCTGACCGAGCTGGGCTTTGAACTTGGCTGCGTGCCGCAGGACCGTCGCGATGCGATGTGTCGCAAGCGCGACGCGGTCGCCGTCGAAACCAACCGTCTGGGCGCGCTGTGGGCGACCCCGGGCAATCTGCTAGGCCGTGCGGTCGAACGCACGCTCGGTTTTGCGTTGTCGCGCGAGACGAATGCGCACGATCTGCTGCGCCGTCCCGAGGTTCTCTACCGCGATCTAGTTCGCGTCGACGGCATCGGCCCCGGAGTCACTGAGCCGGCCGTTGCCGATCAGGTCGAGGTCGCGATCAAGTACGCGGGTTATCTCGAGCGCCAACGCGATGAAATTGAACGCAACCGTCGCCACGACGACAGCGCGATCCCCCTCAGCTTCGACTTCGACAGCGTGCACGGACTATCGATCGAGGTACTGCTGAAACTCAAGGCTGCGCGCCCGCAGACCATTGCACAGGCGCGGCGCATTTCCGGCATTACACCTGCCGCGGTGTCATTGCTGCTGATTCACTTGAAACGTGGTGTGCGTCACGTCGCTTGAGCGAGTGCGGTCTGACGCATGAAAGAAAAAGGCCGAGAGAGAACCCGGCCTTTTCACGCATTCAGCGAAATTACTTCGGGTTACTTCTTCTTGCCTGCGTCAACCTTGTCTTGCGCCATCTGAAGCGCATTCATCGCAGCATCGCGCATTGACTTGATCTCGCCTTCGCCAACGCTGCCGCCGCCCGGCTTTTCATTCCACAGCACTTCACCCTTGTCGCCCCAGCCGACGGTGGCGCCGTTTTGCTGCTTGACGACCATCGGTTTACCGTCCTTGTACGCGTACTTGATCGAACTGCGACCGCCAGCGTCCATATCCGTATTGATGCGCACAAAGCGCACACCGCTGGTTTCGGCGAAGGCATCCCAGCCGATCGAGGCCGTGTCGGTCAGGTAGGTACCGGCTACTTTTTTCATGCCGCCGATATGCGCCTGCAGCTTGGTGAATTCTTCCTTCAAATTTTCCGCCGGCGTCGCCTCGGCATTCAACACCACCTGTACCGTCGTGCCGGTACCGTGGGTGAGCACGGGCGAATTGAGCGCGGGCACGAAGTGGCGCGGACCGTCGATCAACAACGCGTTCACGACATACGTGCGCGTCACGCCGATCTTGCCTGGATCAAAATCCAACGCAAAGTTGAACGGCGGTGCGCCGCCCACATCGAAGGTCTTCTCGGCAATGGCCACTTCGGGCGTTGCGATGTCCACTAGCTTCACATCGAGCTTGGCACCCGCGCCGATCGGAATCTGGTCATGAAAGGTGACCGTGCCGTTGATGGTCGAGCCCGGCGCGATGGCCGGCGCGGCGTTCTTGCCGGACCCCGCCTGATCCGCGGAATTGCACCCGCCCAGAAAAGCCAGCGTGGCCAGTACCGCGATCCATTGATTCCTCATGTTTGCAATCTCCGACAAGACAAGAACGAAAGATATCGTATATCAGACACCCCGACGTGGCGCGCCGATTCAAACGAGCCTGAGGCCACAGCGGGGTTCGACTTCGCGAGCCGCTCCTTACATCAAACAGCCCGCTCGGTAGTGGATGCCACCAAGATAATCTGCGCGCGCCCAGCGTGCAATTGCGCTAACGAACCGCGAATGAACGAACTGCCGTTTCCCGCGCTGGGCGTTCTTTGCAAGCGCGCCCGAACCGACCAGCGCTACGCATTCGTCGAACGACAACCATTCGCTGCCGTAGGGTCGATCCACTCAAGCTGCGGGCAACAGCGAAATATCCGCGACTCGCAAGAACAAGCTGCGCAGGCCGCCGAGCAAGGCAAGTCGATTCGCACGCAAAGCCGGATCATCGGCCATTACCATGACCGAATTGAAATAGCGATCCACCGGCTCACGCAAATGGGCAAGGCGCTTGAGCAATCCAACGTAGTCGCGTGCGGCAATCAAAGGAGTGCCATCGGTCTGCGCGGCCTGCAGTGCAAGTGCGAGTTCGCGTTCGGCACCGTTGTCGAGCAGCGCGTCGTCGATCTTCGTCGGTGCGACGTCGCCAGCCTGGCGCAGGATATTTCCGATGCGCTTGTTCGCGGCGGCGAGCGCCTGGGCTTCGGGCAGTTTCGCGAATTCGACCACGGCGTGCAGGCGACGATTGAAATCGGTGAGATCCGAGGGCGCCAACGCGCGCACGGCCTCGAACGCTTCGCCGCTGATGCCCTGCTCGGCGTAATAGCCGCGCAAACGATCGATAATGAAGTCGCGCAGATCCGCCGCAAGTTCGTCGCGACGTTTTCCCGCATCGAGCGCAGGCATCTTCCCATCCTTGCCTTTCGACAGACCCGCGGCCAACGCGTTGTCCGGCAATAGCGCCAGCGCCTCTGCCAGCTGCGCGTCGAGGTCAAGCGGAAGATTACCTTCGATCAAAGTGCGCGCGAGCCCGAGCGCAGCGCGCCGCAGTGCAAACGGATCCTTGTTTCCTGACGGCTTCATGCCAACGGCGAAGATGCCTGCCAGTGTGTCGAACCGCTCGGCAACAGCCAGCACCTGACCGACTTTTCCCTGCGCAATCTTGTCGCCGGCAAATCGTGGTGCGTAGAACTCATCCAGCGCGGCGGCGACCTCGGCGTGTTCGCCGCTCGCCGTCGCGTAATAACGACCCATCACGCCTTGCAGCTCCGGAAATTCACCGACCATGCGCGTGAGCAAATCGCATTTGCTCAAGGCAGCCGCGCGCGTCGCCAGCGCCGCATCGACACCGACGCGATTGCCGATCACGCGCGCAAGCTCGGCAACGCGCACGCTCTTGTCCCAGACCGAACCGAGTGCGTGCTGATAGGTCACGCTCTTGAGGCCTTCCTGATAGCCGACCAACGGCGTCTTCAAGTCTTCATCGTAGAAAAATTTCGCATCTGCGAAGCGCGGTCGGATCACGCGCTCGTAGCCCTTGCGGATCTCGGCCGGATCTTTCGATTCGATATTGGCAACGCCGATGAAGTGCTCGGTCAATTTTCCATCTGTACCGGCCGCTCCTGCGCATCCTGCGCCCGCGGCACTCGTACGTCCCTGTACGTCGAATACAGGGACAAACTTCTGGTTCGTCTCCATCGTCATTACCAGCGCTTCCTGCGGCACGGCGAGGAATTCACTGTCGAACGTGCATGCGATCGCCACCGGCCATTCGGTCAGATTCGCGATTTCGTCGAGCAATCCTTCGGACAGACGCGGCACCCCGCCCGTCTGCGTTGCAACGCGCTCGACTTCGCTGCGCACGCGCGCGCGACGCGCAGCCGGGTCAGCGATTACCTTCGCTGCAAACAATGATTCCAGCCATGAGTCCGCGTCGACAATATGGATCGGCTGCGGATGATGGTAACGATGGCCGCGCGAACTGCGTCCGGATTTGAGACCGAGAATTTCACCGTCGATGACGTCATTTCCGTGCAGCATGACCAGCCAATGCACTGGCCGCACAAACGTGTAGTCGTGATCGCCCCAACGCATCGGCTTCGGGATCGGCAGCGCCTTCAGCGCTTCAGCGACGATCTCCGGAATCAGCGCGGCTGTTGTTTGCCCCGCTTTTTGCGCGCGGTGCACGAACCAGGCGCCCTTGTCGGTTTCGAGTTTTTCCAGCTGCGCGACATCGACGCCACAACTCTGCGCAAAGCCGATCAACGCCTTGGTCGGCTCGCCGTTCGCATCGAGTCCAGCAGACAAGGCCGGCCCACGACGCTCCTGCGACTGATCCGGCTGCGCGGCCGCGACGCCGGGAATCCATACCGCAAGCCGACGCGGCGAGCAGTACGCTTTCGCGTTGGCGACGTCCGCTTTGATGCCTCGCTTCGTCAACCCATCGCACACGCCGCTGGCAAACGCAGCGCTGAGTTCGTCGAGGGCTTTCGGTGGTAGTTCCTCGGTGCCGAGTTCTATCAGAACGGATTTCTTCTCGATCATCGTTTTCTTCTTGCCCTCATTTCCGCGAAAGCGGAAATCCACGGGCTCTGGCGATCAAAATGGATTCCCGCTTTCGCGGAAATGACGGCAGCCAATGACAGCGCGTTCTTCCGCACCGATTATGCCGCCACGACAACGGGCGCTTTAACTCCCGGGAAGCCACGCTTCTCGCGCTGTGCGTAGTACGCTTCGGCCACTGCGCGCGACAGCGTGCGCACGCGCAGGATGTAGCGCTGACGTTCGGTCACGCTGATCGCGCGTCGCGCGTCTAGCAGATTGAACGTATGGCTCGCCTTGGTGACTTGTTCGTACGCGGGCAGCGGCAAGCCGGCTTCGACCAGCTTCTTCGCCTCGCCTTCACAGACATCGAACCAGCGCAGCAACTCGGCGACGTTCGCATGCTCGAAGTTGTAGGTGCTCTGCTCGACTTCGTTCTGATGGAACACGTCGCCGTAGGTGACCGTGCCGTGCGGCGCATTCGCCCAGACCAGATCGAACACGTTGTCGACATTCTGCAGGTACATCGCGAGACGTTCGAGGCCATAGGTGATCTCGCCGGTGACCGGCCGGCAT